>CALDSI010000278.1 GCA_937911395.1 uncultured Labrenzia sp.
ATCCCCGACTGCAGCAATTCGTAGATCGTATCTTCGCTGAGCCCGGTTTCCTTCAGAACTTCAACGGTATGCTCGCCAAGGACGGGCGGCGGCTTGTGCGCATTTGATTGCGTCCGGGACCATCTGGTCGGCACTTTCGTGCGCCGCATTCGCCCTTCGCTAGGGTGATTGAATGTCTCGAAAAAGCCGACATCGTTGAGATGCGGGTCGTCCAGCAGGCTCTCAAGGGAGTGCATTGGCATAACCGGGATGTCCGCCGTCTCAAGCAAACTCAACCATTCGCTGCTGGCTTTCGTCTTTGTGACGCTGCTGACGGCTTTGCAGAGATCGTCAAAGTGCTCCTGCCGCCCGGCGAAAGAGGAGAACCTGTTGTCAGCTGCCAGAACGGCCGGCTTGCCAGTGACCTCCAGAAACCGGCCCCACTGCGCATCGGAATAAAGAAGCAGGCAAATGTAGCCGTCTTTCGTGCGCAACGGTCTGCGGGCTTTCGATGTGAGCCGGTGGTATCCGCCCCCATCAAGTGGTGGGTCAAAGGACAAGCCACCCAGATGATCCCCGAGAACGAAATTCGCGACGGTCTCAAACATCGGAATGCTGATCTGCTGCCCTTCGCCAGTCCGTCCCTTGTGAACGAGCGCCGCAAGAATAGCGTTGGCTGCGGTCAAACCAAATGCACGGTCCGCAATTGCATTCGGGAAATAGCGCGGCACCCCGCCGCTCGCCTTGGCCTGAAGGAATGGCAACCCTACGGCGCCCTGGATGAGATCATCATAAGCAGGCCGTCCTGAATAACGGCCACCTTCATCAAATCCGAGCAGCGCGGTGTAAATGATGTCCGGTTTAACCGCCTGAATGGTGTCGTAGGAGAGGCCCAAGCGCATCATCGCTTTCGGACGGCTGTTGGTGACGAAGATGTCGGCAGTCCGGATGAGACCCAGCAAGACTTCGCGCCCATCTTCCGTTTTCAGGTCAAGGCAAACGGAGCGCTTGTTGTAGTTGGCATTCATATAGAGCGGCCCCATGGCCGCCGACCGCATCGGTCCCACCTGGCGCAACATGTCACCTGCCGGAGACTCAATCTTGATGACGTCGGCGCCGAAGTCGCCCAGCGTCTGCGTAGCAACTGGTCCGGCGAGCACCGCCGACATGTCTATGACACGTATGCCTTCCAAAGGGCCCATGCGAAAAACCTTGGCTTATGTCCACAAATATGAATAATAAGTCCATATATTGAAACATTGTCAAGCCACTCATGGATGATTGCTCGCGTTTTGTGGTAAAGCGCGATAGAAGACCGAAACCAGAAATGAAGACTTCGACAGGCTGCCTGATTGCGCCGACACGCAGCGGAATCAACGCCTTGCAACAAAAGACCGTGCCCCATGGCTGTTAAGCAGATCCAGAATGCACTCGATCTGATCGAGTATTTCGCCCGCACCAAAAAACCAGCCAGTCTGGCGGAACTTCAACAGCATTTCGGATGGCCGCGTTCGAGTGCCTACAATATTTTGAACACACTGGTTGAACGCGGCTACATGTATGAGCCTGCGCGGCGCGGCGGCTATTATCCAACGCCCAGGCTTTCCAGCGTTGCGGAAAGCATCATGTCGGCGGATCCGCTTAATGAACGGCTTGCAGAGCTGTTGCGGAGACTTGCTGATGAAACCGGCGAAACAGCTATCCTGGCTGCACCTGCAGGACGGTTTTCCGTTTATCTCGACGTTATTGAATCCCCGTCCCCCATCCGCTACGCAGCGCATGTGGGCATGCGGGTCCCGATCCATGCCGGGGCTTCCGGGCGCGCTCTTTTATCCCTCTATTCGGAAGCCGAGCGCACGGCCCTTTTGAGCAAGGTTTCCTTTGATCGGTATGGTGCAAACGCCCTGATGACAGCTGAAGACGTTGAAGCGGCACTCGCAAAATCCCGGGACCGCGGCTGGTACCAGAGCATTCGTGAATACAGTGCGGACCTTGCAGCAATTGCCATTCCAGTGATGGTCGATGACCGCAGGTTTGCGGTTGTTGTTGCTGGTCCGCAGTACCGGCTTGAAGACAAATGCGCTGATGTTGCCGCGACTTTGCAAAGACTGACAGCGGAGTTTGGCTTTTCAGGCATCGAGATCACGTCAGCCCAAATTGCAGCCAGCAATTAATCCAGGCGATTAAACGCGAATAGCGACCTCGTTCGAAGAACCGTTCGCTTGCCACCGCGCCGCAACGCTTGCGCTTACCACCGCTCTTTTAACCCGATAGGTTTTGGCGGCCAGCGCAGTCGTGCATTCGGTTTCTCGGGCGAGGCTTCGGTCTTATCAATCCTATAACTTATTATTTTCATTTCTTTATTTCCCCGATGCGATTTTCCAATCCTGCGGAAAAAGCTCCTTGTCCGTGACCAGACGGGCTGAAAGCCAAAATTGCCGGCTGGACTTATGTCTCGATATATGGTCATTTAGTCCATAAATAAGAACACTAAGAAATACTGCCCTCGCTTTACCGACACCCTCAGGAACAGGTCAGCAGGGGGAGAGAAAGGGCGCTAAGCCCGAAAACCGCCGTTTGGTGGATCTCAATTGGGAGGAAAAGATGAAACGCATCAAAAACGCGGTCTGCGGCGCTATTGCTGCCGGTTTATTTGCAGGGCTCCTGTCGCAACCGGTAATGGCTGCAAATGTTGATGGCCCGCCAGTCTTCTGGAAGTTCTCGGTTTGGGGCAAATCCCGGGCTTTGACAGCCGGCCCGGAACACCTAGCCGCGCGGCTTGCCGAAGAAACCGGCGGAAAGTTCCAGCTCAAGATCTTTTATGGCGATCAGCTGTCCAAGGCGAAAGAGAACCTCGATGGCATGAGGGTCAACGCCTTTGAAGCAGCGATCGTCTGCAATTTCTATCATCCGGCAAAAACACCTGCCTTGATGGTCATGAGCCTGCCATTCCTGCCGATCAAGGATTTCGATACATCAATCGCCGTGCGCGATGCGCTTTATCAGCATCCCGTTGCAGTGTCCGATCTGGAGAAATGGAACGCCATCAGCTATGCGTCGACGCACTTGCCCCAGTATGAATTCATGGGAACCGGTGAGCCGCCGAAAACTCTCGAGGACTGGAACGGCCTGCGGGTGCGTGCCGGCGGCGGTGTTGGCCTGGCCATGGAAAAACTCGGCGCAGTGCGCCAGTCCATGCCAGCGACGGAGGTGTACACCGCACTTCAACGCGGCATTGCCGACGCAGTGTCCTTCCCCTTCACTTATGCACATGGCGCCTACAAACTGCAGGAAGTGGCGAGCTGGTTCACCGGAAATCTTAAGCCCGGCACAGCCGATTGCCCGATCGTTCTGAACAAGACGTCCTACGAAAGTCTTCCAGATCAGTACAAGGACCTGCTTGCATCTCTGAAACCCGAGGTCGATGAAGTCTATCGCGACGTCTATGGCAAAGCGGACGAGAAATATCTTCCGATTTTTCAGGAAGCTTTGACCGAAGTCACCTACGACCCGGCAACACGCCAAGAGTTCCAGAACGTTGCCGGCGAGCCGATCTGGCGCCAGTGGGTTTCGGACAATCAGGAAAGCTTTGATGCACAAGGCGTTCTGGACACGGTTCTGAATGCCGGCAGCGGCAGCTAACGCAGATTGAAAGGCACCGGCCCTAGCCGGTGCCTCCTTCACAGTCTTCAGTTCCTGCGTCCTGGGCCACTTTTCCAGCACGCGAGAGCATTCTCCTTCCCGCAATCTGACCAGCTTCGGACCCTGATTTCCCATGACAGGAACACATGGCGGCGGCGCCCTTTTGATGTCGATGAACCGCGGATTGGGCGCGGTTGAAGACACGCTCAATATCATTGCAGCTCTGACAATCTTCATCGTGATGTTGGTGACGACGTTCCAGATCTTCTGCCGGTTGGCGGGGTATCCGATCCCGGGTTTTCTGGAAGCATCCGAACAGGCAATCGCGGTTTTCGCGTTCCTTGGCGTGGCTTATGCGCAGCGGTATGGCGCGCATATCCGGATGGACATGCTGGTGGGCGCTACACATGGGCGCATGCGCTGGTTTCTGGAAGCGGTTGCCACCTTGCTCGGCATGATCCTCATTGCTGTTCTCATCCGCTACAGCTGGAGTTTTTTCTATAATTCCTGGGAAGTCGGCGACGTCACATATGACTACGCGATTCCGACGTGGCCGTCGAAACTCCTAGTGCCACTCGCCTTTTCTATCTGGTTCCTGCGGTTGGCCTTGCAACTCATCGGCTTTCTGCGCCTGTTCATCTGGCCTAAGGCGGATCCGGTCGCGGTGCCGGTCATCAAGACCGCTGCCGATCACGCCCAGGATGAAGCCTCCAGCGCTGGAGGCGGAAAATGAGTTTCCTTGAAAGCCTCACGAGCGGTGCGCCCGGCGTTTTCTTCGGCATCTGCTACAGCAATCCTGCGCTCTTTGGCTTGATCTGCATGGTGCTTTTGCTGGTTTTTGTTCTGATTGGTGTTCGGGTCGTCTTCGCGGCCGGGCTGGTCGGATTGATCGGACTTGTCGAACTCATTGGCTGGCATGCGGCGGCCGGCAGCATCGGCTCCATTCCGCATTCTAAATCCGTCAGTTTTGTTCTCGGGCTGATCCCGGTCTTCATCCTGATTGGCTATCTCGCATTCCATGCCGGCATGACATCGCAGCTTTTTGCAGCCGCGCGGGCCTGGATTGGCTGGCTGCCGGGCGGTCTCGCGGTCGCAACCGTCTTTGCAACGGCAGGCTTTGCCGCCGTTTCCGGCGCTTCGACCGCAACGACGGCCGTTTTTGCCCGCGTCGCGATCCCGGAGATGCTCAAGGCTGGCTATGACCGACCGCTCGCAGCAGGTGTTGTCGCGGCCGGGGGGACGCTTGCCTCCCTGATCCCGCCATCCGCGATCCTGGTTATCTATGCCATCATCGTCGAAGAATCAGTCGGAGCGCTTCTACTCGCAGGTTTTTTGCCTGGCCTGTTCTCCGCAGCGATTTATGCCGCGATTATTGTGCTGTGGGCCAAATTCCGGCCCGAAGCCGGACCAGCTGTGCGCGGCGTAAGCTGGCGAGAGCGATTTCAATCCTTGCCAGGCGTTTTGCCGATCGCAGCCGTGGTCGGGATTATCGTCAGCGCGATCTACACCGGCTGGGCTGCACCCACCGAAGCCGGAGCGCTTGGGGCATTTGTGGTTCTCGTGATGGCCTGGATCAACGGTATGCGCTGGCCGAGCCTCAAGGCCGCCCTGATGGAAACATCCAAGCTGGTGGTGATGATCTTCTCGTTGATTTGGGGTGTTTTGATTTTTGGCCGATTTCTTGGATTTTCCGGCCTGCCGGAAACGTTTGCAAACTGGATATTGTCCTTCGATGCCGATCCTTATCTGATCCTCACCGCGATTTTGTTGGGATACGTGATCCTCGGCATGTTCATGGATGCAATCGGGCTTCTGCTTTTGACTTTGCCGGTCGTTTATCCAGCCGTTATGGCTCTGAATGGCGGGCCGGATGTCACCGCAGCCGACAGCGCCTTCGGCATGAGCGGGACACAGGCCAGCATCTGGTTCGGGATCATCGTGGTGAAAATGGCCGAAGTCTGCCTCATCACGCCGCCTATCGGCATCAATTGTTTCGTGGTCAATGGTGTGCGCCCGGACATCCCGCTCTCAGATGTTTTTCGCGGCATTTTCCTGTTTTTCATCGCTGACGTCCTGACAATCGCTGGTCTCATCTTCTTTCCTCAAATCATCACTTGGTTGCCAAGCATGATGAACTAGGCCGCGTAGACCAATTGGAGCCTCAAGCATGTTGAAACGGCCAGGCCCGGCCACACACGAAATGACAAAATCCGCAATCGCGGTTCTGGTCTTTTGTGCCGCAATGAATTTCTTTTCCCGCGGCGTCAGCGAAACGTTTGCCGTATTCCTTTTGCCGGTCACGGCAGACCTTTGCTGGAGCCGCAGCACCTACGGAACCATCTACTTCGCCTATATGACCACCATCGGGCTTTCAGCTCCCGTCATTGGAATGTTGTTTGACCGGTTTGGTCCGCGTCCGGTCTATACATCAGGGGTTTGCCTGTTTGGCTTGGGCTTTTTGCTGGCAAGCACGATGGAACACCTCTGGCAAGCCATTCTCGGCCTCGGCATCATGACCGGTATCGGCATTTCGGCTACCGGAATGACAGTCGCCTCCGGTCTGGTAAGCCGCTGGTTTGCCCACCGGATTACTCTTGCAAACGCGCTTGCTTACACCGGGATCCCGCTGGGGATGGTGGTCATCGTTCCACTGCCCCAGGTCCTGATTGAGGCGACAGACTGGCGAACGGCCTACGGCATTCTGGGGTGGGCCAGCCTTGCAATGGTCGCCGTGATCTGGTTTCTGCCATGGAAAACAATGGGCGGCGGCGCTGACCATATTCCGCCGCGCCGGGCAAACCGCAGCTTCAGTCTGGGCGGGGGTGTTTTGCGGCATCCCGCGTTTTGGGGACTGTTTGCAACGTTGTTTTTAGCCTCGGTGACCGTTTGGTCCGTAATGCTCCAGGCTGTTGCCTTTCTTGTTTCAGCAGGGTTTAGCCCGGTCGTCGCTGCCGCCGGATATGGGGCAGTCGGCGCGATGTCTGTGGTTGGCCTCGTTTGTTTCGGATGGGCAAGTGACCGGTTTGGCCAGCGCAATTCCGTGACAGTCGGCTATATTCTTTCTGCCATTGGCGTGGCTCTGTTGTGGCAGCTCCAGGTAACGCCAAACCTTCTTGTGTTAGCTGGGTTTGTTGTTGTTTTCGGTGCCGCCATGGGCTCGCGCGGCCCGGCCGTCTCCGCCCTTGTTGCAAGGCTATATCCCAACAATGTTGCCGCGATTTATGGTGCAACAACCATCGGCCTCGGTTTGGGCGGTGCTGTCGGCGGTTGGCTATCGTCCGCGTTTTTTGACTGGACCGGTGATTACCGTGCAGGCTTCGCCCTATCCATCGCCACATCCCTTATCGGCATTACGCTTTTCTGGTTGATCAAACCGCTCTCCGCCGGGCGCTGGCCAGATCCGAACCCGATTTCTGATATCCCTTGAAAGGCCTGCAACAGGCTATTTCCCGATGTTTTAACTCTCAATCGAAAGGATCCTAAATGGCAGACCAAGTGACCGGACCCGATTGGACGCCCGCCGATCATCGGCCTGGACCTTCGCTCTTTTTTGAAGACCTGAAGGTCGGCCGCCGCTATGGGCTGCCGTCCCGCACACAAACCGATGCCCTGTTTGCAGCCTTCCAGTTGGCGTCCGGAGACAATGATCCGATCCACTATGACCGGGTCTACTGCCAGTCGATCGGTCACAAGGACATGTTGGCGCATGGCATGCAGATCCTCATCCAATCCGCCGCGGGTGCCGGCACGTTTCCCGAAGAGGTTGCCGACGCGTTGATCGGTTTCATCGGACTGGAGTGCAAGTTCATGAAGCCGGTCTATGTCGGCGACACGCTCTATTCGGAATTGGTGATTTCCGAGCTGATTGAACAAAACACCACCGGTGTTGTTGTCATGACCGCCACGATCCGCAACCAGGATGGCGTAACTGTTCTGACCGGCGAGCACCGATATCTGCTCCGGAAGCGGTCCTCCGTATCCGGCTAATCAGCTCTGAAAACGCGCGCTCTTGATCAATGTCATATCCGCGTAATTGAAACTGAATTTAACTGATCTCCGGTT
>CALDSI010000279.1 GCA_937911395.1 uncultured Labrenzia sp.
TACGTAAATTTCCAATATCTCACTGTTGGCCACCGGCAGGCTCGGCGCACATTAAAAATTCATTTAACATTCCCTTCATGGGCCTCTCTTATGTTTTTCTTCAAATGGGTCACTACCGGCAGCCCCTGTCGGGATCTCATACCGGAGGATAGATTATGCTTGGCGTTATCATCGGCTTGGTCGCCATCGTGCTGGGAGCCAGTGCCTTGCTCAGACGGGGAAGTGCGGCTGCCGGCAGTTCCCGGGTGTCCAAGATCCTTACAGGGAAACCAGTCGGCGTGTTTCTCGTGCTCATCGGCGGCTTTATGCTGATGTCGACGTCTTTCGTCTTCGTCGCTGCCAACAGCGTTGGCCACCTCAAACGCATCTATGCATTTAAAGAGCTGCCCGAAGGCCGGATCATCGCGCTTGAAGGCGAAAAAGGCCCGCAAGCCCAGATCCTCGGCCCCGGGTTTCATTTCATTCCGCTGGTCAGGGTTCTTTACGATTTTGAGGAATGGGATGTCGTCTCCATTCCGGAAGGGTATTACGGTCAGCTGACGGCGCTTGACGGGGCGGCCATGCCCTCAGGCATGTTCATGGCGCCTGCAATCTCCGATTCAGAAGTCGGCGACATGCTCAAAGCCGAGAGTTTTCTGACAAAGGGGGGGATTCGGGGGCCTCAGGAAACGGTTCTGAAGCCGGGCCAATACCGCTTGAACCGGTATCTCTTTGACCTGCGGCTCGATGAAAACACGAATGCCACCATCATCCCGGCAGGGCATGTGGGTGTGGTCAAGTCGAATGTCAGCCAACCCGGGATCAATTGTGTAGAAGAAGAAGTCTCAGCCTCAACAGCCTCGCGCGAAGCGTTGACCGTTCCCCTGGTTCCGCGCGGCTGCGTTGGTATTTGGAAGGAACCTCTTTTTCCAGGTGCCTATTATCTCAACCGTCAGGCTTACGAGGTTACTCTGGTCGATACACGGGTGCAGACTTGGGAGTACAAAGGCGGTTACACCAAGCGCATCATCGACCTTTCCGTCGACCAGCAGGGCAACATTCAGCAGAACGAGCGCTCTGTCCAGGAACGCATTCCGGATGATGCAGCTGACCGTGCCGTCTACGTCAAGGTTGAAGGCTGGGATATTCCACTGGAACTACGCGCGCTTGTGCAGGTTGACCCAAGCAACGCACCCGTCGTGGTTGGCTCAGTCGGCGGTTTGGGCGAGATCGAGAACCGTATTTTGACGCCGGCAATCCGGTCGATCGTCCGCAATGTCGCGGGCGCCTCAATCCGGGTCCCGGACAAGAACGTTGATGGAACGCCCGTCGAACCGGCACAGTTCACGGTACGCCCTACACGGGTTCTGGACCTCATTGAAAACCGTGATGCGCTTGAGCAGACCATCGAGCAACAGATCAAGATCGAAGGCAACAAGGCCGGCGTGAATATCCGTGAAATCCGGCTCGGTGAACCGGCAATCCCGCCGGAACTTCTGGTGTCCCGTCTCCGGGTTCAATTGGCCGACCAGCTCTCGACCGCCTATGAACGCGAAACGGACGCGCAGCAAAAACGGATCGAGACCGAGCAAGCCCGCTCAACTGCTGACGAGCAACCCCGTTTGGTCGAAGCCCAGATCGCTGTGCAGGTCGCCAACCAGCGCGAACAGGAACGCGCAGCTCTCGGCCGGGCAGAACGGCAGTATCTGGAGGAACTGGCCCGCGGTCAGCGCGCTCAAGTTGACGTTCTCGGCCAGGACCGGGTTGCACTCTTGCAGGCACTGGAAAAGCTCCTGACATCGCTGGAACGCAAACCGGAGCTCGTCGGTCTCGTCGGCAAACTCGTGCCAAACACTGTTGTAGGCGGTGACGGTGCAGGCCTTGCCGGAGCAGCTGCTCTTCTGGGGGCCAGTATTGGTGGGCAATCCTCTATTTCGGGAACACCGCGAACACCTTCGCAATAGCGCCCTTTGGATTGGTGGCCAGGCGATGTTTGTTTGACACGTCCAGGGCTTGGCCTCCTGAACACACCCAGGAATGATAATCCTTGTTTGTTTCAAGACATCGACTTCGCCGCAACCGCCCCTATCATTGTTCAGCAGCATTCTTGTTGCCGCATTAGACTGGACCTTGTTTGGCAGAAACTGCGCCGCCTGCCACACAACGAGCCGCTTCCGGTTGGACTGAAGCTTCAGCCGAGGAGATGTCGCGCCTTGAGACCGCTGAGCGGGCCGGGCTTAAGCTTGCTGTCCTATGCCGAACCGCGGTCATTGGGGTCTGTGCTGTCTATTGGGTTGCAGCAACAACCCTGATCGGGGCCTCTGTCTCTCCCACGGCCATGGGCATATTGGCCAGCCTCACCATCTATGGCGTGATCGCCTATTTTCTCATCGGAACCCGCCTGGACCGCTGGTGGCTGAAGTATACGATTTACACCATCGACATCCTCGCCGTATGCGCCGCCTTCGCTCTCCTCCCCCTGCGCCAGGGCCAGGACATTCCCCAGATCATCGCGTTCCGGGCCTATGGCATTCACTTCCTTTTTCCACTGATCGCCATGGCCTGTCTTTCGTTGTCCTGGCGCCTGGTTTTGTGGAGCGGATTTGTCGCTTTGGCAGGCTGGTTCACGGCCTACTGGTGGGCCCTGCAGGATATGCCGCGCATCATCGAATGGCGTGATTTTCCAGACAATCCAACCACTGCGGACTATGAAACACTGTTCCTGTCGACCGAGTTTGCGGGCACCGGAAACCGGATCGGGGAAGCCGGTATGCTGTTTCTCGCCTCAGCCGTGCTAGCTCTCGCTGTCTATCGCGCACGGCGCGTGTTTTTTGCGCAGCTTAGAGCTGAGCAAGCGCGCGAGGAGGCGCAGGCAACAAGAGAGCGCGCAAC
>CALDSI010000280.1 GCA_937911395.1 uncultured Labrenzia sp.
GTGCACCCAGCCGTCCGGGGGCTTTGCGCTGGCTGCCGCAGCAGCATTCTTGAAATAGCCGACGAATACACCCGGTGAGCGGGACATGACTTCGCCGTTGTCGGCGATTTTAATCTCAACATCCGGTGCCGGCTTACCCACCGTGTCACCATAGATCTCGCCGTCCGGCTGAAGGGTGATGTAAACGCTGGCTTCGGTCTGGCCATAAAGCTGCTTGAGGTTCAACCCCAGTGAGCGGAAGAACTGGAAGATCTCCGGACCAATCGCTTCACCTGCGGTGTAGCCAACTTTTAGGCGCGTCAGACCCATGCGGTTTTTGAGAGGGCCGTAAACGCAGAATTCGCCGATATTGTAAAGGAGACGGTCGCCAAACGAGACTAGCTCACCGTTAAAGATTATCTCGCCGCCCTTCAGGGCAACGCCCATGAAATAGTCAAACATCTTTTTCTTGAACTTACCGTCATCTTCCATCTGGACCATGATCCGGGTCAGCAGATTTTCATAAACACGCGGCGGGGCGAAGAAATATGTTGGCGCAATTTCGAGGCGATCTGTATCGATCGTGTCCATGCTTTCCGGGCAATTCACGCAATATCCGGCCGTAAACGCCTGCGCGAGCGAAAACACGTGATCGCCGATCCAGGCCATCGGTAGATAGGCCAGAACCTCTTCCGTCTCATCGAGGTGGTCGAACGCATTTCCATTGCGTGCAGATATTACCAAGTTGTCAAACGAAAGCATGACCCCCTTCGGACGCCCAGTGGTTCCGGAGGTGTAAAGCATCACTGCAATGTCGCTGCCTTGATACCCTGAGAACCCGTTGACCCATTCGGCTTCCAGGCCGGAATTCTCAGATAACTGTTGCCGGCCGGTTTCCTGAACCGTGTCGAAGAAGTGCAGATGATCCTGCTGATAGTCGCGCAAGCCACGAGGATCGTCATAAATGAGATGCTCCAGCAACGGAACTTCATCACCCATGCTGAGCAGCTTATCGACTTGCTCCTGATCTTCGACCACCGCGAACCGCACGTCTGCGTGGCCGAGGACATATGCCATCTCTTCCGCAACAGAATCGGAATAGACCGGCACCGGCACCGCGCCGAGGGCCTGAGCGGCCACCATCGACCAGTACAGACGCGGCCTGTTGGCCCCGACAATAGCGATCTTGTCCTTGGGTTTCAGACCCAATGACTGAAGTCCGATTGAAAAAGCACGGATTTCATCAAGCACCTCAGACCAGGTCCAGCTTTGCCAGATCCCCCGATCTTTTTCCCGGAACGCCGTCCGAGATCCGAATACCTTCCCATTGCTTAGAAGGATTTTCGGAAAGGTGTCCTCCGCACGCTGTCCAGCGCTGGCCGACCCTACCATAGATGTTTCTTCCCTTAGAAGGCGCCCCGGTTATCCGAGGTCGTTCTCATGCTGGATATGAAACTACCTAGTGCCATCCCATTCAACCAGAATCTGGTTTGTCAAACGGACAAAGGCCTGATCCACTTCCAACGCCATCACGCTAATTCGGGTGGTTTGCAGCAGTATGTTCAAATCTTATCGAAATGTTGCAAGTTCGCTGCAGGTGCGAAACAAGGCAGTAGCCAAAGCCTCGATCGCACCTTACTGTTCGGGTATGGAGGAGACCAAACAACTCAAAGCGCAGATCGACCTGCTGCAGGCGGCTCTTGATCATATTAATCAGGGGTTTACCGTCTTCGACAGTGACCTTCGGCTGGTCGCTTGGAACCGCGGTTTGTACGACATGCTGGACATGCCGGAAAGCATTGTGCAGCGCGGTTCTCACCTGGAAGATTTTATTCGAGTAAATGCCGAACGGGGCGAATATGGCCCGGGAGACATCAAAGCGAAGATTGAACGCCGGATCGAACGCGCCAAACTGTTCGAGCCGCATTATTTCGAACGCATCCGCCCAAACGGTCAGATCATCGCAGTTTCCGGAACGCCACTCCCCCAGGGCGGGTTCGTGACGATCTACTCCGATGTCACCGAAGAACGGCAGCGGCAGGAGAAGCTCGAACGAACTGTCGAAGAAAGAACGCACGCCTTACAGCAGAGTGAAGACTGGCTGCGTCTCGTGACGGACAACATCCCGGCCCTCATTGCGTACCTCTCGCCAGGGCCGGTTTTCAGGTTTGCAAACCGCAGATATGCGGACTGGTTCGGCCATTCCATAGTCTCAATTGCCGGGCGTCCAGCACGGGATATTGTGGGCGACGAGCTGTTTGCAGAGCTTGAACCGCATATCAATCGCGCCTTTGAGGGCAACGCGGTCAGCTATGAGTATCAAAGGGAACGCCTGGATGGCACGATGGCCTACATGCGGTCGACGCTCATCCCCGATATGACCGTTGACGGGCGGACACTTGGAATTTTCGTTCTGTCCCTTGATGCGAGCGACCAAAAGGCAGCGGAAGCGGCGCTGGTCCAATCCCAGCGAATGGATGCCGTCGGCAAACTGACCGGGGGATTGGCGCACGACTTCAACAATCTCCTGGCCATTATGATGGGCAATCTTCTTACGCTTGGCAGGATGGAAACACCTGTTGGCAAGGAAGCACTCGACAGCAAGGTCACCCCGATGCTGGAAGCCGCTAAACGAGGATCTGATCTGATCCAGCGCCTACTGGCCTTCAGCCGTGGCAAGCCGGTCGATCCGCAAAGGGTTCCGGTCGCCGATGTGATTGGGTCAGCGGCGCGACTGCTTGAAGGCTCTCTTCCGTCTTCCATCTCGCTCACCATAGATGCCGAAGATCGCAGCATTGGCGCGATGATCGACCCGACCCAGATGGAAACGACGTTCATCAATATGGCCTTCAACGCGCGGGATGCGATGCCGAATGGTGGCTCACTCTCCATCGGTTTGAAGGCAACTGATCTGGATTCTCAACAGGCCCAAGAATTGTCAGTGCCGGCGGGAGAATATGCCGCGATAACCGTTGCTGATACAGGCAGCGGTATGGATGAAGACAGCCAACTTAAAATCTTTGAACCATTTTTTACGACCAAGGCTTTCGGCACTGGCAGCGGATTGGGTCTGTCAATGGTCTATGGCTTCATTCAGCAATCGGGCGGCGCGATCCAGGTACGCAGCAAGCTGGGAGAAGGCACCGCACTTACAATTTACTTGCCGCTTGTCAAGCTGCAGAACGCGGGGGACATCGGCGAAAGCGAAGACAAAGCATCCTTGAAATACGGCTCTGGAGAACTGCTTCTGCTGATCGAGGATGATCCCGATGTGAGCGAAACCATCGCTGATCAGCTGCAGAACCTAGGGTTCGCGATATTGAAAGCGGAAAATGCGGACGATGCCCGCCAACTCGCGCTGGACCTGCCGGAGCTGCGTGCGGTTTTGAGTGACATCATCATGCCAGGGCAGACCAACGGTTTGAAGCTTGCCCGTGAAATACGCCAGCACCGGCCAGAGTTGGGGATCGCTTTGATGACAGGGTATGCGGATTGGTCTGCACTCGCAGACAACAGCAGCAGCTGCGAATTTCCCGTTTTAGCTAAACCTTTTAACGACTACCAACTCGCGGAAACACTCCGCAAAATACTGCAACCATGACATCAGAACGCTCTTCGCACTCAAAGCCTTTGGCAACGGGAAAGACCCGCGCATTCATTGTCGACGACGAACCGGAAATCGGTCGTCTGTTGATTGAGGCAATGCAGCCCTTCGATATGGAAGGTGAGGTATTTTCAACTGCAGCGCAAATGCTGGCAGCTCTTGAGGCCGAAACACCGGACGCTTGTATAGTTGACCTTGGCCTCCCAGACATGGAGGGCATGGCCTTGATCAATGAGATCCGTCGGCACTCTTCGGTACCAATCATCGTTCTATCTGCCCGCGCACATGCAACGGACCGGGTCCTTGGTCTGGAACTCGGCGCGGATGACTACGTGGTCAAACCGTTCGATCCGAGAGAAGTCGTGGCGCGCATTCGGTCGATTCTTCGGAGATTGGGAGGTGAACCGATCCGCGCTGCCAAGAAAGAAGAAGCCGCGCGCTTTGCAGACTGGAGTTACAAACCATCTTCCCACTGCCTGACATCCCCGGAAGGGGAGGAAACCTTTCTGTCGACCGGGGAAGCAACACTCCTAGAGGCACTGTTGCGAGCACCAAAGCGGGTACTCACCCGCGATTACTTGCTTGAACACGGCGGCCGCGATGAAAGCCTCGACCGGTCCATCGACGTTCGCATTTCACGTATCCGCAAGAAACTAAACCGGAAAGACGGCCCAGCCCACATCCGGACGATTTACGGGTCCGGTTACATGCTGACCTGCGATGTGAAGTGGGATTGAGCTCAGCGCCCCAACGCAGCAACCGCCCATTCAAACAAAAAAGCGGGGAGATTTCTCTCCCCGCTTTTTTCGTTTCTGTTTAACTTAGAAGCTGAGCGAAATGTCTCTGTGATCGGAGAGACACCCGGCGACTTCCAAAGCCATTGCGTCCGGCAAGCGGTCCTGTTGGCGCAGACCGATGTTGTTGCCAACCGCAGCGTCATACGCCTCCAGTTGCGGCAACAGCTCCGATGCCGCACGTTGGCGCCAGGCAAGATCGGCTTGGACTGCAGCAATCGACTTGTCGATCTCCGCAATCGCCTCTTCCGCGTTGGGTGTCCGGCTCCGCATGATCTTGCGGGCTTCTGTCAGACCATCGCGAATATCGCCTGTGCCTTCAGCTGACCCGACCTTTGACCGCATTTCGGCAATCGCGTCCACAGCGGCCTCAGGCTCCAACTGGGCAACCTGCTCTTTCAAAGCCTCGAGTTCAGCTTCGAAACCGGCGACAACGTCGACGTCGCGCAGGATTGCCTTCAGCTCGAGCACTGGCTCATAGGCTTGATCCGCATTGCGGCGGTACGTCAGACGTGCCGTATTTTCCGCTTTCTGGATCTGCGAGAAGGTCGCGTATGTGTCGTTCCATTCCTCAGGGATCTGAGCCAGGAGCGCATCATGCTCGGCCTGGAGAGCGTCGATTCGTGCCTGAGCCCGTTCGCCTTGCTCCACCGTATAGATGCCTTCCGGACCAGACCGGCTGACGACCACCTTAAGCTCTTCGAGCGTTTCGTCGATCCGGCGAGCATCCCGCTCCAGAGCCCGAACCAGGCCGTGGATTGGGCGGTAGTCGCCCGCAGCTGCCGCTACCGCCGCCTCTGCGTCCTTGATCTCCTGCATCAACGGAAGTGCGTTCTGCGCTTTTTCAAAGCCTTCGGCCAAGTCTTCGCGCAAATCCTCTGGGAGGTAGCGCATGTCCACGTTTGCCGTCGACTGGATTGTTGAAAGAATGCCGTCACCATTCTGCTGGAAATCCTCATGAACGATTTTTTCCATGCAGTATTGAAGCCGCGGGTTCTTCGGCGGCGGTGCGGTCTCCGACAACAGAGTCGAGCGGTTCGGAAGATAGTTCACGAGCTGCGGATTAAAGCCGACAATCGCGAGCGCAACGAGCTGCAGTGCAATGAACGCGATAACGCCCTTGTACATATCGACCGTTTTCACGATCGCCGGTGCAACCCCGCGCAAGTAGAACAGCGCAAAGCCAAATGGTGGTGTCAGGAAAGAGGTCTGGATGTTCAGACCGATCATCACACCAAGCCAAACAGCCGTGACGTTTGCAGACGGGTCTGCAAGCAGGATCGGTGCGACAATCGGCACAACCACAACGGCAATCTCGATGAAGTCGAGGAAAAAGCCGAGGATGAAGATCACCAACATGACGATGAGGAACTGCGCCCAGAAGCCGCCAGGCAGCCCCTGCAGGAAGTCCTTCACAAGATCTTCACCACCGAAGGCCCGGAACGCGGATGTCAGCATCGCCGCACCAAGCAGGATGATAAAGACCAGCGACGTTGTCTTCGCGGTTTCGACCATCACACCACGGAGGGTATCTTCCAGCTTCAGTGTGCGCCAACCGGACCAGAAGATCGCAATCAGCAGCAACGAGACGGCAATCAGAGCCAATACAAGCCCAAGAAGGTCCTGGCTTGTCTGGATCAGCTTGATATTCACGGCGCCAATGAAGCTGATCACCACGGCGATAGCGAGCAACGCCACGATCGCGATGATCGCAGGGGTGTATGCCCCCTTCTCACCGTCACGCAGCCTGTAACCAGCCATAATCATTGCACCGACAGCACCGATCGCACCGGCCTGGTTCACAGTTGCGATACCCGCAATGATCGAACCCAGAACCAGGAAGATCAGGGCCAGCGGCGGAACCAGGGTAATGAAAACCTTCACTGCAAACTGGCGTGTAAATGTGCCTTCCTCATGCACTGCAGGTGCAGCGCTTGGTTTCAGAAGCGCGAAGCCGAGGATGAACAGCATGTACAGGCCGACTAGGACAAGGCCTGGCAAGAACGCGCCAAGGAACATCTCGCCGGCACTGGTCGACACGACCGAAAAGTCGGACGGCATCGAAAGTTCACCAGTGTTGTCCTTGTAAAGCGCCTGCCGGATGGACCCGGCCTGGTCGACCGCACTTGCGAGCTGGTCAGCCAAAATGATCAGAACGATGGACGGCGGAATGATCTGTCCGAGCGTACCCGAAGCCGCGATCGTGCCGGTTGCCAGCGGCACCGAATAATTGTTGCGCAGCATTGCTGGCAATGAGATCAGACCCATCGCCACAACGGTTGCACCGACGATGCCTGTTGTTGCCGCAAGCAGCGCGCCCACGAATACAACAGAAATTCCGAGACCGCCTGGAACCGGGCCGAAGAGCCGCGCCATGGTCACGAGAAGATCCTCAGCGATCTTGGATCGCTGGAGCATGATGCCCATGAACACGAAAAGCGGGATCGCTATGAGCGTATCTCGTTCCGCTTCCCAATAAATACCCCGGAAGTTGGTCACGCCAGCACTCAGCCATTGAGCCGCGCTGCCAGAGTGGAAGAACGCATCCGCCCCGCCGCCGAAGAGTGCGCCGGCACCGGCCGCAAGTCCGATTGTGATGATTGCCGCGCCTGGAAGGGCGAATGCCACCGGAAAACCGCAGCCAAGCGCAAACGCCATGATCACGACAAGAAGAAGAAGGAAGAAAAGTTCCATATCAAACGATCTCGTCTGGCTCTAGTTAACAGGGTGGTTTTCGTGATCCCGTCCGCCAGGTTCACCGCGAATGTCGGCAATGGCGTCCAGGAAATAGGCCACGAATTGGATCATCATGGAGGTGGCAAACACTCCCAGAAAACCGGCCATGAGGTATTTCACGTAAAGACCAAATCCGGCCTGTGTCACTTCGTAGGCCAAGATCGGGCTATTGATGATGTTCTGTTTTCCGCCCATGCCAAGAACAAGGATCGTCGTGCAAAGGCTCATGCCCAGTACAACCGACCCGATCGCGTTGACGTAGCCTTTGGTCTTCGGAGCCATACCGGCGTAAAACACATCCACTCGAACGTGCCCTTCTTCAAGCAGCGTATAGGCACTCGCGAACAAGAAGAGAGCTGCATACCAGAAGCGCACCAGGTCAGCGAGGAAGGCCTGCTCGTAGGAGAACACAAAACGGCCAATCACGATGGCCAGCTCGGCTACCACCACAAGCAATGCGAGCCAGGTAAACCCAAGCGTTCTTGTAAAGGCGGCGATCACGATCGACAAGGCAATCAACGGCATGTGGACGTAGGCGCCGCGGAACCGAGACTTGCCAAGCTCATCTGCGAGATCCTGCCCAACAATTCCCGGCAACAACTCTTCGATCCGTAGAAATGAGATCGCACTGTCCACCAATCCAACGATCAAAACCGCAAAAAATGCGGCCCGAATTATGAAGGTATTGATGTTGCTGATCCGTGCGCTGTCGACGCGCAGAGGTGTTGTACTCCGCATAACATATACGAACGCTGCCGCCAGAAAACCGGCGTAAACAGCCAATTGCAACCAAGACCAGACAATCGGCAGCGACCCGTTTGCAGCACCACCATAGATGGGCGCAATGCCGGGCAAGTCTTGCCAGTATGTCAGGTAATTGTTCAACAGATATGCGGCCAAGATAGCCAGTACGCCCCAACCGAACAGTCGAAAAGAACGTGCGCTTTCTGGTGTTGGTCCCGTGCCGGTATTCATGGCTGGAGATCCGTCTTGAACACTGTCCAAGGCAGTCATCGTGGCGGAGCCTTTTTTATCGTGCCAATAAAAAGAAGGGACGGGAAGTTTCCCGCCCCTATCCGTAGAAGAGCATCCCTTATGAAGGAATACCTAGAACGGCGTTCCGCTTGTTGCTGTATGCAACGTCGGAAATCGCCATCCAGCTGCCGATGTCCTTGCGGGCATTGATGAAGCTTTCGAAGATCTTCTTGGCCATCGGAGAATGGTCCATTGCCTCTTCAAGAACTTCCTGAGCTGCTTCACCGAACGCATCATAGATTTCGTCGTTGAATTCACGCAGCTCAACGCCGTGCTCGTTGATCAAACGGTTGAGGTAAACACCGTTGTTGGCGTTTGTCTCCGCCATGGTCAGGGCGTTTTCTTCGTTACAAGCTGCCGCGATGATCGCCTGATCGGTCGCGTCAAGTGTATCCCACCATGCCTTGTTGATGCCCATGGCCAGCTGTGCGCCCGGCTCATGCATACCCGGATAGTAGTAGTACTTCGCAGCTTCGTAGAACTTCATGAAATAGTCGTTGAACGGACCAACCCACTCAGTCGCATCGATCGCACCAGAAACCAGGTTTTCGTAGATCTGGCCACCCGGCAGAGAAACCGGAGATGCACCGAGTTTCGCCATGACGTCACCGCCCTGGCCAGGAATACGCATCTTCAGACCCTTCAGGTCGTCA
This sequence comes from uncultured Labrenzia sp., assembly GCA_937911395.1. GTDB lineage: Bacteria > Pseudomonadota > Alphaproteobacteria > Rhizobiales > Stappiaceae > Roseibium. Next base: position 8,802 of record CALDSI010000280.1, read on the forward strand.
GCTGTCTCGATTTCCTTGTTGAACCAGCCGCCCATCTGAACGCCGGTGTTACCCATGGCGAAGTTCTTCAGGCCGAATTCGCCTGCAAGCTCATCCCACAGTTCCTGACCGCCGCCGAACTTAATCCAGGCGTCCATTTCAGTGTAGGTGAGACCGAACGGAACAGCAGTAAATGCAGCCCAGCCCGGGTGCTTACCTTTCCAGTAGTAGTCTGCGCCGATGTAAGCTTGCGCGTTGCCGGAAGCAACTTCATCGAAGGAGTCGAAAGCACCAACGCGCTCGCCAGCGGCGAAGTACTGAACGTTGATGCGGCCTTCGGTCAGCTCTGCAATGCGAGCTGCGAGGCGCTGAGCCGGAATACCAAGACCCGGGAAGTCCCGCGGCCAGGTTGACACGATGACCATGTCCTTGGTGCCCTGCGCGATGGCCGGAGCCGCAAGAGCGGAACCTGCAGCGATACCACCAGCACCAAGACCAGCTTTTTTGATAAACGAACGACGATCCATTAGTTTCCTCCCTAAACGGACCTGATATCGGACCGGAATACACCCTTGCACCGATCTCGCCGTATGTCTAGTTGACCAAGCGGCACTGATGCTATTCGTGGTTCTGCGCATCTTTTCAGTAGTACTACTGAATTCCACGCAAGAGAGTGCTATTAGGGCGCCGGTTCGCGCAATATGAGGAACAAGTGGGTGACGTTTAAGACAAAATTGCTGCTGATCACGATCCTGCCACTGATCGCTGTTTCGTTGCTGATCGGCGGCGTCAGCTATTATCAGTCCAGCGCGCTCATTGATGCCGAGACCCGTTCCGTCGAAACCCGGATCCTGGCCGCGAAACGCCAGGAAATCCGGAATTACGTGAGCCTTGCCCTCACATCGATTGAACAGATCTATGAAAACGAACCGGACGGACGGCTGGCTGCTCAAGCCGAGGTCAAAGAGATCTTGAAGAATCTGACCTTTGATTACGACGGCTATTTTTTCGTCTACACGCAGGACGGCACCAACGTTGTGCATCCTAAATTGCCGCAGCTCGTCGGCAACAATTGGTGGGACTTGCAGGACAAGACGGGCGATTTCGTGATCCAGAATCTGATCAAGGCTGCGCAGCAGGGCGGCGGCTTCCACCAATATGTCTGGCACAAGCCGTCGACCGGAACAGTGGAAGAAAAGCTTGGCTACGCCATCTTGTTGGACAAATGGGGCTGGATGCTCGGTACCGGTCTTTATACCGACGACATCGCAAAGGAAATTGCCGCCATACGAGCCGATTTCGCCCGCAGCATCCGTCAAACACTTTTCGTAATTTTTTTGATAACGCTTGCCGCGATCATTATCGTTGGCACCTTGATCGCAGCCGTCAGATTCTCTGAGCAGCGCTTTGCCGACACGCGTTTGAAGGCCTTGACCAATCGGATCCTTGAAGTTCAGGAACAAGAACGCAAACGCGTTTCCACCGAACTTCATGACAGTATATCTCAGCTGTTGGTTTCCGTGCGGTATGGGCTTGAATTGATCCATAGCGAAGCCAACCAAAACGCAGACCTTCAGGCCCAAGCTGCCAAATGCCTGAACATCATCGACGGAACCATTACCGAGGTTCGCCGCATCTCCCGGGACCTGCGTCCTAGTGTTTTGGACGACATGGGGTTGGCTGCAGCGCTCGGGAGCCTTGGCAAAGAATTCCAGGCCCAATCGGGCATCACCGTCAACGTCGAGGCAGAACGATGCCACGCCCGCTTGTCGGAGGGCGCAAAGACGTCACTTTATCGCGTTGTGCAGGAGTGCATGACAAATGTGGCCCGTCACGCCGAAGCCGGGGAAGTCAACATCTCCCTGACTGTCGGCGCGCGCACGCTCAAGCTGCGGGTTGAAGACGATGGGATTGGACTGCCTTATCCGTTGCCAAAAACTGGCGGTCTGGGTTTCCGGAACATGCGCGAGCGTATCGAAACCTATGGCGGTAAATTATCTATGAGCCGTGGCAAGTTCGGCGGCACACAGATCGACGTTGAAATGCCTCTCGACAACGCCACTGCAATGGCTGCATGATATGAACATGACAGTTCACTCACCTAATCTTGAGCCAATGACCAAACCGATACGGGTTTTGCTGGCCGATGATCATGCCCTTGTCCGCGATGGGATAAGAGCCCGGTTGAACAAGGTTCCGGAAATCGAAGTTGTGGGCGAAGCAACGAATGGCCGGGAAGCCGTTAAACTGGCGCATGAACTCCGGCCGGATGTCCTCTTGATGGATGTCTCGATGCCAGTCATGAACGGCCTTGAAGCCGCTGCGGAAGTTCGCAAATCCTTCCCGGAAATCGCGGTGCTGATCCTGTCGATCTATGACAACTCTGAATATGTGCGCGGCGTTGTTCAAGCCGGTGCCCGCGGTTACATCCTGAAGGATATTTCGGCCCCAGAAATGATCACTGCGATCTCGAGCGTGGCGTCCGGCGGATACTATTTCTCCTCTGCGGTGGGGCCGACACTTGTTGGCACCGCAACCTCCGCTCCGATTGAGGACCCCTATGGATTGACTGACCGCGAGCGCCAGGTGCTCACAGCAATTGCCAAAGGCCTCCCCAACAAGGAAGTTGCCAAGAGCCTCGGGATCAGTGTGCGGACGGTTGAGTCCCATCGTCTGAACTTGCGGGAGAAGGTCGGCAACAAGAACGCAGCGCAGCTCTACAAGGTTGCACAGGATCTTGGATTGCTCGATTGATCGGCAGGCAGTATCACTCTCTTCTGATCTCGTAACGTTCTGTCCAGACATTCTGATAAGGCAAGACCATGTCCAAACCGCTGGTTCTCGTGACCGCCGATGTCAAATCCATCGATGGCTTCAACTGGCATGCAACCATCTCCACCTATTTGCAGGCGGTTCTCAAAGGCGCAGACGCCATACCCATGATCCTGCCGGCTCTTGGAGCGGACCTGGATATCGATGCGGCTCTTGACAACGTTGATGGCGTTCTGGTGACCGGATCCCGGTCGAATGTAAATCCGCAGCTTTATGGACAAGAACCGACAGAAGCGAACGGGCCCTATGATCCGGACCGCGACGCGACCACCTTGCCGCTAATCAAGAGAGCCGTGGAACGCGGCGTTCCGGTATTTGCGATCTGCCGTGGGATGCAAGAAATGAATGTGGCCTTCGGCGGGACGCTTTTGACAGAAGTTCAGGAGATTGCGGGACGAAAGGACCACCGGCCGCCGACATCAGACAGTCAGGACGAACGTTTCCGTATCGCTCATACCGTCGAGATCAACACAGGCGGCCCGTTGGAAACCGTCTTGGGTGAGGAACCGTTTGAGGTGAACTCCCTCCACCGGCAAGCGGTCGGGGAACTCGGCAAAGGGCTTGTGATCGAAGCCAAAGCGGAAGACGGCACGATCGAAGCCATGACCATCAAGGATGCGCCTGGCTATGTGATGGCAACCCAATGGCACCCAGAGTATTGGGTGATGACCGACGGGCCCTCCAAGAAACTGTTTTCGGCATTCGGCGACGCCGTTCGCACCTACAGACAAAAAAGGCTGGCACCCTAAGCGCCAGCCCAAATTTTCTTTCTTTCGGAACAAGCCGTCCCTACCCCCAGCCGACAGCGGCGATCAAAAGGGTAATCCCGAGCAAAAACACAACTGCGGCACCCAGGATCTCGATTGTACGATGCACTTTGACCGCCATGGGGCTGCCTTCGCCGAAGAGGCGGACGGCCAGATCCTTGGCCGAGACGGCCAGCCCAGCCAGAAGCGCAACAGTAATCCCGGTACCGACGGCCATCGCAAGCGTTGAGGCAATCCCGGCGGCGATCATGCCCTGCGACAAAGCAAAAACCAGCACGACAAGCGCACCGGTGCAGGGCCGCAAGCCCACTGCCAAAATTATGGACACAGCCTTGGACAGCGTGATCTTTCCCTGAAGCATGTCCGGTGTCGGTGCATGAGCATGCCCACAACTGGAGCAAACGCCGTCCGGGGCGATGTGATGGTCATGGTCGTGATGGTGGTGATGATCGTGGCCATGATGGCCGCCAGCAAAGGCGAACCCTTCGTTGGCCTGACGGTTCACCATGTTTGCCAGAACGGGTTTTCCCGCCTTCTGCCACAACAGCCAGGCGCCCAGCGCTGTAATCAGCACATAAGATCCGATCTCGAACCAGCGCGCCGTATCCTGTATCGCGATGCTGGTGAGGTTGAACACAACGGCCAGCCCCCCCACCAGAACGATCGCGGTGACTGCTTGAGCGAACGCAGAGGCAAAGGAAAGTACAATCCCCTTCTTCAGGGTTTCGTTATTGGCGACGACATAAGACGTGATGATCGCCTTCCCATGCCCCGGACCGGCCGCGTGGAAGATTCCATATGCGAAGGAAAGGCCTACGAGCAGCCAAAACGCATTCGGATTGGTCCGGAAAGACCTCAAGCTCGCGACCAGCTTTTGATAAAAGTCTTTCTGCATCTGGGCAATCGATCCGAAAATCTGGTCAATTAAACCCGGCTCTATCGTGATCGTCTGTTGCGTGTTTTGCAGAACATCTGAAGCCCAGGACATCGGTTCTGTACCCGGACCTTGCGCGATTGCGCTTTCAATTGCCGCTGCCGCAGTCTCGGGCGAAGCATTTCCTGATGTAGGTTGTTGTTCTGAAAGCTCTGAAGCGTTGGGAGCGGCGGCCACTTGAGCAGCAGCCCCACAGGTGACAATCATCTGATTGACTTGTGTCTCTGCAGCCCATTGCAGCTCGGGCGGAAGGTCTCTTTGATCAGGTCCAATCTGAGCAAGAGCATAGGCCGTCGCATCATCAAGCGGTGGCGGTTCCTTGCGCGTGATCTGACACGCGCCTGGCGCATTCACTGTTTCAAGTGCACTATCCTCTTGGCCAAACCGAAAATCGACGTAGTAAGTCGGGTCGTAGACATCAAGCGTGATTGGTGCAGACGCATCACTTGGATCTTTGAGCGGCAACGTGAAATGCAACTCAAGGAGCTTCACGTCTTCCGGCATTGTGCCGCCGTTCATCTGAATATCTTCGGCGATCGCCTCAAAGTCCTCTGGCTTCATAACCCAGTAGTCTTCCAGCGGGACGGTCTTCACCTCCAGCCAGTAGTCGGTCGGCGTCGTGAAATCGAGTTCGATGCGCGTGTTGTCGCCAAACGTGAAATAGCCGAAATCAGCCATACTCTCGACATTGACGTCAGCCAGTTCGGCTAGCTCTTCCCGAGAATAGATCCCGTCCTGATTGGTATCGAAACCCTGAACAGCAAAGGCTGAAAACGCGTCATCGAAGCGGAAGATATGCCGGACGGCGACAGCATCACCGTTGTCATCGAACACAAGAGAAGAGCGCGCCTCCACGAAGACGTGCGGGTGCGCTTGCGCGCCGGTCGCGGCAACCAAAGCAAAACCAAACGCCGCAAAGAGCAAGACTGCCCTGGCGTTTATCAAGTTCCACGCGCGAACGATTTGCTGACGCACTTATTGCTCCTGCTTGAATCCCTGACCCCTAATATAGCGCAATCGGGTTGTTGTCCTAGAAGGCGGCAACAAGATGACCCAAACTGTTCGCAGTCGCAAAAGCGAAATGAAATAATTTTTACAATAGCTCGGAACAGAGGGAAAGAACCTTCACCCAAAAGCGCTCAACCGAGTAAGATAAGCAGCAAATTTCAAAATTACTGAATAAAATCTACTCAACAACAATCATTTTGAATTGAGCCAACCATGAACGCCATCCATACCGCCGTCCATCACACCGCTGTCTTTGACCATCCGGAGATGGAAGACCACGAAAACATCGTGATTGTTCAAGACGCAGACACCGGCTTGAAAGCCATCATCGCAGTCCACGACACCCGGCTTGGCCCCGCCCTCGGCGGCTGCCGCATTTGGTCTTACGCCACGCCGTCCGAAGCTTTGAACGATGCGCTCCGGCTGTCCCGGGGCATGACCTACAAGAACTCACTCGCCGGCCTTGAACTTGGCGGCGGTAAGGCGGTCATCATCGCTGATCCGCGCAAAGATAAGTCAGTGGCTTTGATGGAAGCCTTTGGACGACACGTTGAGCGGTTGTCCGGCACTTACATCACAGCTGAAGACGTCGGCGTCTCGCCAGTAGATATGGAGGCAGTGGCACGCCACACGGAACACGTGCGCGGTACCCAGGCTACAGGACTGGGAGACCCCTCTCCGTACACCGCACTCGGTGTCTTTGAGGGCATCAAAGCATCTGTTGTGCATGTCTTCGGTGATCCGTCATTGTCCGGCCGGACAGTCTCGGTTCAAGGCCTCGGACATGTCGGCTTCGATGTTGCCCGCCAGCTTCATGAAGCCGGCGCCAACCTAATCGTTTCCGATATTCATAAGCCGGCCGTTCAGAAGGCTGTCGAAGTCTTTGGTGCAAAGACAGTTGATCCGGCGGATGCACATAAGGTGGAAGCAGATGTGTTTGCACCGTGCGCTCTTGGCGCTGGCCTCAACGCCCGCACCATTCCGGAAATCAAGGCGCGGATCGTGGCGGGCGCCGCCAACAACCAGCTGCAGACCCCGGCTGATGGCGTGGCTCTCAAAAACCGCGGCATTCTCTATGCACCAGACTACGCGATCAACGCAGGTGGCGTTATCTCGATCGCTCTGGCAAAACCAGGCGGCAACGACCAGGAAGTCCGGGAAAAAACAATCGCAATCGGCGATACGCTGACTCGGATCTACGACCGAGCAGTCCGCGAGAATGCGGCACCGGAACAGATTGCAGACAGAATGGCCGAAGAACGCCTCTCCGCCGCACGTCGGCACTAAGTCCTATGAAGCTTATTTTAGAACGGCGGGCTTGGTTCCGCCGTCTCATTGATAGAGTGTAGAGGTTATGAGTATTTGCTCTCGTTCGCGCTCTTGAACATTTGACGCACCAGACGTTTGGCATCTTCCACGGCCTGTTCGCCCAGCTCCGCGTAGGAAGCGGTTACACCCTCGTGGAGAAGATAGAGCGTTGAGGCAAACTGCATCTGACCGCTGAGATTTCCAAAAAACGTCAACAGCTCCGATTTATGACGGTTCACGGTTTCGGCGATGTCTGTACTGTCAGGGTTCGCAGCAAGAGCCTGCCGGAAAAAGCACTCTTTGCCTTCCGTCATCCGCATCCAGCCACCCAATTTGTCAAACAATTGCTCGGCTGCACTCAAACCAGGTTCTTCGACACCATCTGTGACGTACCGCATGTACCGTTGATGCCGGAACTCCAGAGCGCCCAAGATCATCGCCTCACGGGATGGAAAATACCGGTAGAGGGTTCGCATGCTGACACCGACGCCGGCGCGCAATACGGGAACACTTGGTTCCGCGAAACCCCGGCTCCAGAACACCTGTTCCAAGCCTGCGGCAATATCGTCCTTGGAGTCACTCATAGCCGGATTGTGAGCCTGAATTTTTTTTAATCAAGAAAAAATTGCGCTTATTTTCGCCGCACAGGGTCTTATTTACCTTAAGTCACTCAAATCCCTTGCGCTAAGCCTCCGTGCGCATTTCCGCTCTTGATCGAGCCGCATACCAGCTAACAAGAAAATCAACCAACGCCCGGACCTTTACTGTCAAATGGCGCCGATGCGGGTAAACGGCATATATCCCGCGCATTGGCTCTTCATGTTCCGCCAGCACAATCTTCAAACGGCCTTCGTTGATGTATTCTGAGATGAAAAACAGTGGCATCCGGATGAAGCCAAGCCCTTGAAGCGCCGCCTCACAGACCGCCTCGGCGCTGTTCACCTCAACCGGCCCCTTTACGGTGACCATCTGGCGTTCGCCTTGGCTGCCAAACGCCCAGTTTTGCTTGTACCGGTAATTGGTGTCGATAATGCAGGGGCGATCCGCAAGGTCAGCCGGTATGTTTGGAACACCAACTTTGGCCAGCAGCTCCGGACTGGCACAAATCACCGTCCGAAAGGGCGCTATTTTTCTCGCAATCAGACTTGAGTCTTCGAGCTGGGTTACCCGCACCGCAATGTCGAACCCTTCCTCCACCAGGTCAACGAACCGGTCTTCAAGCCTGAGATCAAGAACGACGTCAGGATGCTGCGCAAGAAACTCCATCATGGCTGCGTTCAAGAGTTTATCGCCCATGGACCTTGGTGCCGACACACGCAGCCGCCCGCGGATCTCCTGATGGGATGACTGAACTGATGCCTGGAGGTCATCAATGCGCTGGAGGATTTCAGAGGCCTCCTTGTAGTAAGACTCTCCAACTTCGGTCATGGAGACCTGCCGGGTTGTCCGGTTCAGCAACCGGACCCCCAGTTCATCTTCCAACTCGCTGACATATTTGGAGACGAGCGCCTTGGACCGCCCCATGTCTCTGGCAGCGGCGGAAAATCCCTTGGAATCCACGACCTGAATAAAACAACGCATCCGCGTCAGCGCGTCCATAGGGCAAAGCCTCCACCGAATCTGAGGTGTTTACATCACCAAAGTTCAAGCGGGGGCGCGACGGCGCGTCAAGTGGACAAGTCCCGACAAACACCAAATGAGAATGAATCCACCCGCAGCGCCAGCCCCAGCACTCACCAGACCGACCGGGGTGACCGGGATAGCTGGCGCATAATCCTCCGCGGTCGCTTGCGCCAATTCGCGGTCCGGGCTCTGGACGAGGAGTAAGATCCGCTCAAACGGACTGGCTGTTTCAAAACCGGATCTTTGATCTTTGAGATGAACAAGACGCTGGCTCGTCCGCTCAATACTTGCGCCCCGCGCCTGAATGAACGGATCTGCTATTGCCTTTTGCCGGTCAATCGCCTCTGCAACGGTGAGACCATAATCCGCCGCATCTCGCCGGAAGTCCGCCATCACCTGCTCCAACGCATCGATCGCACCACCAAGTCGCTGCCGGTATTGCTGCGCAAACTCCGGAAGCTGTGATGTCAGCGTGCCGCTGGCTAGCATCATCAAAACTGTAAAGATCCGCAGCATCCGCGCCGCTCCATGAAACTATGCAAGCCTAATTCACAGCCAAGACAATCAGATCACAAAGATCTACCCGTCCTGAAGGGAGATAATGCCTGCTTCGTTCTTTTCGCTCCCGAAAGCGAGCCGAAGGCCTGCGTTATCCCAACCAAGGCTGGTGATTGGATGGCCTCCGGGGCGCCGCAACAGCACTTCTGCGTTATCTTCAAATCGGCTCATCATAACCATGCCGTCCTGATAGCCCAGCGCGACGACCTCTTCCTTCGGATGGCAGGCAACCGCCGTAACCAAGACGTCACTCCGTGTCCCAAGTTGCAATGGGGTTTGGCCCATGGGACCGGTTTTTCCAAAAAACGGCCAAACGATCGCGGCATTGGCCCCGGAGGTTGCAAGATACTTGCCTTTGACCGACCAGCTGAAAGACTTCACTTTCGCAGGGTATCCGGTCATACGCATGTCTTGACTGTCAGACAGGCGCCAGCCATGCAGCGCGTTTTCTTGCATAGCCGTCACAAGGTATTTGCCGTCGGGTGAAAAACTTGTTCCAAGATGGGCACCTTTCCAGGTCAGGTTGACCGGCTTGCCTTCGGTGCCGGCCCACCACAATGTGGCGCCGTCGTATCGCGAGACTGCCAACCGCAGCCCCTTTGGCGCAAACGCAATACCTCCTACCGCCCGATCATGGGCAAACTCCTTTTCCCGGCCATCCGATAAGCGAACCCACGCTGTCCGGCCGCTCGCAAAGGCAACAGCGCCGTTGGGCCCGCAGGCAATCAGATCAATCCACTTGCGGGGGCGTTCTGCCAGAAGTTCACTCGATCCATCTGGCGACGAAGCATAAATCGCACCATCATCGCCTGATGTAATCAGAGATGTGCCGTCAGTCGACAGCTCCGCCGCCAAGAGGCCGTTCTTGTGCGGCGCCAGGTGAGTTTCGCCTACTGCAACGAAATGTATGGCGCCCTCACCGGTTGCGACATACGCAGCATCACCCAAAAAACCGGCGCGGACGACGAAGCCGTCCACGTCCATAGGAGCAACAATCGGCACCCTTAGCTCCTATTCCGCGGCACAAGCCTTGAAGTTTGCTTTCAGGACATCCCAGTTCAGATCCCGGCCGATAAAGACAAGCCGGCTTTCACGGGGTTCGTCGTTCTTCCAGTCCCGCTGATGGTCTCCCTCAACAATCATATGAACGCCCTGGATGACATAACGCTGGGGATCATCCTTAAATGCGAGGATGCCCTTCATCCGAAGAATGTTCGGTCCTTGGATCTGGGTCACCTGATTGATCCATGGGAAGAACATTTCGGGATCAAGATCGCCCGCGGTCAATGAGATGCTTTTGACTGAGTGGCGATCCTCGTGTTCCAGATTAACATCTCCATGATCATGTTTTTCTGCTTCGCAATGGCCATGTTCATGATCGCAACTTGGACCGCACCCATGATCATGGCTATCATGGTCGTGATCACAGTCCGGGCTGCATTCGTGGGCGTGATGACCGTGTTCCAGGAAATGCGGATCGAGCGACAGGATCCGATCTAAATCAAAAGCGCCACGATCGAGCACCTTCGCTATATCGACACCGCATCGTTCGCTATGATGAAGAACCGCATACGGATTGATCGACCGGATACGCGCTTCAACCGACCTCAATTCGTCAGCAGATACCAAGTCAGTCTTGTTGATCAGGATAACGTCTGCAAAGGCAACTTGATCTTCCGCCTCTTGGGTGTCTTCCAGACGTTGCAATACGTGGCGCGCATCCACGACCGCAACAACAGCGTCCAACTTCGCCGCGGCCCGCACATCGTCATCCATAAAGAATGTTTGCGCGACGGGCGCAGGATCGGCGACACCTGTAGTCTCCACGATTATAGCATCGAAGGCGCCCTTGCGCTTCATCAGATTTTGTACGGTTCGGATCAGGTCGCCACGAACTGTGCAGCAAATGCAGCCATTGTTCATTTCGAAGATTTCTTCATCCGACTCGACCAACAGGTCGTTGTCGATGCCGACTTCTCCGAACTCATTGACGATAACGGCATACCGCTGACCATGGTTTTCGGTCAGGATCCGATTGAGCAAGGTGGTTTTTCCGGCCCCCAGATATCCTGTCAAAACGGTGACCGGAATCTGAGCCGGGGTCTCCTGGGTCGCAGACATTGCGTATCTTCCTGGAAAATTGAAATAGGCAGGCTCATCTGAGCCCAAGTTAGCCGCCATATAATCACATCCTTGCCGAATTGGGAGAGCAGATCGCGATTTTTGCAGCAGTTGGAGGTCAGTGCACGAACCGCCGGATCCCGAACTGCTTTCGGCACAAGCGGCCTTTCAGGCCTCTCGCAGCGTGCTATCACTGGAGTCCAGTCAGCATGCAATGTGGAACGATGACGTGATAAAAACGATTTCTGGGTTTGATCGGATAGGTGAAGAAAACGCATTTGCCGTTCTTGCGCGCGCCACGCAGCTGGCGGCAGAAGGGCATGACATCATCAATCTCGGAATTGGCCAGCCGGATTTCCAAACGCCGGACCACATCGTCGAAGCTGCCATCAAGGCTCTCCGGGATGGCCACCATGGTTACACACCGGCCACCGGCATCGCGTCGTTGCGCGAAGCGGTATCAGCCGATCTTCATAAACGTCACAACGTCGACAGCAATCCGGACAATGTCGTCATTGTGCCAGGCGGCAAGGTCACCATGTTCATGGCGATCTTGATGTTTGGTGAACCCGGCATGGATATTCTTTACCCGGATCCGGGATTTCCGATCTATCGGTCCATGATTGAGTTCACGGGCGCACGCCCGGTTCCGGTGCCCATTCGTGAAGAAAACAACTTCGCGTTTTCTGCCGAAGAAACGCTATCGCTAATCACGGAAAAGACCCGTCTTCTCATCCTCAATTCACCAGCAAATCCAACCGGCGGTGTGACGCCGAGATCGGAAATCGAAACGCTGGTCGAAGGTCTGGCTGCCTTCCCCGAGGCAGCTATTCTATCTGACGAAATCTACTCTCAGATGACCTATGACGGCATGGAGCACGTGTCGTTGCTGTCGTTTCCGGAAATCCGCGACCGCCTGATTTTACTGGACGGATGGTCCAAAACCTATGCCATGACCGGATGGCGGCTTGGATTTTCCTTGTGGCCGGATCAGCTGATCGACAAAGCACGCAAGCTTGCGGTCAACGCCTGGTCCTGCGTCAACGCCCCTGCCCAATATGCTGCACTTGCCGCGCTGACCGGTCCACAAGACGCCGTTCATGCGATGGTTCGGGAGTTTGATCAGCGCCGAAAGATCGTCGTCGAGGGTCTGAATGCAATAGAAGGGATTTCGTGCAAAACTCCGCTCGGTGCGTTCTATGCCTATCCAAACATCAAGCAAACTGGTTGGCCGGCTAAAAAGCTGGCGTCTGCACTCCTTGAAGAAGCCGGTGTTGCCGTGATCGGAGGCCCGGACTTCGGTGTACTCGGAGAAGGTTACATACGCCTCAGCTATGCAAACTCATCCGAAAACATCCAGAGGGCGCTAAAGAGGATGGAAATTTTCCTATCCGGTCAAAAAACTTAAGTCTTTATCCACACCCAACTTATGACACCTCTGAATAAGACTTAATTTACCTTAAGCAAATTGGAATTACGCTACGTATTGTTTTATTAAACCTTTAGGCCGTTCAATACCGCTCAAGCTAAAAAAGCGCGATGGTGGGAAACGAGATGGCGACGAATATTGCCCTGGATCTGGAGCAATCCTTTGGACAGCTCAACGAGTGTGTTCTGGTCACGCAACCCGACCGCACAATCATTTTCGTCAACAAGGCGATGGAAAACCTGCTCAAGGTTGACCGGCAAGACCTCATCGGAACAACAACCGAGCGCTTTTTCGCAGACAAAAAGCATTTCGAAAATCTTGGCGAGATCTATGACACGCCGTCTGACCAGCGGCATCGCAAGTCCTATGCCTTTGACATCAAAACAGGTGACGGAAGTCTTGTTCCCCTCGAGGTCGTGAGCGCACCACTCTTCGACGCGGACCACGAACTGACCGGCATCCTGTTCATCTCACGCGACCAGTCTGAACGGATCGCGCTGGAAAAACGGGTCAAAAACATCGCGGAAACGCTGGACGATGCTATGGCTGCAATTTCGGAAGGCTTTGCAATCTACAACAAGGACGACAAGCTGGATCTCTGCAACAACACCTACCGCGAAATCTACGCGCCTTCAGCGCCTGCCATGCAGCCGGGCAACTCCTTTAAGGCCATCCTGAAATATGGGCTCGATAGAGATCAGTATGACACCAGAGGCCTGACGAAAGAGGAATGGCTCCAGGACCGGCTGAGGCATCATAAAGCTGCCGACGGCAAGGTGATTGAGCAATCCCTGGCGGATGGCCGGTGGCTTCGGATTTCAGAGACCAAAACCCGGAGCGGCCGGAGGGCAGGTATTCGGGCAGACATCACGGAGATGAAAACGGCAAAAGCTGAGGCCGAGACCGCATACCGGAACCTCGCACTGATAGCCGATAATGTCTCCTGTTCCATCACTGAGGTTGATCTTGAAGGCCGGTGCGTCTTCATCAACAAAATCGGTTGCGAATGGTTCAATGGAACGCAGGAAGAGCTAATTGGTACCCGTCTTCGCGAACGCCTTCCGTGGAAAGAGCGCGAGCAGGTTCGCCAAGTGTTTCAAAAAGCCTATGCCGGCGAGAAATCTGCCGCAGACATTGCTTTCCACTTTCCTGACGGCATTTCCCGCGAATGCCAGTTTGAGGCAACACCTCGGTTTGACGAGGCGGGTGACGTCTCAGGCCTCGTGGTCATGATTGTCGACATCACAGACAAGAAAAAGACAGAGCGCACACTTGCGGAACTCTATGCGATCACGTCAACCAACGAACTTACATACGAAGACAAGATTGCAGAGATCCTTCGGCTCGGGTGCGAGCATCTCGACCTGCCGTGCGGGATCATCAGCCACGTCATTGATGACCGCTATTCCATCAGCCATGCGCACAGCCCGGGATGTGTCATCGAACCAGGCACATCCTTCCCGCTCGAAGATACCTATTGCACCCTAACTCTGGATGCCGATGGCCCGATCGCAACGGCAGAGGCCTCCAAGTCCGAGTTTGCAAAACATCCTTGCTACCGGGTTTTCGGCTTGGAAACATACATTGGAGCTCCTCTGCTCGTGGATGGGGAAGTCCATGGGACGATCAACTTCACGTCCGAAGAGGTGAGAAAACGTCCGTTTACAGAAGCAGATGTTCAAATCGTTCGGCAGTTTGCAGATTGGGTCGGTCATGAGATTGCCCGCGACCGTGCACATAAGGCTCTGATGCAAGCCAAGATCAACCTGGAGCGGATCGCGAGTATCGACGACCTCACAGGTATTATGAACCGGCGGGCTTTCCTCGAAGCCGCTAACACGGAAGTCGCTCGCTACCGCCGGACACAGCGCCCCTTCACGGCTGTCATGATCGACATCGATAACTTCAAGCGCATCAACGACCGATGCGGTCACGCCGTCGGCGATGAAGTGTTGAAGAAGTTTACCGGTATTATCGGCGGCGCTCTGCGCGCGGTTGACGTATTTGGCCGCGTCGGCGGCGAAGAGTTCTGCATGATCCTGCACAACACCACTATGGAAGATGCCATGCTGGTGTCACAGCGGCTTCGCGAAAAAATCGTCGAAGAGTGCCAGTTCGACAATATCGACCAGACGATTACCTGCAGCATGGGGCTGGCATCCATCGCGCGCGAAGATGTCGAGTTTTCCACGCTCATGCAGCGCGCCGATACTGCTCTTTATACCGCAAAAGAAACTGGCAGAAACCGCTGCGTCGAATTCACGCCTGCACTGGAGCCGGACGCTGCGGTTTAGGCGCGCCATCCGACTTTGCGACAAGGTGTCGCAGGTTAGCCGGAGCATGCCGTACATTTGACAGTCGAACATCACGGTGAGACCCTACCGTGGTGTTTGGCGCATGAGTACGTGAGCATAAACCAAGCCCATCACAAAAAAATTGGAACGCGACCGCGCCATTACGGTTTACCTCGATGAGAACATCTTGGTGAACGCAACCATGGGAGGTTCGCTTGTTCAAAAAAATACTCGTTCCAATTGACCTCAGACACCCTGATGCGCTTGAGAAGGCGATCTCGGCCACGGCAGCAATCGCCAAGTCTGACAACATTCCGGTTGTCTTTGCCGCGGTATCAACGGCAGCTCCGTCTGCGCTCGCGCATAACCCGGATGAACTGCAGTCGAAGATGGTGGAGTTTGCCGAAACACAAGGCAGGCAGCATGGGATTGATGCGAAAGGTCAGGCGTTTTTTTCGCATGACCCGTCGATTGATCTGGAAAACGCTCTCTTAAAGGCGATCGACGAAACCGGTGCGGATCTGGTGGTTATGGCAACGCACGTGCCGCACTTGTCCGATCGTTTCTGGCTGTCCAACGGCGGCCGAATTGCCTCCCACGCAGACGTTTCGGTCTTTCTCATCCGCTAGACCCGCCTCTCACGTTAAAAGGAACGCTCCATGAGCGACGATACAAACAATCAGGGCATCCCGGATCCCGACGGCGCTGCCAACATGATCGATACCAACTACGAGATCGGCCAAGATAATATCGAAACACAGGTTGGACCATTTAATCTGGACATCCACAATCCTGTTTTCCTGGTGTCCGGCCTGACAATCGTAGCGTTTGTCTTTCTGACACTGGCTTTCCAGACGGAAGTTGGACCGGTCTTTGACGCCCTGCGAAACTGGCTGACGTCCAACCTGGACTGGTTCTTTATCCTCTCCGGAAATGTTTTCGTGTTGGTCTGCCTGCTCTTGATTGTGACCCCTCTGGGCAGTGTCCGCATCGGGGGCAAAGACGCAGATCCCGACTATACCTATTTTGGCTGGTTTGCGATGTTGTTCGCAGCGGGCATGGGCATCGGTCTAATGTTCTTCGGCGTGCTTGAACCTGTCTATCACATGGCGTTTTCATCGCCGCTCGGCGTGCCGTCCCCTTTTGATGCAGATGGCAACCTTATTGAGGACAATGTTGCCGCGGCCAAGGCCATGGGCATGGCCTCCACCATCTACCATTGGGGCCTGCACCCTTGGGCGATCTACGCAGTCGTTGCGCTTTCGTTGGCCTTGTTCTCCTACAACAAGGGCCTTCCCTTGACGATGCGCTCCGTCTTCTACCCGATTTTCGGGGAGAAGACTTGGGGCTGGCCAGGACACGTCATTGATATTCTTGCAGTTTTCGCAACACTTTTTGGCCTTGCGACGTCCCTCGGTTTTGGCGCTCAACAAGCCAATGCCGGACTGGAGTTTGTCTTCGGCATCCCGATCAGCGACACAGCACAGGTCGTTCTAATCATCGGCATAACGGTTGTCGCTCTGGTATCTGTCATGCGCGGCCTCGACGGCGGCGTAAAGGTGCTGTCAGAGATCAATATGATGATTGCGGCTTTACTGCTGCTGTTCGTCATTATTGCCGGCCCGACCATGACGCTGGTCAGCGATTTCTTTGCCAACCTTGGCGCTTATGCCCGCGAAGTCGTGCCGCTTTCCATGCCCTTTGGCAGGGAAGATGACGGTTTCCGGCAAGGTTGGACCGCGTTTTATTGGGCTTGGTGGATTTCCTGGTCGCCGTTTGTCGGCATGTTTATTGCCCGGGTCAGCCGCGGCCGCACGGTACGCGAGTTCGTAATCTGCGTTTTGATCATTCCGTCTATCGTCTCGGTGCTCTGGATGACCGCCTTTGGCGGCACTGCGATCGAGCAAGTGCTGACGGATTCGGGAAGTCAGGTTCGTGAATACGTGATCGCGTCCTACAGCCCTGAGCTATCCTTGTTCGGAATGCTTGCGGATCTCCCGTTCGCATCCATAACGTCGTTCATCGCCATCATCCTGGTAATCGTATTCTTCGTGACGTCATCGGACTCCGGCTCCTTGGTCATTGATACGATTACTGCCGGTGGCAAGGTCGATGCGCCTGTTTCTCAACGCGTCTTCTGGTGCACGTTCGAGGGCTTGGTAGCGATTGCGCTCTTGCTGGGCGGCGGCCTTGGGGCCTTACAGGCCATGGCGGTCTCTACGGGCTTTCCCTTCACAATCGTCTTGTTGCTCGCGTGTTATGCGATCTTCAAGGGATTGAAAGACGAACCGCGCTAGGTGAAGCGTCATCTGGACAAAAGAATGGGCGGCCTGGCCGCCCATTTTTGTTGACGTGTTTAATCAGGCAATTGCCGAGCCAACCGCACTCCCGGCGGCGGCGAACTCTCCCGAACGCGGAGTTGCGGCTCAATAACAATTGGGGTGTTCGGAACACGATCACCCGCGATTTGCCGAAGTAGTGTCAATGCTGCCAGCCGCCCGATCTTATCAGGCTGAGCGCCGACAGTTGTTAAGGCCGGTGTGCGGGCATCGGCTCCATCAA
>CALDSI010000281.1 GCA_937911395.1 uncultured Labrenzia sp.
CGCGGCCTTGATATCCCGATCCATGTAGATGCAGCCTCTGGCGGGTTCATTGCGCCGTTCCTGCACGAGGATGTTGTTTGGGATTTCCGCTTGCCAAGGGTGAAATCAATCAATGCATCCGGCCACAAATATGGCTTGTCACCGCTCGGCGTCGGCTGGGCCATTTGGCGGGAACCGGAAGACTTGCCGGAAGAATTGATTTTCAACGTCGACTATCTGGGCGGCCAGGTGCCAACATTTGCGCTCAACTTTTCGCGGCCCGCTGGTGAGATCGTGGCGCAATACTACCAGTTCCTACGCCTCGGCCGGAAGGGGTACACCGAAGTACAAGGCGCCTGTGCTGACACAGCGCAGTATTTGGCCTCTGAGCTGGAGAAGACCGGGCATTTCGACATGCTCTACAATGGCGATGGTGGTCTGCCGGCTGTTTGTTATTCCCTGAAGAACAGCACCGACCGCGGCTACACGCTGTACGATGTTTCGGAACGGTTGCGTATGCGCGGTTGGCAAATTGCCTCTTACCCGCTTCCGGCAAACCGGCATGATCTCATTGTCCAGCGTGTCATGGTCCGCCATGGGATTGGCCGCGATCTTATGGAACTGTTGATTGAGGACATGAGCCGGACGATCGAATTCCTCGATCGGAATCCGATGAGCAACCGAGAAGCCAAGGCCTCCTTCCACCACGGACGATAGATCAATGTCAGATCCCGCTCATGCTGGCACGGAACGTCCGGCCAAGGACAGCTCAGCGACAGGAAAAATCACCGTTCTCGGCCTCGCCATGATGACAGTCGCTGCCGTGGTCAGCCTGCGCGGCCTGCCATTGATGGCCGTTGAAGGTACAACACTGCTGTTCTACATCGGCTTTGCCGCCTTCATTTTCCTGATACCAGCCGCTTTGGTCGCTGCGGAACTGGGCGGCATGTTCGCCCATTCAACCGGCGGGATCTACGATTGGGTGAAAGCCCCGTTTGGCGCCCGAGCGGGTTTTGTCGCCATTTGGCTGCAATGGATCCAGAACGTGGTCTGGTACCCTACGGTGCTGGCCTTCGCGGCTGCGTCCCTGGCCTATGTTATCGGGCGACCAGAGCTTGCCGCTGATGGCATCTATACCGGCTCGGTCATCATCGCAGCCTATTGGTTCGCAACAATCATTGCGCTGACCGGCACCAGCGCGGCGGCCCGCTTCACGTCCGCCGGATTTCTACTCGGGACCGTGGTCCCTGGCCTACTGATCATCGCACTCGGTGCAGCCTGGATTGCCGACGGGCAAACAATGGCCTTTCTGGACAGCACATCAGTGACCGGCGGCGATGCGCATTTGAGGTTCTTTCCACATATCACCGGCCTGTCATCCTTGGCATTTCTCGGTGGCATTGTACTCCTGTTTGCCGGTGTTGAGGTTCATGCCGTTCACGCCAACGAACTCAAGAGCCCGGCGCGGGACTTCCCGAAAGCCATACTCCTGTCTGTCATGATCATCGTCGCACTGTTCCTCTTGGGCTCGCTGGCGCTTGCATCCATTGTTCCCGCAAATGAGATTGCCCTCGACCAAGGTCCGATGCAGGCCTTGCAGATCGCGCTGAAGGAATTCGGCCTCGGCTGGCTCGTGCCGATCCTTGCCCTGTTGATCGCTCTTGGCGCGCTTGCCGGAGTGATGTCTTGGATCACCGGCCCAAGCCGCGGTCTTCTACGAACCGCCCGTGACGGCGAGTTGCCGCCTTTTCTTGCACGGACCAACAAGAACGGAGTGCAGGTAACGATTCTGCTCATTCAAGGTGGCATCGTTACGGTGCTGGCACTGCTCTACTTCGTCTTGAAAAATGTTTCCGTCGCCTTCTTCCTGCTGTCGGCAATGACGATCACGCTTTATCTGGTGATGTATATGATGATGTACGCGGCCGCGGTTCGCCTTCGGCTGACCCGGCCGGACGCAGAGCGAAGT
Organism: uncultured Labrenzia sp.; assembly: GCA_937911395.1. Lineage (GTDB taxonomy): Bacteria > Pseudomonadota > Alphaproteobacteria > Rhizobiales > Stappiaceae > Roseibium. The sequence continues at coordinate 1,949 of CALDSI010000281.1, forward strand.
TACAAAGTGCCCGGCGGCCTCGGCGGATTGATTGCCGTGGCCGGTATCGGCTTTGCCGGAGTGGCCTTTGCGTTTGTCACCTCGTTTTTCCCGCCAAGCCAGCTGCCCGTTGGCAGTCCGGCGATCTATGTCGGTGTGGTAACGGCAGGGTTTGTTGTTTTCATTGGCCTGCCGATCCTGATCCACGCTTTGAAGCGCCCGTCCTGGGTCCAGAACCATACCGAAACGGACGCAAAAACCTGATTGTGCGGGTCCGGTAGTGTCAAATGGAGGTCCAATCGACTTCACGCCAGCTCACGCCCCTGTCATGGCGGGTGATGCACACCTTGGCAAACATAGCTTCTGCAAAACGGCCTCTCATAGAAACCATTGATATTTTTAGATAAATCAGGTCACGGAAGCGTGGCACACCTTGATTTCAATGCCAACTATCCGGTTCCCACATGTGGTCTACCGCAATCGGATTTGGGAGCGCAGAAATCATGACGATACTGACAGCAGATAAACACCTGACCGCAGCCGCACCGGCTGTTTCGGTCAGCACCGTAGGCCTGATGTTCATTTCAGGCTTTTTCGCCACCATTGCTTTTGATCTTTGGGGGCAGGTCATCAGCCCGGGATTGGGGTTTGCCAATCTTTCACCCCACGGCCTGGCGCAAAGCCTTCTGGCAAGTCTCGGCCTGCCCAGCAACGCCTTTGCAGGGTATTTTGTTCACTTCTATCTGGTGGGCCTTGTCGGCTATCCAATCGGCTGGATGTATGTTTTCGCACCGATCTGGCAACGTGTGGTCGGCGACACGCATTGGCTCCTGCCAGCCGCGATCTACGGTGTTGGTCTTTGGGTCTTTGCCATTGGCGGTATCACCGCAATCGCCGGTTTGCCGTTCTTTTTGAACTTTACCGGTATCACCTGGGTCGCCCTGGTTGGCCACGTGCTTTATGCCGTCGTAATGGTCGGTGTTCTTGATGTCATTGAGCGTCAAAAACAGGCCTAGGCTTTCAAATACGCCTTTCAAAAGAAAACCGCTGCGACACCTTCGGAGCGGTTTCTTTTTGTTCGGAGCAGACCAACAGATGTCGGATCAGCTGAACTAGTCAGCGAAGATGCCGTATTCCGGGATTGGGTCCAGTTCGATCTGAGCCAGTAGAGACCCTTCGACGATGGCCTGTATGCTGACGTTCTTTCCCATGATCGGATAAAAGCGGCTTTCTACCGCCCGGCCTTGAGTATCACCGAATTCCGTGTGAGACGCATTTCCAAGTGTTTCAAACTGTGACGCTGTTTGAGACATGACCACTCTTTCCCCTGCAGTACCACCGCCAACGGTGTGACGTTGAAGGCACCTTAGGGACAATTCCCCAAATTGACGCTAAGGGCTTTAGGCAAATTGTTTCTGCTCTGGGCGCAAAATGTTAACTACGCCATATTGCGAGCTCTTTTCCCATGTGAAGATCTGACCAAGACTGGATTGAACAATCACGCGATCCATATTGACGCTGAACGCGAGTGGTTTGCCTGTGGGCATTCTATAATACTCGCACAATAGGTGCCGCTGATGTCCGAACACTCGACAGACATTGCTATCATCGGGGCAGGCCTCTGCGGATTGGCCACGGCAGCTTTACTTTCGAAATTAGGCGTCGACGCAAGGGTGTTTGAAGCAAGCAAGACGGCTGGTGGACGCATCCGGTCTCTGCCCGGGCCCTCGTCTCCTGATCTGCGCTATGACCTTGGTCCCGCATGGATCTGGCCGCATAATCAAAGAATGCTTCAGTTGGCGGAGCAACTTGATTTACCCCTTATGCGTCAGCACTCAGCCGGAAATCTCATTTTTCAGGATCAGACGGACAGCATCCGCCGCGATCTCGCTTTTGCAACGATGGGAGATGCATTGCGGATACCTGGCGGTCTGTCACGTATTTCAGACGGCCTGGCTGCCCGGCTTTCGGACGGGACAGTTGCTTATCAGCACGCCGTTACTGCAATTGAACAGGACACCTCTGGCTTGACCGTGTCGGGAAAGACACCTGAAGGACCCTTCCGCGTTTCCTGCCGGCAAATCATCCTTGCCTTACCTCCGCGATTGGCCGCAGCGCGTATCGCCTTTTTGCCGGATCTTGTCGCTGAAACGAAACAGGATATGTCTGCAGTCCCAACGTGGATGGCCGGACACGCAAAACTTGTCGCTGTCTATGATCGCCCCTTTTGGCGCGACCAGGGATTTTCAGGCGATGCCATCAGCCATGTCGGTCCTTTGGTCGAAATCCACGACGCCTCAGCGGAAGAAAACCCTCAGGGCGAGGCAGCATTGTTCGGTTTTGTCTCCCCTCACGACATTCAAAACACGGCAGATCGTGAGCCCTTTGTTTCACGGGCGATCACGCAGTTGAAGGAACTCTTTGGGCCCGAAGCTGGGCGCCCGGCAAAGGTCTTCTTGAAGGTCTGGGCAACGGACCCGTTGGTAGCTACAAAGCGTGATCAGGAAACTCTGACGAGCCACCCGCAATACGGACCATTGCCAATTGTTGAATCCTGGCATGACCGGCTGTTCCTGTCCGGTACGGAAACCGCACCAGAAAACGGCGGCTTCCTGGAAGGTGCCTTGGAGGCCGCGGAGCGCTCCGTTGCGTGGGTGCGGCGTCACTTGGCCAAGTCAAACAGCGCTATGCCCGGATCATAAGCCAGCCAGCTACTCAGGATCGGTGATAACGAAATGGCGGCCAACATGTCGCTAGCCGCCAATTCAAAGGATAAAGGAAACGACCTAAGCAGCGTCGGCCGTCGCGTTTGCTTTGACACCTTTTAGAAATGCGCCGACGTTTTCGCGCAGTTCCCGTGCCTCGTTTTCCAGACTGTTGGCTGCCGTGAAGACAACATCTGCTGCCTGGTTGGTCACCGTTGCAGCCTGCGACACTCCGCCGATGTTGTCAGAAACCTGCTGCGTTCCGGCAGCAGCCTGCTGAATGTTGGACGCAATATCGTTGGTCGCAGCACCTTGCTGTTCCACAGCCACTGAAATGCTCGTGGTGATCTCATTAATCTTTCCGATTGTGCTGGTGATCGCCCCGATTGCCTCTACAGCGTGATGGGTTTCGCCCTGAATGCTCGAAATCTGGGTAGAAATTTCTTCCGTCGCCTTGGAGGTCTGCGTTGCCAGCTCCTTCACCTCAGCCGCCACCACGGCGAAACCCTTGCCTGCTTCGCCGGCTCTTGCCGCTTCAATGGTCGCATTCAACGCCAACAGGTTGGTCTGTTCGGCAATCGCTTGAATAAGCGTGACGACCTCACCGATTTTCGCAGCAGCCTCAGAAAGGCCCTGAATGCGCTGGTTGGTCTGGGCTGCCTGACTTGCAGCCTCGGAGGCGATTTCGCTGGAAGACGACACCTGACGGCTGATCTCCGAAACAGACACCGCAAGTTCCTCAGCCGCAGCAGCGACAGTTTCGGTGTTCGCCGATGCGATGGCTGCAGCCGATGCAACCGCTTCACTCTGGCTTGTGGTCTGCTGAGCACCAGAGTTCAGATTGGTCGACGCGTGCTGCAGGCTCTCAACCGATCCGCCAATCGTCTCAAGCAGACCGGAGACCTGCACATCGAAATCGGACGAGAGGTTCTGGATTGCGCGCGACCGCTGGAGATCCAGCTCCTGACGATTGGTCTGCTGATCTTCGAGGTCGCGCCGCATGTTTTCATTGGCAACAAAGGTCTCCATGGCCTCGGCCATATCGCCGATTTCATCGCGCCGGTCAGTGCCCAAAATGGGGAAATCAGTCTTGCCGTCTGCGAGCTGCTTCATGCCCAATGTCAGACCCTTGAGTGGCACCGAAATATTGCGGATTGCGGCGACGGCGATCGCTGCAGCAATCAGACCACCGACAATGAGCACACCAATCAGAGCGCTGGCCTTGGACCAGAAAGCGGCGGACACATCATCCACATACACACCGGTCGCCGTGACCCAGCCCCAAGGCTGAAAAACCTCCGACCAGGTCGCCTTCTGAAGAAGTTCCTCTTCCCCTTTGCGGTTCCACATATAACTGCTGACACCGCCGCCGGCCTTGGCAACCTCGATCATTTCCCGGACGTGATACTTACCGGTCTTATCTTGTGAGTTCCACGCACTCTTGCCCTCAGAAGACTGCTTAGCACTCACAATGCGGGTGCCGTCCAGGTCAAAAATGAAAGCGTAGTTGTTGCCATCGTAATGGATGGCACGAACAACATTACGCGCCCACTTCTGCGCCTCGTCCTTGGAAAGCTCGCCGGAGGCTTCCAGCCCATGAAAGTATTTCAGAACCGAATTGGTGACTTCAACGACAGTCTGGGTCTTATGAGTACGTTCGCCATACAAGATCGAGCGCAGTGATACGAGATCATAAGTCACCAAGGCCAGCGTGAAGACAGCCAAGCTGATAACTGGGATCCAGATCTTGAAGCCAATTTTAAAATTGTCGAGAAACATAATGACGGACCTGAGAAAATTACGGATGGTTCCTCTTTGCATGATTTGATTAAGCAAACTTAAAGCTGATAAATACGAATTGGTGTTTTTTTTGAGTAGTTTATCTGGCAAATAAACTCTCATATACCTCCATCATTCGTCACCCGTCGCTTTGAAAGTATCGCTTGTCGTCCGGCATTTGGCCTGTCGCAAAAAGACTGTATGGTCAGCGCAACTGACAGGAAAAATGATTCAGGAGCGGCCATGAGCGGTCTTCTCGCCCTACTCGACGATGTGGCAGCGATTGCCAAGGTGGCCGCGGCCTCTGTGGATGATGTGATAGGCCAAGCAGCCAAGGCTGGGTCCAAGGCGGCCGGGGCCGTCATTGACGATGCAGCGGTGACGCCGAAATATGTTGCCGGATTTTCCCCGGCCCGCGAGTTGCCAATTGTCTGGCGCATCGCCAAAGGATCGCTGAAGAACAAACTGATCTTCCTGCTGCCGGTCGGCCTTCTGCTCAACACGTTTTTGCCCGGCATCATCACACCCTTGTTGATGCTCGGCGGCGCCTATTTGTGTTTCGAGGGAGCGGAGAAGGTCTATCACCTCTTTGTTCCCGGCCATCACGACGCGGACCAACCGAAAGACTTGGTGCAGGACCCAACCCATCTGGAAGAACAGAAGGTCTCCGGAGCAATCAAAACAGACTTCATCCTGTCCGCCGAAATCATGACCATTGCGTTGTCCGAAATCCCGGACAGCAACATCTGGATGGAGGCCTCCACACTGGCGGTTGTCGCGATCGGCATCACGGTCATGGTCTATGGCTCGGTTGCGCTGATTGTGAAGGCAGATGACTTTGGACTGCACCTGTCCCGCGAGGGGCGGTTCGGTGTGACCCGCGCGATTGGTATTGGCATCGTGAAAGCAATGCCCGGCGTCATGAAATTTCTCATGACGGTCGGAACGGCAGCCATGCTCTGGGTCGGTGGTTCCATTGTAATTCACGGTTTGAAAGAACTCGGCGTCAAAGGCCTCTACAACACCATTCACGACATCGCGCACGGTGTCGCCCACACTATTGGCGTTGCCGAAGGTTTTCTCGGCTGGTTCGCGACGGCGACAATGGACGGAATTTTCGGACTGATCCTCGGACTGATCCTGATCCCTATCGTCACAAAGGTCATCGAACCGGTCTGGCATATGGTGAACGGCAAGAAAGAAGAAGCCAGCGGGCATTGAGGTGCGTAAGTATCTAAAATATCAAAGCCTTCTGCGCATTACACAAATGTAAACTTCGCTCAAGAGGCCTGCAAACTGGTTGTCCCATCTTTGTTTCATCGGAAGGCAGGGAGCCTTTCGCACACAAAGATGGAGACGCGTAGTGAACTTGAAAATCATCGCAGGCACGGTTGTTGCGGGTATCGTACTGGCAACGGGTGCAGTTGGCGCAGTCGCTGCACAAACGGCAACATCACCAACTACCCTAAGCGAAGCACAGGCCATCGAAATCGCTCTGAAAGAGGTTCCGGGAACTGTTCAGGAAACCGAATTTGAGCGCGAAGGCGGCAAAGAAATCTTTGAGATCGAAATCGTCACGGCCGACGGTGTTGAAATGTAAGTCGAAATCGACGCTGCGTCTGGCACGGTCCTTGAGATCGAACAGGACGATGATCACGACGGCGATGATGACTACACGAAAGGCGACAACAAACGCGCCGGGTAATCGGTGACAGAACGTGGTAGGGAACAGGCTGCCTGGGATGGCGGCCTTTTTCCTGTTTTGACGCCATGCAACGGGGTAAGGATTTGGAATGCGGATACTGCTCTTGGAAGATGACCGGCAACTCGGGCCGTGGGTGGCGGGCGGCCTGCGCGAAGAAGGCCACGTGGTCGATCATTTCACCGATGGCAAGGAAGCGCTTCTCGCCGCAATGGGCCAAGACTATGACGTTTTGATCCTCGACCGGATGGTATCCGGTCTCGACGGGCTCTCGGTACTGAAGTCTCTGCGCGCCTCCGAAGATACAACGCCGGCGCTGTTCCTGACTGCCCTTGGAGAAGTTGATGCGCGGGTGGAGGGCTTTGACGCGGGCGGCGATGATTATCTCACCAAACCCTTTGCCTTTGCCGAGCTTTCAGCCCGCGTAAACGCTCTTGGCCGCCGACGGGACAGCAGCGGAACAAGCACTGCCGAGCCCACCACCCTACGCTATGGAGATCTCAGTCTAGACCTTTTGGCCCGCCGCTGCGAACGCCAGGGACAGGCAATCGACCTGATGGCCAAGGAATTCAAACTGCTAGAATATTTCATGAGGCGTCCCGGCCGCCTTGTGACCCGCACCATGCTTTTAGAACAGGTCTGGGATATGAGCTTTGATCCGACGACTTCCGTTGTGGAGACCCATATCAGTCGGCTACGCTCCAAGATCGACAAACCGTTTAACGATGAGCTGATCCGCACCAGACGGGGCGAGGGTTATGTCTTCGGCAAGTAAGTTGCTACATAAAGTTTCAGACACGCTTACCCACCGCGTGCGATGGCTGCTCCGCTCCTCCACCTTGCGCCTTTCGTTGCTGTTAACTGCCATTTTTGCGGTCGGCATGGCGGTAGCCATACTGTTGGCACTGACCTTTGGCCGGGAGGCCGTTCTCAACCGTGTCGACACGGCGCTTGAAGGTTTGGCGGCGACGGTCGAAGCCGACGACACCGAAACAGATACATTCTCCGTCATCATCCGCCCGCTTTCCGAAATCGGTGACTTGCCGAAGGAATTTGAGAAGGTCGTGCGCACAGGTGGCGGCACGGTCAGTCTCAAACGGGACTTCCGGCGTGCGGAAGACTGGCGGGTTCTGATTTCACGGGACAAGGAAGGGGAACCGGTGCTGATCGCCGTGCCGCTTGATGCCAGCGAAGACGCCCTGGAGCTCCTGGGCAATGCGGTGTGGAGCACTGCCGGGGGGGTGCTCGTCCTTGTCCTTGTTATCGGACTCGGGGCCGGTTTTCTTGTTCAGCGGCGGCTTGCCCGGATCACGGGGGTTCTGGACCTGTTGGCGACAGGAGATCTTGAAGCCCGGATTGGTGTTACCCGCTCCAGTGATGATCTTGATGACCTTGCCGGGCAAATCGACCGGACCGCCGACGAATTGGAACGCCTTGTCGCCCAGAGCCGCAATCTGAGTGCAAGTATCGCACATGACCTGCGGACGCCACTTGCCCGCCTTCGCGCCCAACTTGAAAGCCTGCCGGACGGCGAGGAGCGCGGCGCAGCGCTGGAAGAAGCCGAACGACTTTCCGGCATCTTCGACACCATCATGCGGGTTGCCCGGATCGAGGCAGCCCACGGTACGGAGGGCTTTGAACAAGTCGATCTGAACGCCCTGGTGGAAGAAGTCGCGGAGATTTATGGCCCGGTCGTTGAGGATACGGGTAAGTCGCTTGTCCTTTCGGCAATATCCGGTGAAAGCGTTCTGGCAGACCGAAGCATGCTGATCCAGGCACTGGCGAACCTTATTCAGAACGCCTTGGTCCATGGTGGTCCGGATATCACCTTGTTCGCACGTGGTTCGGAAATCGGCGTATCGGACAATGGGCCTGGCGTCGACCCCGATCTCTTTGACGAGATCATCAAACCCATGGTGCGTCTGGACGCTGCCCGGGAAAGCGAGGGATCAGGCCTTGGCCTTGCGCTGGTGCGGGCCGTCGCAGACCGGCATACCGCAAAACTCGAGCTTTCTTCAGTCAATCCGTCCGGTCTGCGCGTCGCGCTCAACTTTACAAAAATGTAAAGTCCGGCGGAGCGGAACGTAAAACCAGGTCTCCATATCCAGTTTATCGAAACAACGGGACAAACTGGAGATACTGGAAATGAAATCCATTCTTGAAAAAACCACCGCCACCTTTGCCGGAGCGATCGTGGTCCTGGTTGGCTGCGTGATGGCCGGCCTTGGCTTCACGGTAATCGCATTCTTGGCAATGTTCGCGCTCGCCGCCTATGGACTGGCGTTGATCGCAGCGCCCTTCCTGGCCATGGCACAAAAACAGGCTGAGCCATCTGAGCCACAGGACATCGATATACCGTCAGATGCTCAAACGGCGCCGTAAGGGCAGCGGGGCAAGACAATTGAAGCACCCCCAAAGGGCGCAGATATCCCGGTCCGACCGGTATCCTCGCGCCCTTTGTGTTTTGAGAGCACCAAAAACAAAAACCCCGGCCAAAATGACCGGGGTTTTCGTTAAAGACCAAAGGCCGATCAGGTGACCGGAGCGCGCCAGTCGTCGGAAGCAGACGTGCCGGCCTTTTCGTGGGTCCACTCAGCCTTGCGGTATGTGAAGGACCACTGCTCCTGATCGCCGCGGGATGCGTTCGCATCATCGAAGACATCCGGCAAGATGGTCTTGCCTTCGACCAAAACGGCGTCGGTATACTTGATCGTGTAGTAGTGCTCCTGAACGCCGGCCGTCGATGTGCGCCAGAAGTTGATGGTGATTTCCAGGGATTCGCCGGTGGCCAATGCCTGCCACATCAACGGAGACGCCTTGTCCAGCGGCTTGATGATGGTGGTCGGCTGGTGGCGGCGGGTGCCGATGGCGGTGCCGGAGTTCGGGTCACGCGGAACAATTGCGTTGCTCTCGAACTTGTAGACCAGGGATTCGCCCTCATGGCCTTCCTGCCAGTTGTTGCCGATGGAATCAGCTGTCGTGGCATCGGAGGTGATCTCGCCTTGGGTGGACCCGCTGATGGTCATGTATGCTACGTTTGCCATTTTTCCGTCTCCTGCTCTTAAAGCGGTTGATCTGTCACTTTCGAAGTCTGGGGCGCCGTTTGATTTCCGTTCGGTGCCGATGCCAACAACTTTGCAACGGGTGTGCCAGTTTCGAGATTCTTTCTTATCTTACTGTTTTATATGGCGATTGCCGATTTGGGCTGAGATTAACGTTTTTGCCAACTGTGCAGATTTCTGCACACTCTTTCTGAGGGCGCGCAGGAACGTGCACACAGGCCGTGTGATGAGAATCACAAAATGCGCGGGACACAGCCGCCGCTCTTGATCTGGCACGTCAATTTAAGCGCCATCTGCTGTTTAGGAGGCCGCTAAAGTCGGACAGGGTGTGCGAAAACTGCGCAGCTTGGAGTAAATCACTGATTTGTTCGGTCCGAACGATAAGCCCATATCCGGCCAAACAAAAAACCGCCCCGAATTCCTCCGGAGCGGTTTTCTTCTTTTCGGATGTCGAAGCAAACGCTTCGAAAGAACTCAAACGCGGCGTTCGACCATCATCTTCTTGATCTCCGCGATGGCTTTTGCCGGGTTCAAACCTTTCGGGCAAGCCTGGGAGCAGTTCATAATGGTGTGGCACCGGTAAAGGCGGAACGGGTCTTCGAGGTTATCGAGACGCTCGCCGGTTGCTTCATCCCGGCTGTCGATCAGCCAGCGGTAAGCCTGCAACAAGATAGCCGGGCCGAGATAACGGTCGCCGTTCCACCAGTAGCTCGGGCAAGAGGTAGAGCAGCAAGCGCAGAGAATGCATTCGTAAAGGCCATCCAATTTCTGGCGGTCCTCATGGGACTGGCGCCATTCCTTTTCCGGAGCCGGGGTCACAGTCTTCAGCCACGGCTCGATGGAGCGGTGCTGGGCATAAAAGCGGGTCAAGTCCGGAACCAGATCCTTGACCACTGGCATATGCGGCAGCGGATAGATCTTGACCACATCGCCAGAGATTTCTTCCATCCCCTTGGTGCAGGCAAGAGTGTTGGTACCGTCGATGTTCATTGCGCAGGAGCCACAAATTCCCTCGCGGCAGGACCGGCGAAACGTCAAGGTTGGGTCGATTTTGTTCTTGATGTAGATGAGACCATCCAGAACCATCGGACCGCAGTCATCACGATCGACGAAATAGGTGTCCACGCTCGGGTTCTTGCCTTCATCCGGGTTCCAACGGTAAATCCGGTATTCGGTCAGATTGGTCGCCCCTTCCGGCTTGTCCCAAACCTTTCCCTTTTGAACCTGAGAGTTCCGAGGTAGCGTCAGCTGAACCATCTCTTCAATGCTCCGCGTTGGGCCCTAGTTCGCGTCCGGGCCAGTTCTTTGAACTTACCGCTCAGGCGGCCAATTCAAAGATCATGTTGTCGTTCGTTCGGCCGGTGACCTTGTAGGACCGGTTTGCCAGTTCGGTCAGGCAATCCTCGGACCAGTAGGGCCGGCAATTCGTTTCAAGCAGGATCACGCGCGGCCAAAGGCTCTTTTCCGCGTGACGCAGGAAGGGAAGAAGAACCCGGTCTTCAAATCCTTCCACATCGATTTTCAAGACGTCTATTTTCTTCACGCCCGCTTCATCAACGATGGTCGTCAGCGGCCGCATCTTCACGGTCGAAGGTGCCCAGTCCCCGCCCCATTCACCATTGGTGACCCGCTTGTCGAGCGTGCCAAAACCGCGATTGGACGTTTCCGAATAGAGCTCAAGCACATCTTCCCGCGGACCAGCGGCGGTCGGCACAATGGTCACGTTCTGAAGCCCATTGGCGTCGATGTTACATTGCAGTTTGTCGACCGAATGGGCGTTGGGTTCCAGCGCGATCACGCGGGCCCCATGATAGGCGGCAAAGACTGTGTAGACGCCGATGTTGGCGCCAACATCTACAAACACGGCATCGTCGGATAGGAACGGCTCGATAAGCTTGTGTTCTTCCACCTCCGGCAGCCGGCCTTTGATGAGAACCTTGCGGTCATCGTAGTTATCGGAGGGATACACCCGAAATTTCAGGCCGTCGGCTTCCAGATCATAGGGCCCTGTAAAGATCTTGCCCAAAAACAGGCGCACATATCGGCGCAAGCCTTTCGGAAGCCTGGCCTGACTTGCCAGCCTCCATGCCGTACGGACCAGGCCGATCGGCGGATAGGTGCCGAACGGGCTGCTGGTGTCGAGCACCATTGCGTCCCTCTTCATTCGGCAAACTCCCTTATTCCAGATGCAGGATCCTGATCGCTTTCACCCGGCACTTCAGTCAATTCCAGCATGATGTTGGCGCCGGTCGTTCCGATTTCGCGGTATCCGATCGCCGCCATTTCTGCGAGGCAATCCTCTTTCCACTCCGGTTGGTGATCAACTTCGATCATCACCACGCGCGGCCACTTGTGACGCGGCTGCGTCCGGAAATACGGAAGTATCGCCTGATCTTCATAGCCTTCGACATCCAGTTTCAGGACGTCCACCTGGTTCACTCCGGCCTCCTGAAGGATGGACGCCAGAGGGCTGACCCGGATCGAAGTGGTCGTCCATTCCGACTTTTTCAGCGATGGCGCAAGGCCCTCGGACAATGTCGACAGGTTCAGGTTGGACGGGCAGATCACCAGATCGAACCTGCCTTCTTCGGGACCCGCGGCAACGGACATGACCGTGACATTGTCAAGCCTGTTCAGTTCAACGTTGTAGGCCAGCTTTGCCGCAATATCCGGATTGGCTTCCACCGCAATCACCCGGCCACAGAGTTCTGCTGCAGATAGCGTATGGGTTCCGATGTTTGCGCCCAAATCGACAAAGACAGTGTCCTTATGGAAGTGTTGCGCCAGCAGCTTGCGCTCGGCCTTCTCCGACAACCTGTCCTTGGCAACGATTTTCCAATCGTCCCGGTTTACACCCGGATAGATCCGGAATGTGAGGCCCTCTGCACGGGTGTCGTAGGGACCTGGAAACCAGTCGGCGACAAAATGGCGGATCTTGTAGCGCAACCAGTCTGGCAGCCGATGAGCATCGGCTGCCCGCCAAGCAGTTTTGGCAAGCCAGCCGGCACGGTATGTGCCGAATGGACTGCTTGTATCCAGGATTGCCACCATTGGAGCCAACTTCGTTCCGATCAGTAGACGCGCGCTTTGGGCGCAATCTTCTTCGGATCGATACCGCCATTCTGGAACGGGGTCAGCGGCTCGGTCACAACCGGACGGTAGTCAAGCCTCACGTCGCCGGCTTCATTCACCCAAGCCAGTGTGTGCTTGCGCCAATCCGTATCATTACGGCCAGCAAAATCACCGTCCTTGTAATCTTCACGGGCATGCGCACCGCGTGATTCTTTGCGAGCTTCGGCGCCGTAGACGGTGGTGATCGCGTTTGCCATCAAGTTTTCCAGCTCCAGCGTTTCCACCAGATCGGAATTCCAGATCATGGAACGGTCAGTCACCTTCAGGTCACTCATGCCTTTCCAGATCTCATCAAGACGCTTGCAACCCTGAGCAAGTGTCTCTTGAGTCCGGAAGACAGCCGCGTCTTCCTGCATGGCGCGCTGCATGTTGTCTCGCAAGTCAGCGGTCGGTGTAGAACCGCTGGCATTCCGCAACCTGTCAAAACGGTCCATGATGCGCTCGCAAGACGCTTCACTCGGCGTCGGCACAGCTTCCTTAGCATCGACAACCTCACCGGCCTTGATCGCGGCTGCGCGGCCAAATACCACCAAATCGATCAGAGAGTTGGAGCCAAGGCGATTGGCGCCATGAACGGACGCACAACCAGCTTCGCCGACAGCCATCAAACCCGGCTGGATCCGGTCCGGATGATCGGAGTTGGCGTTCAACACCTCGCCCCAATAGTTGGTCGGAATGCCGCCCATGTTGTAGTGCACCGTCGGGATAACCGGGATCGGTTCCTTGGTGACATCAACGCCGGCAAAGATCTTCGCGCTTTCCGAGATCCCCGGGAGGCGCTCGGCAAGGATCGCCGGATCCAGGTGGTCCAGATGCAGGAAGATGTGATCCTTGTTCTTGCCGACGCCGCGGCCTTCACGGATTTCCATGGTCATGCAACGGGACACAACATCGCGCGATGCCAGATCTTTCGCGGACGGTGCATAGCGCTCCATAAAGCGCTCGCCTTCGGAGTTTACCAGATAGCCACCTTCACCGCGGGCACCTTCCGTGATCAGGCAGCCGGAGCCATAGATCCCGGTCGGGTGGAACTGGACGAATTCCATGTCCTGAAGTGGCAGCCCTGCGCGGGCCACCATGCCGCCGCCGTCACCGGTGCAGGTGTGTGCGGACGTGGCGGAGAAATAGGACCGGCCATATCCACCGGTCGCCAGCACGACCATCTTCGCCGCAAAGCGGTGGATGGTGCCGTCGTCAAGATTCCACGCGATCACGCCCTGGCACACACCGTCTTCGGACATGATCAGGTCAAGCGCGAAATACTCGATGTAAAATTCCGCGTTATGGCGCAGGGACTGGCCGTAAAGGGTATGCAGGATCGCGTGTCCGGTCCGGTCAGCGGCTGCGCAGGTGCGCTGCACTGGAGGACCTTCGCCATAGTTCTGCATGTGTCCGCCAAATGGGCGCTGATAGATGCGGCCGTCTTCCGTCCGGGAGAACGGAACGCCGTAGTGCTCCAGTTCGTAGACCGCTTTCGGTGCTTCGCGGGCCAAGTACTCCATAGCGTCGGTGTCACCGAGCCAGTCGGAACCCTTAACCGTGTCATACATGTGCCATTCCCAGCAGTCCGGCGTCATGTTGGTCAGGGAGGCGGCGATGCCCCCCTGGGCTGCAACGGTGTGCGAGCGAGTCGGGAACACCTTGGTGATGCAAGCCGTGCGCAGTCCCTGCTCAGCCATGCCAAGCGTTGCGCGCAATCCAGCACCACCAGCGCCAACAACAACCACATCATATGTATGGTCGACAAATTCGTAGGTCTTGGCCATACGGGTTAACCTCCAAAGCCAATCTTAAGCACTGCAAAGATGCAGCCGAAACCGATGAAGACACAGAAGAACGTGTTGGCCATCACAGTGAGGAACTTCAGCGCCTCTCCGTGAATATAGTCTTCGATGATGACCTGCATACCCAGTTTCATATGATAAACGCCGGACAGGATCACCAGCAAAAGAATGATGGACACCAATGGGTTCCTCAGGGTCTCCACAACATCGCCATGCGTTGAACCTTGCATCGAAATCACCAGGATCACGAAGAATGAAATCAGGAACACATTCGCAACGGCTGTCAGGCGTTGTTTCCAGAAATGGTCCGTTCCATCCTTGGCAGAACCAAGGCCAAGAACTTTGCCAAGCGGAGTGCGCATATCGCTCATGACGGTCTCCTTAGCGAACTGCGTAACCGATGATCCATAGGATCAGCGTCAGGGAAACGGAACCGATGATCGTCGCCTTGGCGAGCCACTCGCGAGTATTTCTTTCGAACCCAGCGCCCATGTCCCAAATGAAGTGCCGGATGCCGCCCAGCATGTGATGCACGAGTGCCCAGGTGAAGCCGAACAGAATAATCCTGCCAAAAATCGACCCGTAGAGATCGTTGACAAAATCAAAGTAGGCGGGCCCTGCGGCAGCTGCGATCAACCACCAGGCCAAAAGGACAGTGCCGAAATATAGCGCCGCTCCTGTAATGCGGTGCAAGATCGACATAACCATCGTCAGAATTGGTTTATAAATCTGAAGATGGGGCGACAGCGGGCGATTGCTCCGCAGATCGGCGTTCGACATGGATTTCCTCTCCCGTGCGACGCAATCTTACTCTTACGTAAGAGTAAGTGATTTCAGGCGTTTCTAGTGGGTTTCTAGCGCCAAGACTGCGATACGTCAAAATATCCTATAGGTCTATATTGCGAAAAACGACTTATGAATCGGTTTAATCGGGTAGGCGATTGCCAAAAAACCGTATTCTGCGCCGGTTTGCCGCGCATTTGCACCGTTTGAGACGCAGACAGGGCGACATTTTTTCAGTCAGAGCAAGAAACGACTCACCGGAAAGAATGCCTTCCGTACGCGTCAATTACGTAGTTTTTGAACAAGACTGCGGTATGCCAAACACAGACCAGCCGGTCTCGTGAGCAATTCGCTCCATGGCTTCAGTGCCGAGCTTGGAGTTGCCGTATTTGTTTAGTCCTGGCGACCACACCGCGATCGACGCCCGGCCCGGAGCAATTACCAGGATCCCACCCCCAACACCGCTCTTACCCGGTAACCCCACGCGGAACGCAAAGTCACCCGATCCGTCATAGTGACCGCAGGTCATCATCAAGGCGTTGATGCGCCGCCGCCGTTCGCTGGCGACGAGCTTTGGCATACCAGGCCCTTCCAGCAGAAACCGGCCGGCAAGCGCGAGCTGCGTACATGTCATCTCGACCGCGCATTGGTGGCAGTAGGTGCCAAGAACCTTGTCAACAGATGCGCGAAGCTTGCCGAAAGACGCCAGATAATGCGCCAACGAAAAGTTTCGATGCCCAGTGGCAAGTTCTGAGCTTGCGACACTCTCATTGATATGAATGCTGTCGTCATCCGTTGCTGCACGAATGAAGCGCACCAATTCACCGAGGGCCTCACGCGGGGACGACCCGGCAAGATAAGTGTCGGTCGCGACCAACGCCCCGGCATTGATAAACGGATTTCGCGGAATACCCTCTTCTTTTTCCAAGAGCAGGATTGAGTTGAAGGAGAGACCTGACGGCTCCCGCCCGACCCGGTGCCAGAGCTGATCTCCCACCCGGCCTAGAGCAAGCGCCAGGGCGAAAACCTTGGACACCGACTGGATGGAAAACGGAACATGCGCGTCGCCGGCGGAAAAGACATCTCCATTTGCAAGCGCAATCGAAATCCCGAACTGGTTGGGATCGATCTTGGCAAGCTCGGGAATGTAAGTCGCAACCTGCCCCTTATCTTCCGACTTGAGCGCAGCGTCCGCGACAGTGGTGAGCAGGTCGTGCATGTTGCCCTCGTTTTGAAGGCAGACTAGGTCAGATCGCGGCCTTGGATGCAAGCCGCTTGTAAAGATGCATCATAAATAGGGTGGCGAAGATCGGTGTTACCAGGTTCAGGATCGGAACGGCCAACAGCCCGGCAATGATCAGACCACCCAAGAACACTGTACCGCCGCGCGCTTTTCTGAACGCCCGCGCCTCTGCTGGTGGCATGAAGCGCATGGCTGCGAACTCGAAAAACTCACGGCCGAGCAGATACCCATTCACCAGGAAAAACGCCACGAGATTAACCCCCGGTACCAAAAGCAACAAAAGCGCAAAGAGGTTGCCGAGGATCACGACGCCGGTGAACTTGATCGTCTGAGGGATTGACTTGGAAAGCGGCAGAGCCTCGCCCGGGCGGTCTCCGGGATAGTCACGACCTTCGACAATGTCTGCGATCTCGTCCTGAAACAGACCGGCAAACAGCGCGGAAATTGGCGCAATCAGAAACCCAAGCGCGAAAATAGCCCCGATGCCGGTCAGAACGGACAACGCCGTCTCCAGCCACGGATAAGGCAATTCGACGAACCCCGCGACCAACCCTTGCAACGCAATCCAAATGACCACGAGAACGGCCAGCGTAAAACCAAGCATTTTCCAGAAGACAGCGCGAAACGGGCGCTCGAACACCTGGGACATGGCACGGCTGGCGGATTGGAACATTCTTGCCTTCAAGGGTTTGTGATCGACCGCCACGACATAAGTGCCGGCCTGACCCTGCGCAAGTGGCCATTGAAAAGGATCACTTAGCCTCAAAAACAGATCGGGGGAGAATCAGATCCGATTGTTGCTCTGTCTTCCCGGTAGCGCGATTGAAATCCATGCTGGTACCAACCGGCTTGAACCCCTTCTTCTTCAGCAGCACATCCGAGGCGACGTTTCCGTCATAATAAGATGCTCGAATCTCATCGGCGCCGGTCAGCTGAAACAGCTCCTTAAAGGCCGCATCTAGCGCTTCGCCCATGAACCCTTTGCCGTGAAATTTCGACGCCAGAAAGAAGCCGATGATCGGCGGTTTTTCGCCATCCGCCCAGTTTGCTAGAATTAGCCCAATGGCTTTTTGTTTCTTGTCTGATTTTTTCGAGAGGATGAAACAGCGTTCGTGCGGCGGAAAGGTCAGAAACCGCTGAAACCGCTCAAGGGCAAATCCGGTCGGACACGGATGAGGGACATTGATCCAGCGGGCGACATCAAAATCATTGTAGATCGGATCGATGTCGAACGAATCCTCAAGCTTCGGCGCCCTCAGACACAGCCTGCGGGTCATGATTGGCGCCGGTGCTTGCAACGCTGCGTTCGGGAACATGAGCAACAATCCTTGAGCAACAAGCGGGGATACTTGCGTTCGTGTCATCATTCCTCAGGTCACATATGGTGATCAAGGATTGTTTCGTTCCTCCTGCATAAAATGTATTTTTAGGTGTATTCTCTTCAAAAACCCTCATAGATTGCTTATACAACAATGATCAACGCCCACAATCCAACTGCAACACCTGTCGCAACAGACCTGGATCCGGCAACCATTTTCGAAACCGACTGGCAGATTTACCGGACGCTGGTCGACAACAATCTGCTCTTTCATCAGGAAGTTTCAGAGATCCTAGTTCAAGAAATGAAGACGCGGTTTTCCGGTGGCTTCCGGTTTCTGGATCTTGCCTGCGGAGATGCGGATGTCATGTCCCGTGCTCTTCGAAAAACCGCCGTCACAAACTATCTCGGCGTTGACTTGTCGCCGCAGGCACTGGCAATCGCCGCAAAAAACATGGAAGACTCGCCCTTTGACGCACGGCTGGAGCAGATGGATATACTCACTACGCTCTCTGAAAACCCGGGCTCATATGACGTGATCTGGTGCGGGCTGTGTTTGCATCATTTCCAGAGCAATGAAGAAAAGACGCAGGTTTTCTCGACCATCCGTTCTGCGCTGAGCTCCAACGGTGTGTTTTTCTCATTCGAACCTGTCTTGCCGGAAGGCATATCCCTCGAAACCTTCAACCGGCAAAACAGACAGCAATTCCGAGAGCATTGGTCGCCGCCACTCACCGAGGAACAGTTTGAGCGCTTGATGACCCATATCGAGACTTGTGACTTTCCGGAGAACACACACGGCTGGCTCACGACCGGTCGCGCAGCGGCGTTTTCGACTGCAGAAGAATTGTTCGCGATCCCAGATTGCGGCTATTGCCGCTTGTTTCGGTTTGAAAAGTAGTCAGCACTTGACCCGGTAAGGCAGGCCTCAAAACCGCGTTCGGGCCTTCAGCGCCTGTGCCAACGTACCCTCATCCAGATAATCGAGTTCCCCGCCGATCGGCACGCCATGCGCGAGCCTGGTGACATGGACATCCAGATGCCCGAGCTGGTCCATGATGTAATGGGCTGTTGTCTGGCCTTCGACGGTCGCGCTGATCGCCAGAATGACTTCCTGGATTTCCGGCGCGCCGCAGCGGTCGATGAGGGAGGCAAGGTTCAACTCATCCGGGCCAACACCATCCAGCGGGGAGAGTGTTCCGCCGAGCACATGATAGCGGGCGTTAACGGCACTTGCGCGCTCCAGCGCCCAGAGATCGGACACATCTTCAACGACCACCAGGACGCTCGGGTCCCGCTTGTCATCCGAACAGATCGTGCAAGGGTCAGACGTATCCACCGTGCCGCAAACCGAACAGATACCGATGTCGCGAACGGCAATGCCCATCGCCTCAGACAGCGGGACGAGCAACTGGTCTTTCTTCTTGATGAGGTGCAAAGCGGCGCGGCGGGCCGACCGCGGACCCAGCCCCGGCAGCTTGGCCAGCAACTGGATCAACCGCTCGATTTCTGGTCCCGCAACCTGCTTCTGCGCCATGTTTTTCTCACTATGCTCATGCGTTTCAGCGAACGGCATGGGAAATTTTGGACATGACGCCATTAGCCTTATTTAGCTCTGACGTCATCCCCGCCTTGAGCGGGGATCCAATCATTAGCAGAGCAGCTGGAAGAAAACTCTGGAACTGCGCCAAGTGGACTTTCAAGTGGATCCAGCCTCAAGGCCGGGATGACATCGAGAACAAGACACCCATTGATCTCTTCCGACCTCGAAGCAGAAACCTTAAAACGGCAATTTCATGCCTGCCGGAAGGCCGAGGCCGCCCATCATTTCCTGGGTCTTTTCCTGGATTGCCTGATCGATCTTCACCCGGCCGTCGGTGTGTGCGGCAATGATCAGATCTTCGAGAATCTCACCCTCGCCTTCTTTCATCAGAGACGGGTCGATTGTCAGGCTTTTGAGCTCGCCTTTGCCATTGAGGCGCACGGTGACCAGGCCAGCTCCGGAGGAACCTTCCGCTTCGATGTCTTCGATCTGTCCTTGCAAAGAGCCCATCTGCTCCTGCATTTCCTTGGCCTGCTTCATCATCTTGAGGAAGTCCATCGGGTCTCTCCTTGAAAACCTGGCCGGCGGTCCCCGCCGTTTCTCACTATTTGGGGTCTGCGTTTAGAAGAACAATTGCCAGGGCGCAAGCTTGACCACCGCAGACGGCGCCCGCCTCTAATCTTCGTCGTCGTTGCCCAGCGCTTCATTAAGCAATGGATCGTTGACCAGAGGGTCGGCCATGGCCGCTTCGTCTTCTTCAGAAACCTGCACTTTCACATCGATCACCTTGGCGCCTGGAAACTGGGCCAAAAGCGCCGCGACAGTCGGATGGGACTTGGCATCTGACAGAAGCTGCTGCTGGTTGGCTTCCTGCTCTTCGTGGATCGTGGGACGGCCCTGTGTCCGCGACACAACAACAAACCAGCGCTGGCCCGTCCATTCGGTCAACTTGCGGCCGAATTCGCCGGCAATATCAGCAGGCGCATCATCGGTCGGCTGGATCTCGATCTTGCCCGGTTCGAATTTCACAAGCCGCATCTGGCGCTGGATCGCAACTTTCATCGGAATGTCGCGCTTTTCCGAAGCCAAGGCGACGCAGTCATGCAGGTTCTTTAGATTGTGAGCAGATTGCGGCTGAGCGGGCTCCGGCTCCGGTTCACTCTGCGGCGCCTTTTGTTGTGCGGGCGCTGTTTGCGGTATGCCGCCCTGGATGGCAGAGAGCTGCGGCCGACCAGACGCCTGCATGACCGGACCTCCTTGTGGGGTCCCTTGTGGCATCGCCCGCGCCCCAACAGCCATTGCCTGTCCACCACCGCCAGACGGAGCCGCACCGCTGCCAGATGCACTTGTAGGCGCCCCGCCGGATGCCGGCATTTGGCCATTCTGTATCTGAGCCATCAATTCGCCTGGATCCGGCAAGTCCGCCGCATAGGCAAGACGCACCAGCACCATATCGGCCGCGGCCAATGGCTTGGAGGCGGCCTGAACCTCCTGAACGCCTTTTAGCAGGATCTGCCAAACGCGTGATAGAAGCCGGACAGAGATCTTTTCGGCAAACTCCTGACCTCGGGCGCGCTCAGCTTCCGTCACCGAGGCCTCGTCCACCGATTTCGGCGCGACTTTCATACGTGTCACGAGGTGTGTGAAATCGGCAAGATCAGTCAGAACGATTGCCGGATCCGCTCCAATTTCATACTGCGCCTGCAGCTCGCCAAGTGCGTCTTCAATCCGGCCGGCCATCAGGTGGCCAAAGAGATCAATCACCCGCGCCCGGTCCGCAAGTCCGAGCATCTGGCGCAAATCGTCAGCTTCGATGGCGCCTGAGCCGTGGGCCATCGCCTGATCGAGCAGGGACAGCGAATCGCGCGCCGAGCCCTCACCAGCTCTGGCGATCAGCATCAGGGCCTCATCGGAGATCTGAATGCCCTCGGCATCGGAGATCCGGCGCAGCAAGCCAATGAGCTTGGACTGGTCGATCCGGCGCAGGTCGAAGCGCTGACAGCGCGACAGGACCGTGATCGGGACTTTCCGGATTTCTGTCGTCGCGAAAATGAACTTCACATGCTCCGGCGGCTCTTCCAGCGTCTTCAACAGCCCGTTGAAGGCTGCGTTGGAGAGCATGTGCACCTCATCGATGATGTAAACCTTGTACCGCGCCGTTGCCGGGCGGTAGCGGGCGGCATCGATGATCTCGCGAATGTCGTTTATGCCGGTATGGGAGGCAGCGTCCATCTCGATCACATCGACATGACGGCCTTCCATGATCGCTTTGCAGTGCGTGCCTTCCTGCGTGAGTTTCACGGTCGGCTTGTCCGCTTCGCCAGGCACTTCGTAATTCAGACCGCGAGCGAGGATACGGGCAGTCGTGGTTTTGCCAACCCCGCGCACGCCGGTCAACATCCAGGCTTGTGCAATGCGGCCGGTATCAAACGCATTTTCCAGCGTTTGAACCATGGGCTCCTGCCCCACCAGATCTTCAAAGGTTTTCGGGCGGTATTTGCGCGCCAACACACGGTAGGCGCCGCCCTCGGCCGCGCCGGGCGCCGTTCCGGTCCCGCCCATCAGCCCAAGGCCAGTTTCAGTGTCGTCTTGCGGAAAGCCAGTCTCATCCATGAGCCGCACCATACCGATTTTTTTCAAAAGGTGGACAGGGTTTTATCGGTTTTCTTGGAAAGGCCAACAGGCACTTCCCGGGAGAGGCCTGAAAATCAAAAAAGCACCGCGGATTTCCGGCGGTGCCTGTGCTTATTCTTGCACTGAATGGTGGGAGGCTGGCACGGCGACCCGTGCCGAGGCTCGTTAGGGCTGCTTCCTTCCGGACCTGACCCGGTTGGCGAGTGGCTCGTCCACCACCAACCTCCCGAGCGCCTTATATCAGGACTCATGGGGTGGTTGGCAAGAGGCAAATCCCGGTTTTTCTTTGCCGGAAGAGTGCAGGCAGTTCGCGGACACACCGCCTCATTATCTTGTGACGTCAACCAAGATTGACATTCGCGGCAGACATTGCCAGCTATGATTTTTGTAGCGCCATATGGCTCCCGCGTGAAAAGAAGTTTCTTTCCCGTCTGAACTGGACGTATGGTGAGATAACAAATTCTAATTCAGATCCTTCGCGCCCCGATGGCCTTTATCTGTATCGGTTTGACCTTATGACCTTTTTTGACCTCAATCCGCGCCTTGAAGGAGACAGTCTCCCGGTTCTGGATTTGCCGTTATCAACTGTTCGGTTGATGAAGGACGCCAATTATCCGTGGCTGCTACTGGTGCCGCGCAAGCCGGATCTGGTTGAGATCATCGACTTGGAAGAAGATGACCAGCTTCAACTGATGCGGGAAATTGCGCTGGCCAGCCGAGTTTTGCGCTCCGCAACTGAATGCGAGAAACTGAACGTCGGCGCGCTCGGAAACCAGGTTTCTCAACTCCATGTTCATATCATTGCCCGCTTCCGGGATGACGCGGCTTGGCCCGGGCCGATTTGGGGGGTAGTTTCCCCCAAACCTTACGAAGACGCTGCCGATGAACACTTGATAAACCGCCTGCGAGACAGCTTTGCAGCGGAAACCGATTTCAACTGACCTGGCCCCTCTCCAGACTCTGCCAATTCCAAGGATTACTTGATGCGTGCGCCTGATGCCGACTTGCCAGCGATGGAAATGAGTTTTCTCGGGAACACACTCGACCGCCAATCAACGCGTCGCGGCGACCTCGCCTACTTAAGCGGGCTCCTGGATAGACCGGATACCGAAATTGTTTTGTCGACACCGCGGACGCTGGTCTTTCCGGCTGGGCCCCCTCCGCAGTTCGGACACACGCTCAAAGGCGCTTTGGCCTTAAACGCATCACGCGAAGAAATGGTCTTCTTGGGATTGCGGCCCAAAACAGGCCGGGCCGTTTTTGCGACGACACTCGCCCAACAGGATGAAGAATTGGCGGAGATGCCCAGCCTGCATCTGCAGGATCTACGGCAGCTTGCCATCCAACGGACATTCGCTTCAGAAGAACTCGGCGCATTGGCGCAAGCCCGCGCCCTGATCCACTGGCATCGGACGCACCGGCATTGCTCCCAATGCGGCGAAAAAACGGTCATGAGCGAAGGGGGATACCGCCGTGATTGCCCCTCCTGCGGTGCCCATCATTTTCCGCGCACGGATCCTTGCGTCATCATGCTGATCACCGACGGAGCTCGCGCCCTGCTGGGGCGCCCGCCCCGGTTGCCGGAGGGGATCTACACGACACTTGCGGGGTTTATGGAGCCGGGAGAAACGATCGAACAGGCCGTGCGGCGGGAAACGCTGGAGGAATCCAGCATTGAGGTCGGAGAAGTCCGTTTGATTTCCAACCAACCCTGGCCTTTTCCAGCCAATTTGATGCTCGGCTGCATCGGTGATGCGCTGTCGACAGACATCGTCATCGAAGACGACGAACTCGAGGCCTGCAAGTGGTGCAGCCGCGACGAGGTCCGCCAAATGATTGAGGGCACCCATCCGGAAGGGCACATGATCCCGCCGTCCATTTCCATCGCATATGAACTCATTACCGGCTGGCTAGAGGAGACATCCTTATGACTTGGTGTGTTTATCTGACCCATCCGGAAGTCGAAATCGATCCGGATGTTCCTATTCAGGAGTGGCGGCTGTCCGAAATTGGCCGCGACCGCGCTGCCCTCGCCGCAGATCTGCCATTTGCCAAAGACTTTCAGCGCATTGTCTCCAGCGGCGAGGTCAAGGCCGTCGAAACCGCCGAAATTGTCGGAGGCCACCTCGAGCTGAAGCCTCTGGTCTTGAAGGCGCTCCACGAAAATGACCGCTCCGCGACCGGATATCTGGCACGGGAAGAATTTGAGCGGACCGCAGATCAGTTTTTTGCCAACCCGGACGAATCCATCCGCGGCTGGGAGCGGGCGATTGACGCACAAATGCGCATTGTCACCGGCATCCGAGCCGTTCTGCGCTCAGTGAAAGAAGAAGATCCTGTTCTCTTCACCGGACACGGCGCGGTCGGAACCCTGTTGATGTGCCACCTGATGGGCGCACCTATCTCACGGGCACATGATCAGAAGCGTGGCGGCAGCTGGTACCGGTTCGACAAGGACTGGCTGACATCGCAGTCTG
>CALDSI010000282.1 GCA_937911395.1 uncultured Labrenzia sp.
GAAGGCAGTGCCTGGTACACCCGCCCCCTGGACATTGACGTTATCGATGAGACCAAGCGAACGTTTCTGCACTTTGGTGCGGCGGCTTACGACTGCAAGATTTTTCTGAACGGCGAGTTCATTGGTAACCATTACGGTGCCTCGACCCCGTTCTGTGTTGAACTCACCGGTAAGCTGAAAACCGGCCGGAACTGGATTATGGCGTGTGTGAACAACACCCGCACCTGTGACCGCGTCCCAATGCGCAACACGGACTGGTTCAACTACGGTGGAATTTACCGGGAAGTTAGTCTGTTCCAGACGCCAAAAAGCCTGATCAAGGATTTCTTTCTCTATCTTGTGCCGGATGGAAGCTACGGAAAACTATGTGCCGAAGTGGCCATTGATGGCCCACTTAGCGGCGAACCGGCGCGTCTTTCAATTCCGGGCCTTGGCTTGGAGTTGGAAGTACCGCTTGGTTCATCCGGCAACGGCAAGATTAAGTTTGAAGCAAACCCTCAATTGTGGAGCCCGGATTCACCGGTACTTTATGATGCGGAAGTTGTTTATGGCGGTGACAAGATCCGTGATCGTGTAGGTTTCCGCCAAATCGAACGCCGCTGTACCGTTATTGTTTTGATCGGTGAACCTTTGTTCCTGCGCGGGATTTCCGTGCATGAAGATGATGCTGCGCTGGGCAAGGTGACAACCGAAGCCGATCTTCGCTGTCGGTTTGATCACGCCCGGGAACTCGGTTGCAATTACTTGCGTCTTGCGCACTACCCGCACCATGAATTGGCTGCGCAACTGGCCGACGAACTTGGTTTTCTCCTTTGGGAGGAAATTCCGGTCTATTGGGCGATCGATTTTGAAAACCCGGCAACCTACCGGGATGCGGAAAACCAATTGAGCGAATTGATCAAGCGTGACCGCAACAGGGCGAGCGTTGTCATTTGGTCGGTCGGTAATGAAAACCCGGACACTGATGCGCGCCTGGACTTCATGAAAAACCTCGCTGAGACTGCGAAACGGCTCGATCCGACACGGCTGACGTCTGCAGCCTGTCTCGTCAATCATGCCCGGAACCGGATTGAAGATCGTCTTGCCGAGCACATCGATGTGATCGGTCTCAACGAGTACTACGGCTGGTACGAGGAAGACTTCGAGGATTTGGCGGCAATTGGCGAGAACTCTGATCCGGATCGCCCGGTGGTCATCTCCGAGACCGGGGCTGATGGTGTTATTGGCGACAAAGGCCCGAAAACAGGTCTTTTCAGCGAAGACTACATGGCGGAAGTCTACGCCAAACAGATTGCCACTCTGCGGCGCCTTGCGTATGTCAAAGGCATGTCGCCGTGGATCCTGTATGATTTCCGAGTGGAACGGCGTCAGAACATCTTTCAAAATGGCTACAATCATAAAGGCCTGATCGCCGCCGATAAGAAGACCAAGAAAAAGGCATTTCATATCCTGGCCGAGTACTATCATCAGATCGCGGCCGGTCAGGAGGATGCAAGGAAAGCATCATGACCAGCGACACTCCCAAACGCCGGTATCAGGAAATCGCGCAGATCCTTGCGCGGCGGATCGCCCATGACGGTTACAAGCCAGGCGACAAGTTTCCGACAGAGCGTCAGATTTCCGAGGAACTGGGCATCAGCCGGTCTTTGGTTCGTGAAGCCTTCATTATGCTGGAAATTGAAGGCTATCTTGACGTGCGCAAAGGGTCCGGGAGTTATGTTGCCACCGGCGAAAAGCTTTTTCTGAGCAATCCGAAACCTGATTTCGGCCCTTTTGAGCTTTTGCAGGCCCGCCAGCTTCTGGAAAGCAGCATTGCCGGATTTGCGGCCAGCACGATCACCAAGAGCGACATCGTTCAGCTGCGAGACACGCTGGAACTGGAACGGAAAGCCATCGCAAACGGCGAAGAGGATTATTTGGCCGACCGCCAGTTCCACCTTCAGATCGCCGAAGCCACCCAAAACAGTGTCCTTGTGGCACAGGTCGAAGAGCTCTGGAGCAAGCGCGAGAACAGCCCGATGTGGGCCCGCTTGCATGATCGGATATTTGATCTCAGCTACCGGGCCAAGTGGCTCGATGATCACGCCGAAATTCTGGAAGCCCTGCGGCATCGCAATTCGGAAGCTGCGCGTAAGGCCATGTGGCAACACCTTGAGAATGTACGGTTGACGCTTTTGGAGCTCTCAGATGTGGGAGATCCCGAATTTGACGGGTATCTTTATAAGCCCGCGGCTGTCTCGAATTAGCGTGGCTGGATAGTTTATTCAGATTCACGGGAGGCACTGGGGGGTGTTCGGCGGCATGAAACAAAAAGAAAGACAGATGCGATGATCGAATGCTGGCGCTGGTTTGGTCCGGATGACCCGATTTCCCTGCGCGATGTTCGTCAGACCGGCGCCACCGGTATCGTCACAGCGCTTCATCAAATTCCAAACGACACCTATTGGCCGGAAGAAGAAATCGCAAAACGCCGTCGCATGATTGAGGCCGCGGGCCTTACTTGGGAAGTGTGTGAAAGCATCCCGATCCATGAGGACATCAAGACCGGGGCATCGGGTTGGGAGCGCTGGGCGGAAAACTGGGCTGAAACGGTTCGGGCACTGGCTCGTGAGAACATCCACACCATCTGCTACAACTTCATGCCGGTGCTCGACTGGACCCGGACGGATCTCGATTATGAATTGCCCGATGGGGCAACCGCCTTGCGGTTTGAATTCGTTGCCTACGCGGCATTTGATCTTTTTATCCTCAAACGTGAGGGCGCTGAGGCCGACTATAGTCAGAACGATGTTGCTGCTGCCGAAGCGTGGCTTGATCAGCGGACCGACGAAGACAAGGATCGTCTGGTTCGAACCATAATTGCAGGATTGCCGGGATCTGAAGAAAGCTACACGCTCGACACATTCCGGGAGCATCTGGCAGCTTACAAAACAATCGACAGCGCGAGCCTCTTCCAGAACCTTGCGAACTTTCTGGAGATTGTTGTGCCGGTAGCGGAGGAAGAAGGGGTGAAGCTTGCCATTCATCCAGATGATCCACCGCGGTCGCTTTTCGGCTTGCCGCGGATCGTCGGCACCCGTGAGGATCTCATCCGGATCAAAAGCCTGAACACATCTCAAGCCAATGGGTTCACGGTCTGCTCTGGCTCGCTCGGCGTTCATCCGGACAATGATCTTCCGGCGATTATTGACGCCTTGGACGACAGGATCCACTTCGCACATCTGCGGGCCACAAAACGCGAAGCGGACCCGCGCAGTTTTCATGAAGATGCCCATCTGGCGGGCGACGTCGACATGGTCGCAATCGTGCGGGCATTGCGGACGCTGGAGCGTAAAAAGGGTAAGGCCATTCCCATGCGTCCCGACCATGGCCATCGTATGCTTTCAGATTTGAAAGAGACATCGACACCTGGATACCCGGCCATCGGGCGTCTGCGCGGACTTGCCGAATTGCGCGGTGTCATGCGCACTGTTGATGTCTATGAGGCTTCCCCTAGTTAACCCGCTCTGAAAACTCGCAAGAAAGTGCGGCTTGACTGGTGGGGCTTAAAACCGCCATCCCTGCCTCGAGCATGCAAGCAGGAACAGGGCACGATGGACATATCTGCACAGACGGATAACGAGACCACATACGATATCATTGAGGATGGCCGGGACACGATCATGATCGACGGCCTCCTTGTGGCTGCCGAAATTGGCGTGCTGGACAGCGAAAAAGGCCGCAGACAAGGGCTCCGTTTTGATGTCGAAATCCGGACCGTACCTGGCTATCGCAAGATCGTCGCCGAGACCGGATCCTATGTCTCTTATGCGGACACTGTATTTTTCATTCAGGACAAGGTCGCCAACGGCGGCCATGTTGAACTGGTGGAAGAATGGGCCGAGGCGGTGGCAGCCTTTGCCTTGCAGAACCCGCTTGCCGACTATGTGACGGTGAAGGTGACAAAACCTGAGATCTTTGAAGACGCGGCCGCCGTCGGCATCCGGATATCACGTAAGCGACGCGCCTGACCTTGCCTGTGTAGTGCACGGGACTATCTGCCAGCCGGTACACGCCTTTTCCCTTCCAGGAGATACTTCTAAATGATTTCCGCAGACCGCGTTCTTCCCCTTTGGCTAAAGTACCGGGAGGCTCTGGAAACCCCGATCCGAACCTTTGACTTTCCAAAATTTGGAAAAACATTCGAGGACCGAACCTATCAAATGGGGGTTTTGAACCTGTCTCCGGACAGCTCCTACCGGGAAACGGTATGCCACACCTTGGAAGCCGCCCTTTACCGGGGTCGCCGCATGACCCTTGAAGGGGCGGCCATGGTGGACATTGGCGGCGAATCGACGGGTGAAACAGCGGACATTGTTTCCATAGAACGCCAGATCGACCGGATGAGGCCGACTGTGTCGGCACTCACAAGTGAGAACATCCTTGTGTCCGTTGAAACCTATCATCCGGAAGTCGCCGTCGCTCTGCTGGAAGCCGGTGCCGGGGTGGTCAACCTGACGGGCCGGGTCGATGACAAGGGTTTCTATGAAACGATTGCCAAACACGAAGCTGGATTGATCCTGTGTTACACGCCCGGAGAAAACGCACGCTCCAGCGATGATCTGCCACCGGTTGACCAGGTTTTTGACGCACAGCTGCTGTTTTTCAAGGACCGTGTCGCCATGGCGGAAGACGCGGGCATCGAGCGCCTCTGGGTCGATCCCGGGTTCGGTTTCGCACTCAATCTGCCGGATGGTCCGGACCGGATCCGGTATCAGACTGACAGTATTCTGCAATCCTTCCGGTTGCGCGAGTTGGGCTGGCCGGTGACCGTCCAGCTGACTGGTCATGTTTTCCTGTTCCGGGATGAGGTTCGTGTGGCGCAGACCAGTGCGGCCACCCTCGCTGTCCTGTCGAAAGCAAACATGGTGCGCAGCCATGAGGTTCCGAGGGTGCAGCCAGTTTTGAACTTGCAGGATTACGCGTAAAGCGCTTGAGTTTTGGAAGGGGATAAGATGGCGGACCAAAAGATTGCACTAGTAACCGGTGCGGGCAAACGGCTCGGCAAGGCACTTGCAGAAGGTCTAGCTGCCGAAGGATACGCCGTCGGTCTTCACTACAATTCATCGGTTGACGGCGCTGAAGTACTTCATGACCGGATTCGTGCTGACGGTGGTCAGTCAGTTCTTTTGCAAAAAGACCTGAGCCACCCGGAAACGGCCGGGACGTTAGTCTCCGATGCGGTCGAAGCCTTGGGTGGGCCGGTATCCGTTTTGGTAAACTCCGCGTCTGCGTTCAACACGGATTGCCTGTCTGATCTGACGCTGGACAGTTGGCAATTTCTGATGAACGTCAATGCCGCAGCGCCCGTATTTTTGATGCAGGCGTTTGCCCAGCAGGATCCGCTCCCCGACGGCGGGCTCATTCTCAATATGCTCGACACCCAAATGCAGTCGGCCTCTCCGGAACGCTTCAGCTATTTTTGCGGAAAATTCGCCTTGGATGGCGCAACGAGGCTGGCGGCCTATGACCTTGGTCCAAAGGGCATTCGGGTAAACGCCATTGCACCAGGCCTGATCCTGCCCAGTGATCAGACCCAGGAAAACTTCGATGCACGCCAGAAGCTGACCCCTTTGGGTCCGGGGCTTGGACCGGAGGATATCGTTGGTGCGCTGCGGTATTTTTTAAATGCCCAGCAGGTGACTGGTCATACCCTTGTTGTTGATGCCGGACAGCGCTTGATGGGCTTCGGAAACGCGCCGATTGGCTGAGATCGTCGGAATACAGCCATTTTCATGGTAAATATTCACTTAATATCCACCGCGTTCTGCCGCACTGCAAAAAACTTCAAAAACTTTCATTTTCCCTGTTGACCCGGAAAGAGGGCAGGCCTATAACCCGGTTCATCGACGGCGGCAACGTCGCTGGCGACAGGGTTTTGTGCTCT
>CALDSI010000283.1 GCA_937911395.1 uncultured Labrenzia sp.
ACCCGCATCAGTTTTCAGGCGGCATGCGCCAGCGGGTGGTCATTGCGATTGGCATGCTCGCCGAACCGCGTCTGATCGTTGCCGACGAACCGACGACCGCGCTAGATGTCACCATTCAGGCCCAAATCCTGAAGCTGATCAAGCGACAGGTGCGCGAGCATGGTGCGTCGATGATCCTGGTGACCCACGATCTGGCCGTTGTTGCCGAAATGGCGGACCACATCACGGTGCTGTATTGCGGCAAGGTCGTTGAACGCGGCCCGCCCCGCGCGGTCATCGATACACCGCGGCACCCATATACGGCAGGACTGATTGCGTCGATCCCGGATCCATCGGATCGCAAGCACCGGCTGGATCAGATCCCGGGAGCCGTTCCCGACATTCGCAAACTGCCGAGAGGCTGCAATTTTCAGGACCGGTGCCCTCGGGCACAGGCGCGCTGCGCGGAGATCGAGCCGGTTTTGGCTGAGCAGGACACAGGCCGGTTAATAGCCTGTCATTTTCCAGTCGAAGGGGAACCGGCATGACGGCGATGTTACAGGTCAAAGGCCTTGAACAGCGGTTCGACATTGGCGGCGGACTTCTTGACCGGCTGAAACTTGAAAAAGGCCGGTTGCGCGCGCCCGAGCGGGTGGTTCATGCGGTCAATGGCGTGTCTTTTGAAGTGAACGAAGGCGAGGTGCTTGCTCTTGTCGGGGAGTCCGGATGTGGCAAGTCGACGGTCGCCAAGACCATCGCCCGCATTCACATGCCGACAGCTGGAACCGTCAGTATTGAAGGCGAAGACATCCAGGACTTGTCGCCAAAGGAGCTGCTGCCGGTCCGCTCGAAAATGCAGATGATCTTCCAGGATCCCTATGCGTCCTTGAACCCGCGGCAGAAGGTGCGCGACATCGTGGCAGAACCGCTGGCCGAACAAACCGGCAGCTGGGCCCAAGCGCATGCACGAACGGAAGAGCTGTTGGCGCGTGTGGGGCTCAACACCGAGCATGCGGGACGCTATCCTCACCAATTCTCCGGCGGTCAGCGCCAGCGGATTGGCATTGCCCGGGCTCTGTCGGTTAATCCGAAGCTGATTATTGCGGATGAACCCGTCTCTGCGCTTGATGTGTCCATCCAGGCGCAGATCCTTAACTTGATGATGGATCTCCGGGATGAATTTGGGCTGGCCTATCTGTTCATCAGTCACGACCTGAGTGTCGTCCATCACATCGCCGACAGGGTCGCGGTGATGTATCTGGGGTTCATTGTTGAAACAGCCCCTCGCGACCGGATTTTTTCGGCCCCCAGTCATCCCTACACACGTGCGCTCCTGTCGGCGGCCCCATCTCTGGATCCGGCTAAAAAATCGACCCAGCTGGAGCTGAAAGGGGAAGTGCCGTCGGCCCTGTCGTTGCCGTCCGGATGCTGCTTTCGCACGCGCTGTCCGTTTGCCTGGGAGCGTTGTGCTGCCGAACGCCCGGTGTTGAAAGAAAATGGTGCCGGGCAGCAGATCGCCTGTCATCTGATTGATGAGCCTGCGCGGGACGTGGCATGAGCGTGACGATTCTCCAGGCCCGCACCCCGTTGGGCGATCCGCACGACTGTACCGACGCAGCCGACGAGTTGAGCGTATTGGGCGCGATTTACGACACGCTGGTGCGGCGTGAGGGAAAAGAGTTCGTTCCCGGCCTTGCCGAGTGCTGGCAAGTGTCCGGCGACGGGCGCATCTGGCGGTTTTTCCTTCGCAGCGGTGTGACCTTCCAAGATGGAACGGAATGTGATGCCGCCGCCGTTCAGGCCTCGCTTGAACGGATGGCGCGGGAAGACAAGGGATACACGCTTGGCTCCCCAGCCGTTTGGCGCCAGTATCTTGTGGGGGCGGTGTATGCAGCGTCTGGTCTTGCACTGACCGTCACACTTGCTGAACCCATGGCCGACTTTTGTGATGTCTTGGTTCAAGCGTTTATTGTTGCCCCAGGTGCATTTGAGGCATTGGATGCAGGGGACCGAAGCGCTCATTGTGGCTCGGGACCTTTCCGGCTTGCGGGGCGCTCGGAAGACACGCTGGTGCTGGAGGCATCTGGCGTGCGTCACTGGCCCAAGCCGAAAAACACATCCCTTCGCATCGCCCGCGAGCCCGACGCTGACAAGCGTTTGGCGGCTGTTGCGGCGGGCGAGGCACTGATGGCCGCAGCCATCACCCCTCATGCAGAAAGGCACGGCGTTGCGCTTCGCACCTACCGGGCGCCGGTCGCGATCATCTATCTCTTGAATGCTGGAAAGGGACCCTTGCGCGATCCGAGAGTGCGCAAGGCTTTGAGCCTTGCGGTTGACCGGGACGCTGTCGTTCAGGGCGTTCTTGGAGGAGCGGGCGAACCGCTCCATGGGTTTGTCAGTCCCGGGCACTTTGGAGTGGATGCTGCACTACGTGTGCCGCACGATCCGGACACTGCCCGGCAATTGCTCTGCGATGCCGGATACAAAGATGGACTGGAGCTTGCCGTTGATTGTCCGACACGCCTGCCGGATGAGGCGCAAATCCTGACAGACGTGTTGGCCGAACAGCTCGCCAATGTCGGGATCCGGTTGTCCGTTCATATCCATGAAGATCGTGAAGCTTATGCCCACATGGTCCGGCGCAAGGAAATCCAGGATCTATGCGTGTTTGATTCCAGTCCGATGTCCACATTCCGGGTGCTCTATGAGAAGATCGACAGCCGGATTGCCGGGGCCTGGTGGCAGGGATACCGCAACACTGCTGTTGAAGCTTTGATCGACCGGGGACGCGAGACCGAAAATTCTGCGGAACGCGAGACGATTTACCGGGAGGCGTTCCGTCTTCTTCAACAAGACCCGGCGTGGCTGACACTCTACAATCCACTGCGTGCCGTTGGATTTTCCAGAGATATCAAAGGGTTTTCCATGCCGGTTGATGGTGTGCCTGACTTGCGCGCACTTCCCGATTTGACAGGAGCCGCGCATGGCTGACCTCTTAATCCTTGGTGGCACCGTAATCCCGGTCGACCCGGAGCGCCGGATCATTGATAACGGCGCCATTGCCATTGAGGACGGCAAGATCCTCAAAGTCGGTACGCATGATGAGGTTATCGCAGAACACGATGCTCCCCGCCGGATCGACGCAACTGGAAAGGCGATCATTCCGGGTCTGATTGACGTCCATGCCCATGCCGGACATGCGCTTATCAAGACCATGTCCATGCATGACGGCGATGCCTGGGAAGCACTGTGCGGTGAGGTCTACACGATCGGATCAACACCGGACTACTGGAATGCCGAAGCGCGCCTTGCCGCACTGGAACGCATCCGTTTTGGGGTAACCTGCGGTGTGTCGCTTCTCGGGGGCGGCGATACGATCATGCGGACCGACACGCCAGAGTATGGTGGTGCCCATAT
>CALDSI010000284.1 GCA_937911395.1 uncultured Labrenzia sp.
TAAGACGACACGGCAAAAGCCAGCAGCTTGGTTTGCAAGGGGCGGATGCCCATCAGTTCCGCGGCGATGTCCATATCGCGGATCATCATCCAGGCCCGCCCGATCCGGCCACGCAAGACATTCGCCATCAAGATTGCGATACCGACGGTGATTGACAGAACGATGAAATAGCGCACCAGCGGAGACGATTCCGCGCCTGAGACCACAACACCGAACGCTTCACGATGCGGGATTTCGATCGCCCCGGAAGCATTGTAGTTGTAGAGCCACCCAATGCGGATGAAGCACCATTCCAGGAAGAACTGAGCCGCCAGCGTGGTCACCGCCAGATAAAGGCCTTTAATCCGCAAGCTCGGAAGCCCAAAGATTGCGCCAACCCCGGCGGAGAACACACCGGACAACAACACCATCAAAATAACGTTGGCGTCCGGGAAGATGGTTGTCAGTTTGTAGGCTGCATAGGCTCCGACACCCATGAAGGCGCCGGTACCGAGTGACAACTGCCCACAGAACCCTGTCAGAACGTTCAGCCCGATCGCCGCCAGCGAAAATACCAGAAACGGGATCATGATGGACGTCAGAAAGAAGTCGTTGGCAAAGAACGGAATGGCGACAAATGCGATCAGCAGGATTGCCGCAAGACCGATCCGGTCCTGACGGATCGGCATAAGCGCCTGGTCCGCCTGGTAGCTTGTTTTGAATTGGCCAGCTTCGCGATAAAACATTTTGTCAAACCCGCTCGATGATCTTTTCGCCGAACAGCCCTTGGGGCCGGAACAGCAGGAAAATGAGTGCGATGATGTAGGCGAGCCACGACTCAATGCCGCCGCCGACAAGACCACCCCAGTAAAGTTCACCGATCTTTTCGCCGAACCCAATGATAAGGCCGCCAACAATCGCGCCAGGGATCGAGGTAAAGCCCCCGAGGATCAAGACCGGCAAGGCCTTGAAGGCGACGATTTCAAGCGCGAAGGAGACGTCGGAGCGCGCGCCCCACATGATCCCCGTTGCGAGCGCAACCAGGCCTGCAGCGAACCAGACAATTGCCCAGATCTGATTGAGCGAAATGCCGACGGAAAGAGCGGCTTGGTGATCATCTGCAACGGCACGCAAGGCCCGGCCAATACGTGTCTTGTTGAAGAAAATCCCGAGCGACGCCACCATGATGACCGCAATCACAGCCGCTGCAATATCAATATGTTGCAGGATAACCAGACCGCGCTCACCGAACTCGAAAGCCGTTGATCCGGTTGGCAGGCCAAGTTCTTGAGTGATCATTTGCTTGGGCTCACCACCGAAGACAAATTCACCAAACCCAATCAGAAAGTAGGTCAGACCTATGGTTGCCATCAGCAAGATGATGTCTGGCTGATTGACGAGCGGGCGCATCACGACCCGTTCCACGCTGTAGGCCAGAACACCCATGACACCGATGGTCAACAGCAAGGCCAGATACGCCGGAACGCCGTTTTCATGAAGGCCCACAAGCGTCAAGCCGGCAAACACCACCATGATGCCCTGGGCAAAGTTGAAGACACCGGAGGCCTTGAAGATAAGCACAAATCCAAGCGCAATGAGCGCATACAGGATCCCGGCAACAAATCCTTCCCAAAGCACCTGCAGGAAAAAGTCCGGCATCTGGTACATTTGGACGAAGGGATCAATGAAAATATCGTAGAGCATTTGGTTCCCCCCGTTAGTGGCTCACACCGAGATAAGCGTCGATAACGGCCTGGCTGGCCTGAACTTCCTCGGGAGGACCGTCCGCAATCTTCTTGCCGTAGTCGAGCACGACAACACGGTCGGAGAGATCCATGACAACACCCATATCGTGTTCAATCAGGGCGATGGTCGTTCCAAACTCCTGATTCACATCGATGATGAAGCGGCTCATGTCTTCTTTTTCTTCCAAGTTCATGCCGGCCATCGGCTCGTCTAGAAGTAGAAGATCCGGTTCCATGGCAAGCGCCCGGCCAAGCTCAACCCGCTTTTGAAGACCATATGGCAAACGGCCGACAGGGGTTTTGCGGATCGCCTGGATCTCGAGGAAATCGATGATGTCCTCTACCTTCTTGCGGTGCTCGATTTCTTCCGCTTCTGCCGGACCACGCCAGAGCATCTGCCAGAAGAAGTTCTTGTGCATCTTCAAGGACCGGCCGGACATAATGTTGTCCAACGTCGTCATTCCTTTAAACAGCGCAACGTTTTGGAAGGTCCGGGCGATACCGTTGCTTGCCGCCTCATACGGTTTCATCTTCCGGCGCACTTTGCCCTGCCAGGTAATGGTGCCTTCATGCGGATGGAAGAACCCGTTGATAACGTTCAACATTGAGGTCTTGCCGGCCCCGTTCGGGCCGATGATGGCGCGAATTTCCCCTTTCAGGATGTCGAAAGAGATGTTGGTGATCGCTTTCACGCCGCCGAACGACAAGGACACGTTATCCACGCGCAGGAGCTCTTCACCCGCAGCAGGTGCTCCAGCGGCAGCCGGCGACAGTTCTTTCTCTGATACTAGAGCGTTCATTCGGCTGCCTCCTGAAACCCTGCACCGGGTTCGTAGGTCTTCATGTCGCGAATTTCGACAGTCGCCTCGATGGCGCCCCTGCGCCCGTCTTCAAAGGTGACTTCCGTACGCACGTGTTTGCTGGTCGACCCGTCATAGAGCGCCTCGATCAATGGGGCATACCGGTCGGCGATAAACGAACGGCGGACCTTCTGCGTCCGTGTCAATTCGCCATCATCAGCGTCAAGTTCCTTGTGCAGGACCAGGAAGCGCTTGATCTGGGCACCTGCCATCATCAGTTCGCCGGCAAGGTCACGGTTGACCTGATCTACGTGACTTTCGATCATCGCATAGACTTCAGGGTTGGATGCAAGTTCCTGGTAGGACGCATAGTTGACGTTGTTCCGCTCAGCCCAGGACCCGACCGAAGTCAAATCGATGTTGACGAACACCGTAACCATGTCCCGCTCGTGACCAAAGGCAACGGTCTCCTTGATATTCGGGAAGAACTTCAGCTTGTTCTCGATGTATTTCGGAGCAAACAATGCTCCATCATTGAGTTTGCCCACGTCCTTGGCACGATCGATAATTTTCAGGTGGCCATTGTCGGCAATAATGCCGGCGTCGCCCGTATGCACCCAGCCGTCTGGGGTCTTGGTGCTGGCTGTCGCTTCATCATTCTTGAAATAGCCGACAAAGACACCCGGCGAGCGGTACATGACCTCGCCGTTGTCGGCGATTTTGATCTCAACGTCCGGTGCCGGCTTGCCCACCGTGTCCCCATAGATCTCGCCGTCCGGCTGAAGGGTAATGTAAACGCTCGCTTCGGTCTGGCCGTACAGCTGCTTGAGGTTCAACCCCAGTGCGCGGCAGAGCTGGA
>CALDSI010000285.1 GCA_937911395.1 uncultured Labrenzia sp.
TGCAAGGAAAAGCGCGACAAGCGGGCTTCTTGCCCGGTTGAGCGGTTTGACGCAGCAGATCGATGCCGTTTGCTGCGTCCCTAGGGATAGGACGTGTTTGCCCGGCAACGTCGTTGCAATTCTTTAAAAACCGGACGGTTTCCTGCAGAATTGCACCTCGTACCCAAACAAACCCACCCCTACCATATCAGTCAAATTAATAGGTCCGGAGCCTAAGTTTACAAACGCCGTCGGGCGGTTATCAGCGTTTGGGTCAAACGCACTCTAGAACCGGACCTGACAAGCCAGTTTCCCACCCAAGAATCGCGCGTTTGCGGGTCAGACCCCAGTGATAACCGCCAAGCTTGCCGCCTTTGGCGAGCACTCGATGGCACGGCACAACAAAGGAAATCGGATTACGCCCCACAGCCGTTCCGACGGCCCGGGACGCTTTCGGTTTGCCGAGGCAGGCCGCGATATCGGAATAGGTGGTTGCCTTCCCCATCGGGATTTTCAAAAGCGTTTGCCAAACACGGATTTCAAAATCAGTCCCGATCATGACGATGTTAAGCGGATGATCTTCCTGCCACTATTCAGGGTCAAACACCCGGCCTGCATATTTGGCTGTTTCTTCCGGATCGTGATGGAAGCTTGCCGCCGGCCAGCGCTCGCACATATCACTGAGCGCGCTGTCTTCTTCCCCGGGATCCGCAAAGCCGAGACCGGCCAGTCCTTTGTCGGTGGCCATGATCAGCACCTGGCCGAAGGGCGAGGGATGAAACCCGTAGGCGATCTTCAATCCGTCACCGCGATTGCGGTAATCCCCCGGGGTCATCGCTTCATGGGTAACAAAGAGATCGTGCAACCGGGATGAGCCCGATAGGCCGACCTCGTAAGTAGCATCTAGCACGCTTGCCGTATCGCGCAGCAACGCTTTGGCGTGATCCAGCGTAATTGCCTGAAGAAACTGTTTCGGTGTGAGCCCAGCCCAGCGCGCAAACACTCGCTGCAACTGGATCGGCTGCAAACCGGCTTCCTTCGCCAACAATTCAAGGGTCGGCTGATCCCGCCAGTCTTCTGTGATCCGTTTCAGCGTTTGACGGACAACTGCATAGTTTTCAGCCGCTTCCTCACCGACAGAGATCGGCTTGGGGTTAGACGCCAATTGGGAAAGGTCGAGTGCCTTGGTCATGTCAAAACCATCGTTTCCTATAATTTGACCAGACTATATCTCCCGTCATTAGAGACTTCGACCCGATTTGCGAGCCATTCTCAACCAAGCGCATCCTTGAAGTAATCGGCCGAGACAGCAGGGCCCTTTCGCGTGCTCAAAAGGATATTGGTTTCCGTTCCAGCAATTCCTTGAATCAGCCGGATGCGATGAAGGGCATCATCAAAAGCTTCCAGGTCTCTGGTGGCGATTTCCAGAACAAGGTCCCACTTGCCGTTCGTTGAGTGAATGGCGCGCACTTCGGTCATCGCCGCAAGCGCTTTGCTGACTGGATCGGTGTTCCGCCCATCAACATGAACAAGCGTCACAGCCCTGATCGGTAAATCCCGCCAATCATCTCTTAGAACGGCTGTAAACCCAAGAATTTCGCCGGTTTCGATAAGCTTTTCCATGCGGGAGCGAACGGTCGCCCGGGAAACTTTCAAATCGGTTGCCAAATCGGAAACCGACCTGCGGCCATCATGACGTAAAAGCGAGATCAAACGTGTATCAAGATTGTCCATACTATCATTCTGATAATTTCTATTTATCAAAATGATAAATCTGGGTGCTATTTTGATCAAGTCTCAGGATTTACTCCGCCGCGTCACAACCGCACTCTTTGCCCGAATAATTGTCATAGGCGCAGAGGCGAAAACCTTGAAGCAGAATATCGTTCTTGTCGGAGCTCCAGTCGAAGAAGGCACCGGGCGGCGTGGTTGCCTCATGGGCCCTGATGCCTACCGGACAGCGGGACTCGCCACGACCCTGGAAGCCCTTGGCCATCACGTCCGCGATGACGGCAATCTCCAACCGGAAACGGTGGATGATGTCCGTCCTCCCAATGGGACCGTGAAGAATTTTGGCGCTTATGCCGGCTGGACACGATCGCTCTTCAAAAAAGCCTCCAACCTCGGAGCAGGAGACAGTTTTCCGATCTACCTCGGGGGTGATCACTCCCTGGCTGCTGGTACCGTGGCCGGGCAAGCAAAGGCTGCTGCTGACAAGGGCCGGCCCCTGTTTGTGCTCTGGCTCGACGCCCACTCGGACTTTCACACGCTGGAGAGCACTGACAGCGGCAATCTGCATGGGACACCGCTTGCGTTCGCCTGTGGCTTGCCAGGATTTGATGCCGTGCTTGGCGCTCCCTTGAGCCGCCCGGTTTCGGCAGACCGGGTGGAAATCATGGGCGTGCGGTCCATTGATGAGGCTGAGCGAGACTTTCTCGTCCGCCATGGCGCAGGTGTGTCCGATATGCGCCGGATTGACGAAGAGGGGATCGGCAAACTCCTTCACCCATTCCTGGAGCGCGTGCGCGCCGAAAATGGCTTACTGCACGTGAGCCTCGATGTGGATTTCCTGGATCCGGACATTGCTCCAGCCGTCGGCACCACCGTTCCGGGTGGAGCCACGTTCCGTGAAGCTCACCTGGTCATGGAAATGCTGCACGACAGCGGTCTCGTGACATCGCTCGACCTTGTTGAACTCAACCCCTTTTTGGATGACCGCGGCAAGACCGCCCGATTGATGGTCGATCTGACCGGCAGCTTGTTCGGCCGCCGCGTCTTCGACCGTCCGACACGCAGCTATTGAGGACCCCATGACTGAGACCCTTCACAACCCGAACCCGTCCGATCTGGCTTACGTGCCTTTTGTCAGTGTCGACAACATGATGCGCAACGTTCGGGCCATTGGTGCCGAGACTTTTATGCGCGGTATCGCAGAGTATATCGAGGAGGATTTCCGCCGTTGGGAGAGCTTCGACAAGAAGCCCCGGATCCCCGCACATGCACCGCAAGGTGTGATCGAGTTGATGCCCGCGAGCGATGACGAGTATTTTGGCTTCAAATACGTCAACGGGCACCCGGGCAACACACGCACCGGCATGCAGACCGTGACAGGCTTCGGCGTCCTGTCGCACATGTCGACCGGATACCCGGTTCTGTTCACGGAAATGACGATCCTGACCGCGCTGCGCACAGCTGCCAACTCTGCGCTCGCGGCGAAATATCTGGCGCCAAAGAACTCAAAAACCATGGCGATCATCGGAAATGGCGCACAGTCTGATTTCCAGTGTCTGGCCTTCAAGGACATGCTCGGCATCACCGATATCCGCGCCTACGACATTGAACCGGCTGCCAGTTTGCGCCTGGCGCGGAACCTCGCGCATTCCGGACTGAATGTGACGATCTGCAAAACGCCAGAAGACGCCATTGAGGGCGCTGAAATCATCACAACGGTCACGGCCGACAAGCGGTATGCCACGATCCTGACCGACAACATGGTAGGGTCTGGCGTCCATATCAATGCAATCGGCGGCGACTGCCCCGGCAAGACCGAACTGCACAAGGATATCCTGCTCCGGTCCGATATTTTCGTGGAACTGCCCGAACAAACCCGCGAAGAGGGCGAACTCCAGCAACTTGATACCGATCATCCCGTAACAGAGCTGTGGAAGGTCTATGCAGGCCAAGCGGACGGCAGAACCTCTGATACTCAGATCACGTTGTTCGACAGCGTCGGCTTTGCCATCGAGGATTTTTCCGCCCTTCGGTATGTCAACGATATGCTGCCGAGCACGGGTCACTTCGAAAAACTGGATCTTCTCGCAGACCCGGACGACCCGCGCGATCTCTACGGCATGGTTCTGCGCTCAGATACCAGCAACGGCGACGACAGAGCGGCCTAACAAAATCGGGAATGCGGCCACACGTGACCACCTCTCCCCTATGTCATCAACTTATCGCTTTGATGACCGCTAGAGTGATAACAGGACCGCTGCCAAACTCACTGTCGTGATTACCCGGCTTGACCGGGTAATCCATGCCGTGCTGGTGCCGCAAACATGGCCGTGCCAATTGGAGATGGAACGGAATGGATCCTCGGGTCCAGCCCGAGGATGACCGGTCTAACTTTCCGGTTCTTTTGTAACTCATTGTGTACAAGAGAGAGTTCCGAACTTTCCGTCATTAGGATTGTGAAACGAAGGCTGCCGCTTGCTCCATTCTCCCTCCCTGCGGGGGAGATGTCCGCGACTGCGGACAGAGGGGGGTGACGGCTTCCGCCAGATGACAATGACTTTGAGATTTGATGGGCTTTAACCCCCCTCTGTCTCCTAACGGAGACATCTCCCCCGCAAGGAGGGAGAGGGGTGCAAGGTGTAATGCCTTACGCGCTACGACTGGTGGGACTGAAACGGACAGCCGTGGATCAGGCCTACGTGATACAGTGCAAGCCAAACAGGTTCATGAGACGCATCTCACCTCAAAGCGCCGAAGAAATTTCCTGAACAATAGCTTCGGCGGCGGCTCTCGGGTCATTTGCCTTTGAAATCGGGCGGCCGATCACGAGGTAATCGCTGCCAGCCTCGATCGCGTCGGCCGGTGTCATCACACGGCGTTGATCTCCCGCAGCGCTGCCCGCCGGGCGAATCCCCGGGGTGACAATGACCAGCTCATCGCCGAGAACCTTTCGCATTTCCGCCGATTCTGTCGGTGCGCACACAATCCCACCCATTCCGGCAAGCTTTGCGTCCTTTGCCCGCGCTTCGACAACGCTCGCAATCGGGCCGGTGTATCCGGCGGCAACCAGATCGGTTTCATCCATGGAGGTCAGAACCGTCACCCCAAGAATACACAGATCCGGATTGCCTTCTTCCGCCAGACCTTTCAGCGCAGCGCGCATGGTTTTAGGATAGGCATGCACCGTCATGAAGGTCATGCCCATCTTGGCGACATTGCGAACCGCCTTCGTGATGGTGTTGTCGATGTCGTGGAGTTTCACGTCCAAAAAGATCTTGTGGCCACTTTCGGCAAGCTCTCGGGCGAACTCAAGACCGCCGGCAAACTGCAGTTCCATCCCGATCTTGTAGACGCCGACCGCGCCTTCCGTTTGGTTTACCAGCGTCTCCGCCTCAGCAACAGTCGGAACATCCAGCGGCAGCATCAAGCGCTCGAGCGCTGTTTTCGGGGCAAAGCGGCTTGTCGGCATTTGGAACTCCTCAAGGCAAATTTGCCCGTTCCTAACACCAAGGATATCGCCGCACTACCGAATATCGCAGCCCCCTTGTGAGCTCTTCTCACAAACGATGTCGCAAACGGGCGATACCGACCCACTTTCCGGCAGCGGACAAATGAAGCAAATGGGCGTGTTTTCAACTATTTTCTTAAGTGGTTCAGGCTGCTACAACTGCGCCGCCGGTCAGCTTTGACGGCTCAAAAGGAGATAGCCCTTCATGCGCACAGCGAGCGTATCGCGCGACACCAAGGAAACCAAAATTTCGGTCGAGATCAATCTGGACGGAACGGGCACCTATGACGTCCAGACCGGTGTCGGGTTCTTCGACCATATGCTGGAACAATTGGCGCGCCATTCGCTGATCGACATTAAGGTCCGCGCGGACGGCGACACGCATATCGACTTTCACCACACGGTCGAAGATACCGGCATTGTCCTCGGTCAGGCCCTATCCAAGGCAATCGGAGATATGGCCGGAATTACGCGGTACGCGGACACGCATCTTGCCATGGACGAGGCCCTGACACGCTGCGCGCTGGATGTTTCCGGACGCCCTTTCCTTGTCTGGGACGTAACCTTTGACCGCGACAAGGTCGGCGATTTCGACACAGAACTGTTCGAAGAATTCTTCCGTGCATTTGCCATGAACGGCGGTCTCACGCTTCATATCGCCAGTCTTTACGGATCAAACTGTCACCATATCGCCGAAACCTGCTTCACGGCCGTGGCCCGGCCGCTGCGCAAGGCAATCGAGCTCG
>CALDSI010000286.1 GCA_937911395.1 uncultured Labrenzia sp.
GTGGTAATCGTGGTTCTTGGTATGTGCCCCAGCCATTGGCAAGCTCCCCAAACACATTCTGTACGGGCGCAAAGCGCCAGTTTCTTACAAG
Organism: uncultured Labrenzia sp.; assembly: GCA_937911395.1. GTDB lineage: Bacteria > Pseudomonadota > Alphaproteobacteria > Rhizobiales > Stappiaceae > Roseibium. The sequence continues at coordinate 92 of CALDSI010000286.1, forward strand.
TTCGTTTCAGCCGCAGGCGAATCTGCCCGCGCCGCAACAGGTTGTTCCGGTTGTTCTACCGGGAAGAAGGTATAGGACAAAGTGATTTCCTTGACATGCTCCAGCATGGGATCCTTGTCCATTTCCGGATCGACGAAAAAGACGACCGGCATTTCGACTGTCTCGCCAGGTTCCAACGCCTGCTCGGTAAAGCAGAAACAATCCAGTTTGTTGAAGTAGACACCTGCTGACGTCGGAGTGACGTTGAACGTTGACGTTCCAACAGTCCGCCCATCGCTGACATTTGCGGCAATGTACGGCAATTGCGCGGTTTCGCCCATTTTCAACGTGACAGAGCGTTGAGCAGGTTTGAAATCCCAAGGAAGCGCATGATTGACATTGCCGTCAAACCGAACGGTGATCACGCGGTCGATCACCATTTCGCTTTCCTGTTCGGCAACCTGTGTCGTGCCGCCAAAACCGGTGACCCGGCAGAAAAGATCATAAAGCGGGACGGCTGCGTAGGCAGCAGCGATCATAAAACTGAACATACCCAGACAAGCAAAGGCGACCTTGCGGTTGCTGCGGGACAGGTTGTTCTGATCGTTCACTTCGGTCATCTTACCTCTCGTTACAACGGACGGTTCATGATGTCAGGCCCCAGCTTAACAATCGTCACCAGGTAGAACAGCAGGACAAGAGCAGCCAGCACAATCGCGATCGCGATCGATCGGGAGCGGCGCTTCTTTTTCTGTTCGTCGGTGAGAACAATACCTTGTTCGTTGTTGTCCATTTCCGTCAGATCCCCGCTACCAGGCTTTCGCCGAGAAGAAGCGCAAACAGCATGAACAGATAAAAAATCGAGAACTTGAAAAGACGGAGGCAAGCTTTGCGCGCGACGTCGCCTTCTCGCTTCCGCCAGATATCGGCTGCCATTGCAACGAATGCCAGCCCGAGAAACCCGGAAGAAACGCCGTAAAACAGGCTTGCGTAGCCCATGAAGTACGGTGCAACGCCAATCGGGGCGAGCAGAATGGAGTAGATCAGTATCTGGTGGCGGGTGTTGGTTTCACCTGCGACCACCGGCAGCATCGGAACTCCAGCCGTCTCGTAGTCACCTTTTTTGAACAGCGCCAGTGCCCAGAAGTGCGGCGGGGTCCACATGAAGATAATCAGGAAGAGAACGAAGCTTTCCAAGCTAACGCCGCCGGTCACAGATGCCCAACCAACCATCGGAGGGAATGCACCAGCGGCACCGCCGATAACAATATTCTGCGGTGTCGAGCGCTTCAGCCATATCGTATAGATGACAACGTAGAAGGCGATCGTGAATGCGAGGAAAGCCCCCGCAAACCAATTGACCAGAAGCCCAAGAGTCAGTACTGACCCGATCGACAAAGTCATGCCGAATGCGAAGGCTTCTTCGGGTGTGATCTTTCCAGCTGGGATCGGGCGTTTGGCAGTGCGCGACATCACTTCGTCGATGTCCGCGTCGTACCACATGTTCAGAGCACCGGAAGCGCCTGCACCAATGGCTATGCAGAGGATGGCCACGGTGCCGAGAACAGGATGAATGGAGCCCGGTGCCAGCATCATGCCGACAAAAGCAGTGAAAATCACCAAAGACATCACGCGCGGTTTCAGGAGCGCCACGTAGTCGCTCACTGATCCTTCGCCACCGTTCCAAACGGTGCTGCTGTGATCCATCAAATCCTGGCGCTCTGCGAGCGACATGGGCGCGTCCCTTAATTCGTTGTCTTGTTCTGGGTCTGCTGCCGGTTTTCGGTCTGCACCCCTGACAGTTTGTTTTCACGAGCGCACCGCGCCGGTATCCGGCGCGGTGCGTAGGTTCGGAACGGAAGGCCGGTCCTTCCGGCCGCAGGATTACTTGATCCGCGGCAGGGTGTCGAACTGGTGGAACGGTGGCGGAGAAGACAGGGTCCACTCCAGAGTCGTTGCACCTTCACCCCATGGGCTGTTGCCAGCGACGCGTTTCTTGGCGAAGGCTTCCACGATACCATAGATGAACACCAGCACCGCAAAGGCCGAGATATACGATCCGATGGAGGACACGAAGTTCCAGCCAGCCAGCGCATCCGGATAGTCAGCATAGCGGCGTGGCATGCCGTTCAGACCGAGGAAGTGCTGCGGGAAGAAGATCAGGTTCACGCCAATGAAGGTAATCCAGAAGTGAGCCTTCCCGATTGTCTCGTTATACATGTACCCGAACATCTTCGGGAACCAGTAGTACCAGGCCGCGAAGATAGCGAACACTGCGCCCAGCGACAGAACGTAGTGGAAGTGCGCCACAACGTAGTAAGTGTCGTGGAAGGCACGATCGAGACCAGCGTTCGCCAGCTGCACGCCTGTCACACCACCGACAGTGAACAGGAAGATGAAGCCAATTGCCCAGACCATCGGGGTTTTGAACTCGATGGAACCGCCCCACATGGTCACAATCCAAGAAAAGATCTTAACCCCGGTCGGCACCGCAATCACCATGGTCGCTGCCACAAAGTATGCCTGGGTCTCAACAGACATGCCGACAGTGTACATGTGGTGGGCCCACACGATGAAGCCGACAACACCGATCGCAACCATGGCATACGCCATGCCGAGGTAACCAAAGATCGGCTTACGGGAGAAGGTGGAAATGATGTGGCTGATGATACCGAAGCCCGGCAAGATCAGGATGTACACTTCCGGATGGCCGAAGAACCAGAACAGGTGCTGGAACAGAACCGGGTCACCACCGCCAGCTGCATCGAAGAAAGTCGTGCCGAAGTTACGGTCGGTCAAGAGCATGGTGATGGCACCAGCCAGTACCGGCAGGGACAGCAACAGCAAGAAGGCGGTGATCAGAACGGACCAAGCAAACAGCGGCATCTTGTGCAAGGTCATGCCCGGTGCACGCATGTTGAAGATGGTCGTGATGAAGTTGATCGCTCCCAGGATCGACGAGGCACCTGCAATATGCAGGGACAGGATCGCGAGATCCATTGCCGGGCCCGGCTGACCGGATGTGGACAGCGGCGGGTAGATCGTCCAACCACCACCAACACCGTTGGCTCCCGGAGGACCTTCAACGAACAGAGAGAGGATCAAAAGGAGGAACGCCGGCGGAAGTAGCCAGAAGGAGATGTTGTTCATCCGCGGGAACGCCATGTCCGGCGCACCAACCATGATCGGCACGAAGTAGTTGGCGTATCCACCAATCATGGCCGGCATAACCATGAAGAAGATCATGATCAAACCGTGTGACGTCGTGAACACGTTGAATGTGTGGGCGTTGGCAAAGATCTGCATACCCGGTTCTTGCAATTCCATCCGGATACCGACGGACAGAGCGCCGCCGATAATTCCAGCCATGATCGCAAAGTACAAATACATCAGGCCGATGTCTTTGTGGTTGGTCGAATAGACCCAGCGTCGCCATCCCGTAGGATGGTCGTGTGCCGCATGTGCTTCGGTCGCAGCCATTTTGGGCTCCCTCTTTAGTCGATTTCAGCGGCGCTGCGTGTCAAATCGCGCGCAATCGCCAAATAGGCTCGCCGCCGCGTTACTTCGCGGCGACGGAGATTTCGTCCACATCGCCCTGTGCGGCGAGTTTCTTGGCTTCCGCGATGGAGGCCATCAGCTGTTCGTTGGCAACGTCCAGGTCGTCTTGAGCCGCAGAAGCCCACTGCTGGAACTGATCCGCAGAGACTACACGGACTGCGATCGGCATGAAGGCGTGGTCCTTGCCGCAAAGCTCGGAGCACTGCCCGTAATAGACACCTTCTTCGCGGGCATGGAACCAAGTCTCATTCAGGCGGCCCGGGATCGCGTCGATTTTGACGCCCCACGTCGGCATTGCGAAGGCGTGGATGACGTCTTCCGAAGTGACCTGAAGGCGCACTGTCGTATCGACAGGGATAACCAGATCGTAGTCGACTGCGAGCAAGCGCGGTACTTCATCGATAGACACGCCGCGCGCATCAGCGACGGCCTGACGCTCAGCATCCTGAACCATGATGGAATCGAAGTAGAGTTCACCCATATTCTCATCGGTGTACTCGTAACCCCAGTACCACTGATACCCGATCGCCTTGACCGTCATATCGTATTCCGGGATCTCGAGCTGCTTGTAGAGCAGCCGGAAAGACGGGATCGCGATGATGACCAGGATCAGGATCGGCACTACGGTCCAGACAATCTCGATCGTAGTATTGTGAGATGTACGGGACGGCACCGGGTTGTTCTTGGCGCTGAACTTCACGACGCAGTACATCAGCAACGCCAAAACAAAGAGCGTAATGACTGTGATGATGATGAGAGTGAAGTTGTTGAACCAGGTGATGTCGTCCATCACATCGCTGGTTGAGGCTTGAAACCCGAGCTGCCAGTTGTTGAACCCAGGCTCTGCTGCCAATGCCGCTGCCGAAACACCGGCGAATGCGGTCGCCATCGTGACCAAATTCATGAGACGCTTGAAGACTACCTTCACGTCCGCGCTCCCTTCCCTCAGCCGCCCACATGGCGGCGCATGCTAATTTCCGGACCTTGCCCGGTCGGATACCTGAATGCCGCAGTAATAGGCTTGCCGAAAGTCCGCAAGCTTAAACTGCCGGTCCGAGTCCCGGCTATCCTAGTAAAGGATTGCCGAATATAACCACAATCACGGTTAAAGAGCGATGCTACCAATCGGCTAGGGCGGCGATCTGCCGCATCTTTTCATCGGCTCCTTTTGGCCGCACAAAAACCACAAGACGCCGTGCGCTGCAACGAAATTTGCGCGATTTCACAAGTGGCTCGGATTTTTTTCCAATTGAGAGAGATCAAGGACAGGCGGATTTTCGACAAAAAAACCGGCTATCCAAGAGCTTTGCACCGGCGGTGACTGGAATCGTCCGCATTCATGCGGCAATGTCTGGCCGGAAAACACTCCTGATTCGCTGCGGTCAGCGCGTTTTAAAACGTGCGCTGTGCGGATCTGACCACAAACGACTGGAGGAATTCTTGTCGACCCAGTTGCCGCAGCAGCGCCGTAGCCGCTCGCTTCTCTCCACACTGCCGAAACTGGCGGCTGCCGCCGCGATCGGCCTGACCGCATTTGCGCACAGCCTGCAACCGGCCAGCGCCCAAGGCGAAATCCGCGCCAATCATGGCGATTGGCAAATGCGCTGCGACACGCCTCCAGGCGCCGCCAGCGAGCAATGTGCGCTGATCCAGAACGTGACCGCCGCCGACCGTGAGAACGTTGGCTTGTCGGTCATCATTCTTCGCACGGCCGACAAGCAGGCCCGCATCTTACGGGTTTTGGCTCCGCTCGGCGTCTTGCTCCCCTCCGGCCTCGGTCTGAAGGTTGATGGCAACGACATTGGACGGGCGGGTTTCGTCCGCTGCCTGCCGAATGGCTGTATCGCAGAGGTGATTCTGGAAGATGAGCTGCTGAACCAATTGAAGTCCGGTTCGCAAGCGACTTTCATTATTTTCCAGACACCCGAAGAAGGGATCGGTATCCCGATCTCGCTGAACGGATTCTCTGCCGGCTTTGACGCCCTGCCTTAGACTATCCTTCGATGGTGTGAGATCGAAAAGGCGCCGTCATCAGGCGCCTTTCTTTATTCTGCGGCAGCGTCCGGATTGGTCGTCTCGACCGTCTTGCGCGGCGTCACGCGGTGCAGCTTGTCCGACCCGGCATACATGCCGCCCGACAATTGCTCTGCCAGGCGCTGTTCATCGCGATACCGCACATCTTCCTCAATTTGATCTATCCGCTCGAGCGGCGTTCCAAGAGCCTCCAGGGCAGCCCGGCCAAACACCACACTCGATTCGAATGTCTCGCGGATCTGGAAGTCGACGCCCTGTTTTGTGAGGTCCATGGCATGTGCCCTATCAGTCGCGCGGCAGAAGATGAGCGCTTTGGGAAAATCCTCACGGATCATCTCGATCGACTGCGCCATCACCTTGTCGTTTTCAATGCACATGGCGACAAGCGCGGCATCGCCGGCACCCGCAGCCTCCAGAACATCTGCGCGCGTGGCATCGCCATAATAGACCCTGTAGCCCTGCTTCCGGGCATAGGCGATCCGGTCGGGACGGTTGTCGATTGCAGTGATCTCGAGGCCTTCGGAGGTGAGGATTTGCGCAACGACCATGCCGAACCGGCCGAAACCGACGACCAGTACCGTTGGCGTTGCCTCATCGAATGTTTCAATGGACGGGTTTTCAACGCCCCGCGCTTTGGCGCGGGTGGCAAGCACATCCAATCCCAGACAGGCCACCGGGGTTAGAAGCATTGTCAGAATGACAATCGCATTCAAAAGATTGGCGGTCTCGTAGTCGAAGATCGAATTCACAACGGCCGCGGTGAACAGTACAAACGCAAATTCGCCACCCTGAGGCAGGGTCACGGCAATACGCATGGCATCAGAGTTGCTAGACCCGGTCCCCCGCGACAGCCCCCACAAGAAAAGCCCTTTCACGACCATGACGACCATCACACCGGCGGCAATGTAAGCCCAGTTCGCCATGACGAGCGAGAAGTCGAGCGACATACCGACGGCAACGAAGAAGAGGCCCATCAGAAGCGACCGGAATGGTTCGATATCTGCTTCCAGCGTGTGACGGAAACTCGATTCAGCAAGAAGCACGCCGGCCAAAAACGCGCCCAGCGCCATCGACAGGCCGACCGTGTGCATAATCCCGGCGCTGCCGAGCGCAACCAACAGGGCCGCCGACAGCATCACCTCGCGGGCCCGCGTGGCGGCGAGCAGCAAGAACACCGGTGAAATCAGGTATCGCCCGGTCAGAATCACCGCTGCCACAGCAGACAAAACGAGCAGCACTTCCTGCACAATTTCCGCGGTTGTCGACGGGCCTTCTCCGGGCGCCAAAATGGCAACCATAGCCAGCAGCGGGACGATCGCAATATCCTGCAACAGCAAGATGCCAAAAGCTCGCTGACCATATTCCGATGAAAGCTGTCCGCGCTCCTGCAAGATCTGTAGAGCAAAAGCCGTTGAGGACAGCGCCAAGCCGAAGCCCGCGACGAGGGCCGCTGATTGGCCCATTCCGGCAAGTTGCGCAAAGCCGAAGAGACAGAAACCGGTCAACATCACCTGCGCCGTGCCAAGGCCGAAAATGTCACGCTTCATGCGCCAGAGTTTTTGGGGATCCAGTTCGAGGCCAATGACAAACAACAGCAGGACGACGCCGAGTTCGGCGACATGCAACACGTCCTCGCCAGAGCCCAGGAGCTGAAGACCATGCGGTCCGATTGCAGCGCCTGCCGCCAGATAGCCCACCACGGAGCCGAGGCCGAGACGCTTCGCGATCGGCACCGCCACAACGGTCGCCGACAGGAAGATTATCGCTTCAGCAAATAAGGGAGGCGCACTTTCTGCAGCCATGCTCTCTCCGGCCCCCAGCCTGGTGTCTCATCTTACCCAATTAAACGGCGGAAATCTCGAAAGATTCCTAATCATGTTAGCGATTTGCCAGATAGAAACATTGAGATTGGCCAAGGCGGACAGCGGCTGCGCCAATACCGTGCCGCCAAGCAGTCATCCGACCATTTCCTGCTCTCAGACAAGCGGTCAGGTGCGCGGGCTCATGACACCCTTCTGGTAGGCCGGACGTTCGGTCAGTCGTTTGTACCAGGCCGCAAGGTACGGCTGTTCCGGACGTTCGAAGTCCATATTGAACCAGGCATAGGCAAGGCTTCCAAGCGGGATATCGCCGACCCCGCACGCGTGACCGGACAAATAAGGCTGGTCTTTCAACAGTGTATCGACAACGGCGAACTGAGCGGAACAATGCTCGATACCATGCGTGATGGCCGCCTGGTCCCTGTCTTTCGGGGTCGTCCGGACCATGTTCCAGAAGAGATTTCTGAACGGCATCCCAAACGAAAACGTGGTCCAATCCATCCACTGATCCGCCAGCGCCCATTCCCTCGGATCTTCTGAGAGGAACGGCGCAGTGCCATAGGTTTTTGCCAGATAGCGGCAGATCGCGTTGGATTCAAAAATGGTGCAGTCCCCGTCTTGCAGGCAGGGAATACGGCCATTCGGATTCAGCGCGCGATAGTCAGGCGTATCGACAACGCCAAAGGCCCCACCGGCGTCAATCTGCTCGTAATTCAGGCCAAGTTCTTCCAGGCACCACAGCACCTTGCG
>CALDSI010000287.1 GCA_937911395.1 uncultured Labrenzia sp.
CTTGCGGGCAGGCACTGGCGGTCTGGTCTTCACGTTCTTTTTGTTCTTTGTGGTATGGGCGACAGATATCTTTGCGTACTTCACCGGCCGGGCAATTGGCGGCCCCAAACTCTGGGCAAGGGTATCGCCTAAGAAAACCTGGTCTGGTGCAATTGGCGGCCTTACCGTTGCAATCGTTTTCGGTGTCGGCGTCGCGGCAGTCAGCGGAGCCAGCCAACTTGTGACGTGGGCCGTGCTTGCGGCGATCCTGTCAATTGTCTCACAAGCCGGTGATTTGTTGGAATCTGCGATTAAACGCCGATTTGATGTTAAAGATTCCAGCCAGCTGATCCCAGGACATGGCGGTATTATGGATCGGATTGATGGCCTGGTCGCCGCTGCTATCTTTGCGGTGCTGATCGGACTGATCGCCGGTGGGACGTTTGCAGATCCTTTAAACAATTTGGCTCTATTCTGAGTGGGAGAGTGCCGTTGACGGCGGAACAAGAGCAAGACTATCCGGCAAAAACGGTTCGCGTTACGGTTCTTGGTGCGACCGGATCAATCGGCCAGAGCGTCGCAGATTTGATTGCCCGCAATCCCGAACGTTTTGAAGTTGTTGCCTTGGTTGCAAATTCAAGCGCTGACGCCTTGGCCGAAATGGCGTTCCGATTGAAGGCCAAGTCCGCTGTTTTGTGCGATCCGAGCAATTATGAGGAACTGAAAAACCGGCTTTCAGGCAGCGGGATAGAGAGCGCGTCCGGTGATCAAGCTGTGCTTGAGGCGGTCGACCGGGACACAGATCATGTTATCGGTGCGATCGTGGGCGCGGCTGGACTTGTGCCAACCATGGCTGCCATTAAACACGGGAGACGGATTGCGCTGGCCAACAAGGAGTGCCTGGTGTGCGCCGGAGACCTGTTCATGGGAAAGATTGCGGCGGAGGGCGCCGAAATCCTGCCGGTCGACAGCGAGCACAACGCAATATTCCAGGTCTTCGAGGCATCGCACCCGGACAGCATAGAAAAGGTCATCCTGACTGCGTCTGGCGGCCCGTTCCGGACGATGGCGTTTGAAGATATGGTGCGGGTGACACCACAACAAGCGCTCAAACACCCGAATTGGGATATGGGCGCGCGGATCTCCATCGACAGTGCAACGATGATGAACAAGGGTCTTGAAGTTATTGAGGCTCATCACCTTTTTCCGGTGAGTGCTGATCAGTTGGATGTGCTAGTCCATCCGCAATCTGCCGTTCACGGGCTGGTTCAATACCGCGACGGCTCGCTTCTTGCACAGCTCGGAAGTCCCGATATGCGCACACCGATTGCGCATTGCATGGCCTATCCGCGCCGAATGAAAGCACCGGTCGAGCGCCTGGATTTGGCGAAACTTGGATCGCTCACGTTTGAGGCACCGGACATGAAGCGGTTCCCGGCACTGCGGATCGCGCTAGAGGCACTCCGGTCGGGCGGTACAGCGCCAGCGGTTCTAAATGCCGCCGACGAAACAGCTGTTGCGGGCTTTCTGAAGGGCGCGATCGGGTTTATGGACATCCCGGCAGCTGTCGAAGAGGCGTTATCGGCGTTTTCTGCCAAAGGAAAGCTTGCACCAGCTGCGACGGTAGAAGTCGTTTTGGCGCTGGATCAGGAAGCTCGTGTTTGGACAGGTCATTGGATTTCAAGCCGCGCCGCCTAATTTATCCGGTGCGAAACGAATGCTGGATCATTAACGTGCCGTAATTCCATTGCTATTAAGGTAGCGCTTAAGGACTGTGCGGGAACAATCGGAAATCTCATGGAAATATTTGGCTCTGCCTACGACCTTCTGATCGGCTATATGGTGCCGTTCCTGTTTGTATTGACGATCGTTGTCTTCTTTCATGAGCTCGGCCACTTTGCCGTTGCGCGGTGGTGCAATGTGAAGGTGGATGCTTTCTCCGTTGGTTTTGGGCGGGAATTGTTCGGCTGGTATGACAAACACGGCACGCGCTGGAAAGTGTCGCTTATTCCACTCGGCGGCTATGTGAAATTTGCCGGTGACGAGAATGCCGCGAGTGTTCCGGACCGGGAATACATTGCCAGCATGAGTGAGGAAGAGCGCAGAACAGCTTTCATCGCAAAACCCGTGTGGCAGCGTGCGGCAATCGTGGCGGCGGGTCCGATTGCCAATTTCATCCTGGCAGTGATCATTTTCGCCAGCATTTTCATGGCTTATGGCAAGCCGCAGCTCTTGCCGGTCGTGTCCACGGTTATCGAGGGGTCAGCTGCTGAAACAGCCGGCATTCAGACGGGTGACCGAATCCTGTCGATCAATGATAAGCCATTGTCTTATTTCGAAGATTTGAAATGGACAGTTCGGCATAATCCGGACCAGCCTCTGGTCCTCGGGATCGAGCGGGACGGGGCCAAGCTCACGGCAACGGTGATCCCGGTTTACGTCACCGACGTCAATCAGTTCGGTGTTGAGTACCGGGAGCCGCGCATTGGCGTGGCAATCGCAAGTGACGAAAATACCCGTATCTTGAAGCAGCTCGGTGTTGGCGGCGCGCTTTGGGAAGGTGTGCTGCGTACCTACAAGATCATCTACGATACCGTGAATTTCATCGGCGAGATCTTTGCCGGAGAGCAGTCGGCAAAACAATTGGGTGGGCCGATACAAATTGCGCAGGTGTCGGGAACAGTCGCTCAGTTCGGCTTGATTGAGCTCATCAGTCTCGCTGGTTTTCTGTCTGTTTCGATCGGTTTCATCAACCTGCTTCCAATCCCGATTCTCGACGGTGGCCATCTGGTATTCTACGCGGCTGAAGCTATCCGTGGAAAACCACTCAACGAGAAGGTGCAGGAAGTCGGATTTCGCATCGGTTTAGGCCTCGTATTAATGCTGATGGTGTTCGCGACATGGAACGATATCTGGCGATTAATGAGCCTTTGAGCGGGGAGCCGTGACATTGACGCAACGTCCTCTGACTAAATCGATTTCGGCGGCCAACTGCTGTTGCGTTATCGGTAAAAACCTATAAAACATGGATCGATTTTTGGGATTCTCCGGGGGTGATCGGATGAATCCCGAGACGGGGTTTTAAAAAACAAAGGCATAGCGCACTGATGCAGCGATTGCAGAAACACTTGAGAGCCGCAATTTTGGCGACCGCGGTTCTCTCAGCCGGATCGTTTGTTCCGGACAACTTTGGTCCGTTCGCGGGGGCAACGCAGGCGGAAGCTGCTGTTGCACGCAACATCGAAGTTCGCGGCACGAGCCGGATCGAGGAAGATACGGTCATCAGCTACATGACCATCGTTCCCGGCCGCTCCTATGGCGCGGCTGATGTCGATGAGTCTTTGAAGGCGCTGTATGCAACCGGTTTGTTTGCCACGGTAGAAATCACCCCGCGTGGCAGCACCGTCATCGTGACCGTTACCGAGAACCCGATGATCACCCGCGTCTCCTTTGAGGGGAACCGGAAGATCAAGGACGATGCGCTTGCTACGGCTGTTCGTTCCCAGTCGCGGTCCATGCTCTCTCGCGCTAAAGTCCAGTCTGACGTCCAGAGCATTTTGGAAGCTTACCGCCGCAGCGGCCGTTATGGCGCTGCCGTTGTGCCCTAGATCATTGAGCGCTGGCTGATCCGGGTCGATCTGGTACTTGAATTCATTGAAGGTGCGAAGACCGGTGTGGAGCGCATCAGCTTCATCGGCAACAACTCGTTCAGCGATGGCCGTCTTCGGGATGTGATCCGGACCCGTGAGAGTGGGTTGCTGAGCTGGTTGCGCAGCACCGATACGTATGATCCCGATCGTCTGGCTGCGGACGAAGAGCTGCTGCGCCAGTACTACAACAACAAAGGCTATGCGGATTTCCGTATCGTTTCTGTAAGTGCTGATCTCGATCGCGAGAACAACATTTTCTATGTGACCTTCACGGTGGATGAGGGTGATCGCTACGATGTCGGTAACGTTGAAGTGGTTTCCACGATAGCCGAAGTTGATCCGGAAGATCTACGCAGGCTTGTGCGGACCCGCAGCGGCCGGACATTCAACGCCCTGCGCGTCGAGCAGTCCGTCGAAGACATCACCCTCCGTGTTTCTGAAGAAGGTTATGCGTTTGCCCGTGTTCGTCCGCGTGGTTCACGGAACTATGAAAACAACAC
>CALDSI010000288.1 GCA_937911395.1 uncultured Labrenzia sp.
CGAGGGAGATCGTGGGCCCGTGTTTGCCCGCAATGTCGTCGGCTGCCTCGGCGCCTGGTCCATGGATGTCCTGAAGAAACTTGGCGAGCAGTATCCGCTGGCCGTCAAGCGCGGCTATCACATGCATTATAGGCCGCTCTCCGGGGCGTCCCTGTCGCGCCCCGTCGTGGACATCGACAACGGGCTTGCCCTCTCACCGACGGATAGCGGCATTCGGCTGACGACGGGAGTGGAGCTGGCAGGACGCGACGCACCGCCGAACCCACAGATCATCAAACAAGTCAGGCGCAGGGCTGAAGAGATTTTCTCGCTCGGACGTGCGCTGCACGAGAAACCTTGGGTGGGCAGCCGGCCCTGTGTTCCAGATTCACTTCCCGTCATTGGTCCTTCACCGACAGTGAAGGGGCTTTGGCTCAATTTCGCCCATGGCCATGATGGTTTTACGCTCGGGCCGGTCTCAGGCCAAATCATGGCCGATATGATCGTCAACAAACCCTTTGTTGCGGACGTTGCCGGTGTTTTACCGGCCCGGTTTCATATGGACGGGACTTGACCGGTTGGCCGTCACTAGCTGGAAGGTCCGATATAGATCGCCTTGATTTCGTCTATAGACCCGTCGTCCTTCATCCGCCGGATGATGCGGTCGTACTCCGCCTTTAGCTTGCCAATCTCCGGGTGCATGGAGGCCTTCGAAAAGACGTTGTAGTAAGCTTTCGATTTCATTGGTTTTGGTAGGAAATCGATCTCGTTGCGATAGCCCACAATGTGGGCGTGATGCAATGTCGAAATGGTGTTCATCGGAACGGCATCGATTCTGCCTGCGAGCAGCTTGTCGATTTGCAGGGAATTCTCTGAGACAAGTTGCAACTGGAGGCCGGCGTCCCAGAATTCCGGGGTGTAGGAAATTCCGTGCGTTGCGCCGATCGTCATTGAGCGCAGGTCATCGAACGTCGAAAACGTAAACTTGCCGCGATCTTCTGTCCGGATGAAGAAATTCCAGTTCAGATCGATATAGCTTTCATCTGGATAGTCTAGAAAGGTCCGGCGGTCTTCGTTTTGCGAATACAAAAGCAGCATATCAATCCGCCCGGCTTTGGCTTCGACCTGCAGGCGCTGGTCGGATTCAATAAGCAGTACCTCATAGTCTATCGCCAGTTCGCGCAGGACCTTGTCCATCACTTCAATGTCGATGCCACGAACCTGTCCGTCCGCCTCATATTTGAAAGGAGCTTGAGGGTTGGCGGCGATGATTAAGGGGCGGGCTGCCGCCGATGTGTGCCACATCGCAGCCAGAAGACAGCAAACACAATACAGACCGAATTTACGAAGCACGCCTAAACCCTTTTCAAGTCACTCTCGGGCAAGCACACGGCAGGATTTACTGTCCCATATAATAGCCAAACAAACAGTGAATGTTGAAGCGGTGCAGAGCTACGGCGCGTCTCAATTCTCGCGAAGAGGCAGTGCAGCGGTATCCTTCACCGTGTTGACAACGATACGTGACTGAACGTCAGATACCAGTGTATTGTCGAGAAGCTTCAGACGCAGGAAGTCGTCATAGGTCTTGATGTCATCGGTGACCACCTTGATGAGGTAATCGACAGCACCTGTGATACGCTCACAAATAACGACTTCCGGCCAATGATGGACGAGCTTGTCGAACGTTTCCATGTTTTCGCGGCTGGGAACGGCAAGCTTGACGAAGGAATAGGCGACAAAGCCAAGGCCCACAGCTTCGCGGTCTATGATCGCGGTAATTTGCTTGATGATGCCTTGTTCCTTCAACCGTTTGATACGGCGCCAGCAAGGGGTTTGGCTCATGCCGGCCTCTTTGGCGACTTCTGCGATTGAAAGGGAGGCATCCCTTTGCAAAACGCGCAAAACACGGATGTCGGACGGGTCCAGAAGATTCTTTTCGGTCATTGGGTCATTTTCGGAAATTTTATGCTGCCTAGTGACGAATTGCGGTGACGATAGCACAGAAATCGCTGCTGAAAAGGACGATATTAATCGGAAATGGCAGTTCGCCGCAGAGGGCCGCCCCGGGGGCGTAGGAGGAGAATACCGAATGGATGTGCTTGTGTCCGATATCAGCCTTGAAGACAAATACACCGCGACGGACGGTCGTGTGTATCTGACAGGCATTCAGGCGCTGGTCAGATTGGCTCTGGACCGTGCGCGCCTGGACCGGCAGGCAGGTCTTAAAACCGGCGGTTTCATTTCCGGATACCGCGGGTCGCCGCTGGCTGGATATGACACTGAGTTGGAGCGCGCCCACCGGCACCTGAAGGGCCTTGAAGTTGTTTTCAAGCCTGGCGTGAACGAGGAACTTGGGGCGACCGCCGTTTGGGGAAGTCAAAAACTGCGCGGTGAGGGCGGTGTCGGACGGCCTACAGAATATGACGGCGTTTTTGGCATCTGGTACGGCAAGGCCCCAGGTGTTGACCGGGCTGGCGACGCACTGCGTCAGGGGAACGCATCTGGCACGGACCGCAACGGCGGTGTTCTGGCTTTGGCCGGTGACGATCACCTTGCCAAGTCCTCCATCCTGCCTGCGCAGAGTGAATTCTTCTTTGAACATGCCGAAATGCCGGTTCTGAACCCGGCGGACATTCAGGACGTGCTCGACTACGGTCTGCACGGGCTTGAGATGTCCCGCTTTTCAAGTCTTTGGACGGCGGTGATCTGCGTGGCCGACACAATGGATGCGTCCGCAACAATCAATGTGTCACCAAACCGATTGCGATTGGTTCGTCCACTGGAGGGCGATCCCCGCAAGGATTATCATCAAAACCGCGATCTGCTGCTCGGCAACCGGTTGGAAACAGAGCGCTTGGTGCGTGAGCTGCGGATTCCTGCAGCCCAAGCCTATGTTCGCACAAACGGCCTTGATCGTGTGACCTTCGGTGCCCGACAGAATCCGAAACTTGGCATTATTTCTTCCGGCAAAGCCTATCGGGACCTGCTTCAGGCGCTCGATCTCATGGGTGTGACCGAAGAAAAAGCCAAAGCGCTGGGCCTCGGGATTTACAAGGTCGCAATGACGTGGCCGATGGAACCGCTTGGCCTGCGGGACTTTGCCCGCGGTGCGGAAAAACTATTGGTCGTGGAGCACAAGCGGGCCTTCATGGAGCCGCAGATCAAGGAAATTTCTTATCATTGGCCGGACATGAGCCGTCCTGAGATTTGGGGCAAACGCCGCCCGGATGGATCGCCGTTCCTGTCGGATGTTCTTGAGATCTCTGTCGCTGAACTCATCGAGGGTTTGATGAAGTGGCTGCCGTCAGATGCTGTCACCGAAGAAATGCAGTCCGTTGCTGCGCGCATGACGAAGCAGGCCAAGTGGGCGCAGGGCCATGCGGAACGCGCCTCCCGGGTGCCTTACTTCTGCTCCGGCTGTCCGCATTCAACCTCGACCAAGACGCCGGAAGGCTCCCGGTCGATGCCAGGTATCGGCTGTCACGCCATGACCGAAATGGCGGGGCGGACCACGGAAGGCCAGATCCAGATGGGCGGTGAGGGCGTCCTTTGGGTTGGCCAGCAGCCGTTCTCGGGCGACAGCCACGTATTTGCAAACGTTGGCGATGGTACATATTTCCACTCCGGAATCCTGGCTATCCGTCAGGCGCTCGCCGCCAAAGTGCCGATCACCTACAAGATCCTTTACAACGATGCCGTGGCCATGACCGGTGGTCAGAAGCATGATGGCCAGCTCAGTGTTCCGCAGATTACCCGTCAGCTGGAAGCTGAAGGTGTGGAACGCATTGCGGTGGTCTCCGAAAATCCGGACGCTTACGGATCATGGACTGCGATTGCATCCGGAACCAAAGTCTATCATCGCGACGAGTTGATGGATGTGCAGAAAGACCTGCAGACCTTCAACGGCGTTTCCGTAATCGTATACGACCAAACCTGTGCAGCCGAGAAACGGCGCCGCCGGAAGCGCGGACTGTTCCCGGATCCGGATCAGCGCCTGTTCATCAACGATCGTGTCTGCGAAGGCTGCGGCGATTGTTCGGTTCAGTCCAACTGCCTCTCGGTTGAACCGCTTGCAACACCGTTTGGCGAAAAGCGTGTCATCAACCAGTCGAGCTGCAACAAGGACTTTTCCTGCATCAAGGGTTTCTGTCCGTCCTTCGTCGAGATCGACGGTGCAGCGCTCAAAAAGCCGAAAAAGGCTGACGTGGATATCGATGTGCTGGTCGAACAGCTGCCGGAACCGGTTCTGCCGGCGCTGGACCGGACGCAGAACGCGGTGGTTGCCGGCATTGGCGGCATGGGCGTCACCACAATCAGTGCTGTTTTAGCAATGGCGGCGCATATAGACGGCAAGCAGGCCTCGACCCTGGACATGACAGGGCTGGCACAGAAGGGCGGACCGGTGACGTCTCATGTTCGCTTCGCTTCCATCGACCGCGCCATTGAAGGTCCCCGGGTGCCGGCTGCAAGCCTCGATCTGTTGATCGCGAGTGACATGGTCGTTGCCACCAATGCGGAGCAACTAGCACTTGCCCACCGGGGTCAGCCCGTGACGGTGGCAAACACCAAGGTTGCCCCGACTGCAGAGTTTGTCCTGAAGCAAACCCTGTCTTTTAATGAGAAGAAGATGGACGCAGCCTTGAAGGCGGCATCTGGCACGTATCTCGCGATGGATGCCGCCGGAATTGCTGAAAAACTGCTGGGCGATGCGATCTTTGCCAACATGCTGCTCGTGGGCATGGCGTATCAATCAGGTGCCTTGCCGGTTTCCGGCGATGCCGTTGAGACGGCCTTGCAGCTGAACGGGGCAGCTGTCGCCGGGAACATCAAGGCGTTCCGCGCAGGCCGTGTTCTGGCTGCCGATGCTGAGCTGTTGTTGAAAGCGCTGCCGGCCAGTGAAAAGCCGCGCACGTTCACATTGGATGAAAAGATCGCGTTCAATGCCGACGAGCTCGTCCGGTATCAGGACGAAGCCTATGCGGCCCGTTACCGGGACCTCGTTGAAAAAGTGAAGGCAGCGGACGAAGCTCATGGCCCGGGGCAAATGCGCCTCTCCAGAACCGTCGCCGACTTGCTCTATAAAGTGATGGCCTACAAGGACGAATATGAAGTCGGCCGCCTTTATTCCGATCCGGCCTTCAAGGAAAAGATCGCGCAGCGGTTCGAAGATCCGAAGCAGCTGAAAGTTTATCTGGCACCGCCGATGCTGGCGCACCGGAAGGACCCGAAGACCGGGCGTCCGGAGAAGATAGCTTTCGGCCCTTGGATCTTTTCCGCGTTCAAACTCCTTGCCGGGTTCAAAGGCATGCGCGGCAAATGGTACGACCCATTTGGACG
This sequence comes from uncultured Labrenzia sp., assembly GCA_937911395.1. Lineage (GTDB taxonomy): Bacteria > Pseudomonadota > Alphaproteobacteria > Rhizobiales > Stappiaceae > Roseibium. The sequence goes on from CALDSI010000288.1 coordinate 5,317, forward strand.
GACCGCGGAGCGCCGTGCAGAGCGCGCCCTGATCGCTCAGTACGAAAAGGACATTGCGGAGATCATCACGCGTTTGCCGAATGGCAATTACGGTCTCCTCGTAGAACTGGCACGGGTGCCGGATTTGGTCCGCGGATTTGGCCCGGTCAAGGAAGCGAACCTGGAAAAGGCCGCGGACAAACGCCGTGTGGTGCTTGAGCAACTCAATATCCGCAAAGACGGCGGCAATGATGGCGATCATCAAACCGCCGACTTCCTCCAAGCTGCTGAATAACGCGCGGTCTACTTATTGAAAAATCAAACCGGCGCAGCTTCTGCGCCGGTTTTTCGTTTTAGACATAGCAGCGCATAGCGCTAGGCCGTGTGGACGATTTGGAGATGCATTTCGCCGGGATTTGCATCGTTCAAGATCGAGGAAATCCGGTGAAGATGATGCTTGTGCATCATCAAGACGGATTTGCGCTGGAATTGAGCAATGCAAACACGGCCCAAAGGGTGAGACAAGTGCCGGCGATCTGGCACCGCCGGTCCCTTGACCGTATATCGATACGCTCTGCAGGACCGTCGCCGCCATATCTTGGCACTTGTCTCACGAAATACGTCTCCAATTCGTCCACACGGCCTAGGCTGACGCAAGAAAAAAACGGCATATCTATCGAAGCTACGGAAACGGCTTGGGCACGCGATTTTCATTATATGCAACGCCGCTTTCGGACCTGCCCACCAGGGCAACGCGAATTAATACTCCGGTTAAAGAATTGGGGCATTCAGCGTGAAAACGAGGCTTGGCCAAGACAAAAATGCGCCCAGCTAACAAAAATTAATACTCGAATTTTTGACCTTCAAAGAGTGCTGAAACGGGATGCCAGATCCAATAAATTCATAAAAAACAATGGAATGTAGAGTAACTGGCAAATCTAGTTAGAATTCTTCGTAAAATTTATAAAAACACGATTACATTCTCCAAATACCTGTTTCTGTCTTCTTTAAATCTCCAATTCATTTTGTGGCCAGAGCCGAAGACCGGCGTAAGATTCAATCTGGTAATGAAAATGAGTGAAGCGTTGAAAACAGAACTGGTGAACTTCTCGGAGCTGACCGGGGAAGCAGCAAGCGCCCGCCGGGCTGAACTGGCCCGCCATGTGGCAACGCTCTTTGCGTTGACATCCGACAGATGCTCTGACGAACAGGTCGATATTTACGACTCCGTGCTGCTACGCTTGGTGGACATGGTGGAATCTGAAGTCCGCCGTTTTGTCGCCGAGCAAATGAGCACCTTGCGCCGCGGTCCGGAAGAGACCATCCGGCGCCTTGCAAGTGATGTGATCGAGGTGTCCGAACCGATCCTCGTTCGTTCAACCGTCCTGCGCGATGCTGATCTGGTGTCAATTGCAGAAGAGCAAGGCAACGATCACCGCTACGCAATTGCACAACGTGAAGTGCTCTCCGCTAACGTCAGCGAAATCCTTGTCCGGCGCGGTGACCTGAAGGTCAAGCGCAAGATAGCCAGCAACGAAGGCGCCAGCCTGTCAGGGTCTGCCATCGAGATCCTCATCTCCGATTCCGCTGCCGACGCAACGCTTCAGCTCAGCTTGAGCGACCGGCCGGATCTCGCTGAAGCGCAGATTGCCAGCCTGATTTCCATCGCGAGCGACGAAGTCCGCAAGAAATTGCAGACATCCGGCCGTTCCGGTGAAACCGCGCAATTGAATGAAGCTGCCGATATTGCCGCGCGGCGCATGTCCAATCAGTACTGGTTGGGCCGGTACGATTTTGAAACAGCCCGCAGCCGCATTCTTCTCCTGGCGAAAAAGGGCATGGTGAATGAAGCCGCTTTGCGCCGGTTCGCATCCGAAGACAGATTCGCCGAAGCGGTCGCCACTTTCGCGTGGTTGGTCCGGTGCGGCGTTGAGGAAGCCAGCCACTGGATGGTGCGGCCGGACCCGGAGCCGTTTGTCATTTTGGCAAAAGCTTCGGGCTTTTCGTCGATCACGGTTGGATCGCTGCTGAGCATCGGCCCGTGGCGTCATCGCTTGACGCCTGAGACCCGCAGCAACGCGATGACCCTTTATGAACGTATGACCGTTGCAGAAGCCAAGCGCAAGATCGCCCATTGGAGCTACAACGTCCTGAAGTGATCTTACGACACAAATTGAGTAGGATACTGAGCCCGGCCTCTGTGCCGGGCTTTTTTTCGTGCGCATCCACCGTGCGAGATATCTTTTTTCCTCAGCGGAACCGTGCTTTACAGGTCTAAACAGATTCTGCAAAGAGCGGGGCCAAGGGGTATGCGCAGATCCGTCTATCAACTAATGCAACATGAGCTGCCGTCGGCGATCCGCGTTTTTTTCGGCAGCGTTCCGGTCCTCGCAATGGCCGTCCTGAGCATACTATTTGTAAGTTTAAGCGCAGGACCGGATTATGCCCACGCCCAGGGTCCAGTGAGCTTATTGTCGGCGGTCAGCGGCGGTTCAACGGAAAAGGCTGCGGAGACTGCCGCTAAACACACAGAACCGGCCTCAGAGGGTGGCGGCGCCGTTATGGAATCCATGGACGACTTTGCCGATGAAGCCGTCCGTGCCCGCGACACCTTAAAAACAATTGTACAGAAGATCCCAAATATTCGCGCCGCGATGGTCGAAACACTTCGCTCGCAAGGCGAGGATCAAGGGCTAGGCTGGATTTCAACCGCGCTAACAGATGTGGTGATTGCGGTTCTCTTCGGTCTTGCAGCGGCGACCTTACTGGCGCGTTGGGGGCGGCGGCAGTTTGCCGGGATGTACAAGCCCGACGTTTACACCCGTTCCGACAAGATCATCTATTTGTATCTGCGGGCGATTTTGATGATCGCCGGTGTCGTCCTCTATTTTGCGGTGGCGACGGTGGTTTATCTCCTGATTGGAACAGGCCTGGACGCTGCCAATGAAACAGCACTTGTTGCTTTCAGCATGAGTGCGGCCTTCATGGCGCTTCGGATCATATGGATGAACCTGCTGGCTCCGGATGCGGAAAGCCATCGGTTGGTCGCCCTGAGCAACAGGGAAGCGAAAGGGCTCTACCGTTTCTTGCTGGTGGGTAGCGGCATATCAATAGGTGCCATCGCGTTCTGCCTCTGGATGGAGCGTCTTGGCCTGCCGCAGGACATTCACAAACTGGCGCTCATTGCAGCGTCTGGTCTGTCGATGGTTATCCTGTGCGTTATTGCGGTAGCGTATCGAGCGGTGATTGCGCGTCTGATCCGCGGTGCTGCAGGCGATCAAGCCCCGATGTGGCGGCGGGTGCTCGCCGCCGTTTGGCATCTCATCGCCGTTATCTACTTCGTGATTGCCTGGGGAAGTTCTGCTCTCCGAATCCTTTTGGACTTGCCGTCCGCAACAGGACGTGTGGGGGCTCCGATCCAGGTTTTGCTGGTGGCCGCCGTTGCTTATGGGCTGCTCATCCTCCTGATTGATCGCGTGTTGTTGCCGCGTCTTGATACTGCCAAAGCGGAAGCCAAGTTTGCTGAGGACATTCAGCGGGCGGAAGAGAGCGAGGGCGCTGAGCAGGACCCGGAAAGCACGCTGGCCCAAGCGCATGCTGACGCT
>CALDSI010000289.1 GCA_937911395.1 uncultured Labrenzia sp.
GCGCGGACATGGGCCAAGAAATGCCCCGACCGGATGTGCTTTGCGATCTGCAACAGGTTCGGGTCAGACCAGGCCGGGCGCACGTCCTTGTAAAGACAGGCCGTTTTCCTGTCGCCATACCAGGCAACGCCGAACCCGTCCGCATTCACCGACGTTTTGCAAGACGTTGCGTTGCGGCTCTGATCGATCAGAGAATGCTCCGGATCGCAGATGACCTCTTCCAGGTATTTTGGAGCCCCGCTCCAGGCAGCCCATCGGCACATGTTCGCCCTTAGTCCTTATGCAGCTTTTTGTGCGGCCTTGAACCTTGCGGTCGTTTCATCGCAGGCATAGCTGTCGGCAACAGGGTACGGCTTACGCGCCAGCTGGTCGACGGCCTGGATGATTTGATCGGCTTTCACGTCATCCAGAAGAACGGAAAAATTAAGCCGGGTCCAGCCGGGTTTCTTCAGTTCTTCACCGGAAAGAATGCCGTCCCGCAGGGCGTCAGATTCCGCCCGGTCAATGCCCAGCAGCCGGTGGGCATACGGACCGGCGCAAGCGCAGCCGCCGCGCGCCTGAACCCCGTAAACGTCCGACAGCATCCGTGTGACCAGTTGCTGGTGAATGTACCCGCCGCGCTCCAGATCCTTCACCCGGAAGGAGAAGATCGGCATGGTGTGGCTTGCCTCCAGATTGCCGAGGATCTCGATGGCCGGGTTTTCCTGCCAGGCCGCCAGAGCCCGGGCCCGCCATGATTCGTTGTGGGCATCCATTTCGGCCTGACCGATGGCTTCCTTCACCAGAAACGCCAGCGCGGCGCGGATATCACCGATGACATTCGGCGTTCCGGCTTCTTCGCGTGCGGCGATGTTTTCGGAGTAGTCATGCCCCCACGGGGAGACAAAACGAACGGTTCCGCCGCCCGGAAACACCGGTGTCTTGATGCAAACTGCCTGTTTGCGCACGATCATGACACCGGACGCAGCCGGACCGCCGATGAACTTGTGCGGGGAGACGACAACCGCGTCTTTTTCTGCGTCCGTGCCTGGTTTCATGTCGATCGGCAGATAAGGCCCCGATCCGGCACAGTCCCACACGCTCAAGGCACCATGGCGTTTCAGGATCCGTGTAACGGCAACATCATCGGTCACAATGCCGGTAACATTGGACATGAGCGAAAATGCACCGACGGTCAAACGACCAGCTGCCTTTTCGGAAAGAACCAAGTCCAATTCGACCAGATCCGGGCCACCGTCGGCGGCCTCGTTGATCTCGATAACCTCCGCGCCGCTTTCCCGCCACGGCAGAATGTCGGAATGGTGCTCGTAAGGGCCGAGAAGCACCAACGGGTTTTCGCCCCGTTCCGCGGCCCCGGAGACACCCAGCAAGTGAACCAGCCGGTTGAGCCCTGCCGTCGCACCCGATCCGCAAAAGACCGTGGCATAGCTGTCAAAGGCCCGGCAGATCCGGGCAATCTCGGACCGCGCAGCCTCGCGCAGCCGGGTCATGGTCATCCCGCAATAAGAAGCTTCGGTGTGGCTGTTGGCGTAGACCGGAAGCACCTCTTCCATGACGAAGTCCTCGACCTGCCGAAGGGCCCGGCCGGACGCGACGTAATCGGCATAGATCATCTTTTTCGGGCCGAATGGTCCCTCAATCACCATGCCGTCTCCGATCAGCCCAGCGCGCAGCCGTTCGATCAGATCCGGGCCTTTCAAAGCGGTTTTAAAGGTCTCGAGCGCAGTTCCGGAAGAAGCGAGGTGTTGAGATTGGGTCATTATCTGCTCCAAATGTCTTTGAACGGATCATACGACCAAGCATGTTCAGAAATCCGCACCTATTTTGATTGCTGAATGATCCATTTTGTGTCAATTGATCTGATATGGCAAAAAAATTCGATCAAATTGACCGCGCGCTTCTGAGAGCCTTGCAACGGGATGCCCGCTTGTCGCAGCGGGAGCTCGCCGAGGAAGTTGGATTGTCCCAAAACGCCTGCTGGCGGCGGCTGAAAACCCTTTATGAGAGCGGATTGATCGAAGGGCACACGATTCGCCTTGATCCGGCGCAGCTCGGCCTGAACCTCACGGTCTTCGTCATGATCCGCACCCGCCACCATTCCAAGGAGTGGTTGGAGACTTTCCGCAGTGAGGTCACACGGATCCCGAACGTGATCGA
>CALDSI010000290.1 GCA_937911395.1 uncultured Labrenzia sp.
AATTCAACGCCCGCAACAGCCTGGAGCTGATCGCCCACATCGCCGGTGTGCCGGTGTGAGGGTAAGCAAGGGCTCACCACTTAGACCGGAGACGTTCTTAAATTTTCGGAAGAAAAGTGGCTGGGGTGGAAGGATTCGAACCTTCGCATGCCGGTACCAAAAACCGGTGCCTTACCGCTTGGCTACACCCCAATGCCGTGGGAAGGGTGTATACCCATCTCGCCGGACAAGCGCAAGCCTCCCAAGTGCGTTTCTTTTGATTGGTAAGGATAGTTTTCCCCAACTCGGTAAAACAGTCGTCAAACACCCTGGATTTCTGGCCCGGCCCGGCTTTCCAGCCCCTGCCCCAGCGCCGGTGATTTTGTCGAAACCTCCGCGAACCGTTTGGAATTGTTCACAGTTTTAAAAAAATGGACCTGTTAAAGGCAAAGTCCTTGCGAGGACGGAGAAGCTTTGCTAAATGACCGTCCACGCAGCGCGGGCTTGCCCCGCTGTTCCCGATGGATTTAAATGAATTCCAAATTCTAGTCGGAGTGTAGCGCAGCCTGGTAGCGCACCTCGTTCGGGACGAGGGGGTCGGAGGTTCGAATCCTCTCACTCCGACCATTTTTCCTACAATGTTTATTAGCGCCCAGCCGCTTTGAGTTTGGCGGACGACAGAATTGCCGGATTACCCGGCCTCAGTCTCCCTCACCGCTTCCATTTGGCTTTCGCCGGCTCGCTCTGGTCTCTCGCGCTCTGGACGCGGTCTGCCGGTGTCTGCCTGCTGCGCTGCCTGGCCAGTTTTTGCAGATCCTCGACTTCATCGTGCTCGTCCACGATTTCAGCACCTAGAAGGGTTTCCAGCACATCCTCCATCGTGATCAGGCCGGCCGTGCCGCCATAGTCGTCCTGAACCAGTGCAATGTGCGCGTCATTTCCCATCAGCTTTTCGAGCAGGGAATCGAGATCTTCGTTTTCGGAAATTCGAAGAATCTCCCGGCGCAGCGTTGAGACACTGGCATCGTTGCGGCCGTTCACGGCGGTGAGAAGAAGATCCCGCGTCAGTAGGAAACCGGACACTTCATCGATTGAGCCCCCGGTCACAAGCATGCGGGAAAACGGATAGCTTTCCCGCGATTTGATCACCTCTCCAACGCTCATCGCTTCCGGGACATGCTCAATAACCGTTCGCGGTGTCATCACCTCCCGCGCAGTGATTTCCGGAAGCTTGAAAAGGTTCGTGACCACGCGTGTTTCGTCTTCCTCCACGATCCCCAAGCGGTTGCCGACGGTCGCCAAAGCCGAGATCTCCTCCCGGGACACTTCGTGTTTCGGATCGCCTTTGGTGAGGAACTTTGTAATCCCCTGGCTCATCCAGACCAGCGGCAATTGGGCAGCGATCAACCATGGAAGCACCCGAACCGCGAAGGGAACAAGTGCCCGCCAATAAGTCGCGCCCAAGGTCTTTGGAATGATTTCCGACAGGACCAGGATCGCAAGCGTCAGCACGGCTGAAAACACGCCCACCCCGGCATCATCAAAGACAAGGGCGGCTTGAGCCCCGGCACCCGTTGCCCCGACGGTGTGCGCAATCGTGTTGAGAGAGAGAATGGCGGCGAGCGGCCGTTCAATGTCCGACCGGAGTCTTCTGAGTCTTTCGGCGAGCTTGGGCCGATCCTCGTTCGCAGATTCCACAAAGGACGGCGTGATCGATAACAACACGGCCTCGAGTATCGAGCAGAGAAACGAGACACCGATGGCAAGCACCACGAATAGGATCAATAGGGTCAAATTCTTCTCCGTCGCATGCCCGGTTCATGGGAAACAAATCTCAGAGTGCCCGCCATAGTGCGGCAGGTCCATCCAAATTACGCTTCACGCGTTTCCTGGTTGCACAATTCTTTCGTCAGCGGCTTTTGCAGCAAGTACTGGCCTCATCTGCCAGTATTCTTACCCCTCATACAGCCTCAGAAACCCGGCTTCACTGAAGTCGAGCAAAGTTTCGGCAAGATCCGCTTGCTCCTGTTCGCGGGCGACAGCGCCGATGCGCCAACTGCTGGCCGTGAGCGCCAGCATGCCGGAGACGGTGAAGACGAAGGCCGCGCTGAGCGCTGTCCGGGAGGCGCCCGGCAACAGGTCAGCGATCTCATCCACGAAGACGGCTGCAGTCGGATCAAAACACTCTGCAGCAATCTCCCGCCAGCGCTCATCGGCGGATACCAGCGCGATCAGACGGCCATAGGCAGGCCACGGCGCACCGTCAGACAAGGTCATCTCAAGAAACGGCTGAACGAAACTGGCCAGGATCTCGCGCAAGGTCAGCTTGTTGCGCCCGTCCCGGTCGGCCGCGGACTTTTTTTCCTCTAGCGCCTTCAGGCGAAGTTCGGCGAGCGGCTTTGCCCGGCGGGCAACCACCATATGAAACAGCTCTTCCTTCGGACCGCCGTGATGATGCACCAGCGCCACCTGGGCGCCCGCCTGCTTGGCGATGTCGCGAATCGACGTGCCGTCAAAACCGCGTTTTGAAAACAGATCCTCTGCCGCATCCAGGATCCGGGCCTTTGTTTCCAATGACTTTTAACTGGGTGCCCGCTTCCGGGGCGCAGACACGTCTGTCATTTTTTACAGGAGCCTCTTGCTTATTTTGAACATTCGTTCAATATAACGATACCACTGTCGTGGTTGGGAGGAAACATGCCACAAGTAGCAGGTGCGGCGCCATGCGCCAGCACACAGGAAAGCTATGCCCTGATCGGCGCGGGCCCCATGGGCCTTGCCATGGCCAAGGTCTTGCGTGCACAGGGAATTCCCTTTCAAGGGTTTGAGCTGCATTCAGATGTCGGCGGTGTCTGGGACATGACCGGGCCACGCTCGACCATGTATGAAAGCGCGCACCTGATTTCGTCCAAGACGATGACGGAGTTTGCCGATTTTCCAATGTCGCCGGACACACCGGACTATCCCTCACACCACGACATGCGGCAGTATTTCCAGGCCTTTGCCCGCCACTTCGATCTCTACAGGTGCTACCGCTTCCGAACCGAAGTTGTGAAAGCCGAGCCGATTGGGCCGTCGGGAAAGGGCTGGCGTGTTGTCTGGCGGGGTCCGGACGGCGAACAAGACGAAGCCGTCTTCAAGGGCCTTCTGATTGCGAACGGCACACTCTCGACCCCCAACATGCCCAAATTCAAGGGCAACTTTTCCGGCGAGCTCATTCACGCGGCGAAATACAAGTCCGCCACCCAGTTCGATGGCAAGCGGGTCCTGATCGTCGGTGCCGGGAACTCCGGCTGCGACATCGCCGTCGATGCCATCCACCACGCAAAAAGCACGGACCTCTCCATGCGCCGGGGCTATTACTTCGTGCCGAAATACGTCTTCGGCAAACCGGCCGACACGCTTGGGCGAACAACCAGCCTACCGATGTGGCTCCGCCGGAAGATCGACGGTGTGGTGCTCAACTGGTTTGCAGGAACCCCGCAGCGCTACGGCTTCCCGAAGCCAGACTACAAACTATATGAAAGCCATCCGGTGGTCAATTCGCTGATCCTGTTTCATGCCGGTCATGGCGACTTGAAAATCCGTCCTGACATCGACCGGCTGGACGGCAATACGGTTCATTTCGCCGACGGCAGCGCCGCGGATTACGACATGATCGTCACTGCCACCGGGTATGTGCTTGATTACCCTTTCATTTCGAAAGACTTGCTCAACTGGACCGGGGCGGCACCGAGCCTTTATCTCAACTGCATGCATCCGCAGCGCGACGATCTCTTCGTCCTCGGCATGGTCGAGGCGACGGGCCTTGGCTGGCAGGGGCGGCATGAACAGGCCGAGCTTGTTGCGCGTTACATCGCAGGGCTTCAGACCGGGAACCGGGAAGCGGACAACATCAAACGCTACAAGGCCAACGGCTTTCAGCGGGCAACTGGCGGGGTCAACTACCTGAAGCTCGCCAGGATGGCCTATTACGTCGACAAGAAAACCTACCGCAAATCCGTCACGCAGAGGATTGCAGCGCTGAAAGAGGCTGCCCGATGACCAACATCGACGCAGCTGTTCTGAATTTTTCCCCGGACAGCATGCTGATCCTGAACGGCGTGTTGGCGATCGTCATGTTTGCGGTCGCCCTCGACATCACGCCCAACGATTTCCGGGCGCTTTTGCGCACGCCAAAGCCGTTTGTAACCGGGATCCTGTCACAGTTCGTCGTTCTTCCGGCCCTCACCTTTTTGCTGGTGCTGGCCGTCCGCCCCCAAGGGTCGGTCGCGCTGGGACTGATCCTGGTCGCCGCGTGCCCAGGCGGAAACATTTCCAATTACATCACGCACCGGGCGGGCGGCAATGCGGCGCTGGCGGTCTCGCTAACTGCCTTTACCACAATTGGGACGGTGCTCTTCACGCCACTCAACATCGCCTTCTGGGGCAGTTTGTACGGCCCAAGCCACGCCTTCATGACCTCCGTTGCCATCGACCCGGTGCAGGTGGCCTCGACCGTCAGCCTGATGCTGGTTTTGCCGCTTGCGCTCGGCATGCTGGTCAACCGCAATCTGCCGCAGCTCGCCTGGCATTTGCGCAAACCGTTGCAGATGCTGTCCATGACGATCTTCATCTCGTTCATCTGTATTGCGCTTTATGGAAACTGGGATTTCCTGGGCGCATTCGGGCCGGATATCGTCCCGCTGGTCATAGCCCACAATGGCATTGCCCTTCTTGGAGGGTACATGGTTGCCACCATTGCCGGGCTATCCCCCTATGACCGGCGGGCGATATCCATCGAAACCGGCATTCAAAACTCCGGCCTCGGCCTGATCCTGATCTTCGGTTTTTTCCACGGGCTCGGCGGCATGGCGGTTGTTGCCGCCTTCTGGGGCATCTGGCATGCGGTCTCAGGGCTGGCGCTCGCCAAGTGGTTTTCCCGCACGGTGGCCGCAAGATGAGCCGGATTCTGATCACGGGCGCTGCGGGCATGATCGGCCAGAGGCTGGTCCAGTTGCTCGTGCGCAGCGGACACGAAGTGATTGCGACGGACATCGGGTCAAGGCCGTCGCTGCCGACTGGAACCCTCTGGCGCAAAATGGATGTGCGCGGCCGCGACCCCGAGCAGGTCATCACAGAAGACAGTCCCGACGCTGTCATTCACCTTGCGTCCGTTCTGGAACCGAAGGATCGGCAACTGGCCTATGAGGTGGATGTCATTGGCACCCGCAATGTGGTCGATGCTTGCATTGCGGCCGAGGTCCGGCGGCTGGTCGTCACGTCCTCTGGCGCGGCCTATGGCTATCATGCAGACAACCCGGACTGGCTGACAGAAACAGATCCGCTGCGCGGCAATCCGGAATTTGCCTATTCCGACCACAAGCGTCAGGCCGAGGAGGTGCTGGCCGAAGCCCGCAGACAGGTGCCATATCTGGAACAGGTGATTTTGAGGGTCTGCACGGTTCTTGGAGCCGGTGTTGAAAACCAGATTACCTCGCTGTTCCGCAAACCGCGGCTGATGGGCCTTTGCGGCAGTGACAGTCCGTTTGTTTTCATCTGGACCGAGGATCTTGCGCGCATCCTGGAACGGGCGGCCACCGATGGGCCGCCGGGTATCTACAATGTGGCGGGCGATGGCGCCCTCTCCATGTCCGATCTGGCAGCACATTTGAAAAAGCCGCTGATCCGCGTTCCGGCGGCGCTCGTCAAGGCCGCACTGACAATTGCGCAACCGTTAGGTCTTTCCCGCTTCGGCGCCGAACAGGTCCGGTTTCTGCAATTCCGCCCGGTTCTCGACAACACTGCGCTGAAAACGGAATTCGGGTACACGCCGCAGATGACCAGCGCCGAAGTGTTTGACCTCTGGAGCCGGGAGGCCGGGTTATGAGGCCGACGGCGGTCATATCGGGAGGCGCCGGGGGACTGGGCCTGGCTTTCGGGGCTGTGTTGCGGGAAAACGGCTGGTTCACGGTGATGCTCAACCTGCCCGGACCGGACCTGGACGCATTGCCAGCGGTTCCAGACACGCTTGCACTGTCCTGTGACATCACCGATGCCGATCAACTGGCTGACGCCGCCCGGCAGATCCGGTCCGAACGCCCGTCCATCGATCTTGTTGTCTATAACGCCGGGGTTACTCATATCGGCCCCTTCTCCACGCAGGCGCTTGAGGATCACCGTAAGGTGTTCGAGGTGAACTATTTCGGCGCCGTGGCCATGGCCAAGGAGTTCGGCCCGGATTTGCGGCGTTCAAAAGGCACTCATTTGGCGATTTCATCTGTCGCCGGATTTTGCCCGCTGGCGCTGCGCACAGCCTATGCCGGCAGCAAACATGCGCTGGAGGGCTTCTTCAAATCGCTGCGCTCTGAGGAAGCTGTGCATGGGGTTGCATGTCTGATCGCCGCACCAAGCTTCATTGCCACTAACACTGGGGCGCAAAGCGAACCCCAAGGTGGCCTCGCGCGCCCGGGTTCTGCCGCGGATCAGGTCGATGCGCTCGCGCCGGAGGACGCAGCGCGCATTCTTTACCGCGGGTTTGCCCAGCGGAAGACGTTCATTCCGATCGGCCGTGTGGCGCGCCTGTCACACCTGATCAACCGTCTGTCGCCGCGGCTTTACCGACACCTGATGGAACGCACGATCCTGCCGCATTCGGCAAAAGCTGAGGGAGACGCGCCACACTGACCGGTTTGTAACCGCAGCAAAACCACAGCCGCAGATGCGCGGCGCACAAGGCAGCGCCCTGAAACAACAGCCAAACCGGGCGTGTGCATCACTCGTGGAGGGGAAATATGGGCAATCTCAAAGTATGGACCGCCAATCTCATGATTGGCGGAACGGTTTTCTGTTGTCTTTCGCCAGCATATGCCGGCGGCTGGGACACGCTCGGCGTTGGCTCGAACGAGCTGTTGTTTGACAACAGCCGGTTTGCATTCGAGGCCACCACCAAGGCGGTCGACCGCAACGTCGACTACGAAGTCACCAATGCAGACGTAGCGGGACGCCCGGTGGTCGGTGGACCGGCCAAAAGCCGGGCGACCCCGAACATCTGGAACTACCAGTTTGCCGCAAAATTCCGGCTGACAGATCAACTGGACTGCATGGCGCGGACCAATGACCCGTACCAGATTGAGGAAGACCTTAATCAGGCATGGCAGGGCCGGTTCTCACTGACCAGAACCTCGGCCTCCGGCAAGGCGTTTAATGGAACCTGTGCTTACAAGTTTCAGATCCGCGATGGACATTATGTCCGGGCGATTGCCGGGGCAAACCTGCTTTATCTGAGATACCGGACCGACAATCTGTCGTATGGTGCTTTTATCCCCCCCTCCACCTATGTCGATTTTCCGACCCGGCTGGATGTCCGCTCGGACGATCCCGGCGTCGGCTGGCGGGTCGGGGCCTCTTACGAGATCCCGCAATATGCTGTCCGGGCGAGCCTGATCTACGATTCGGCCATTGATGTAGACCTTGCCGGCGGAACAGAGGTCACCGGGGTAACCAGCTTCGACAGCTTTGCCTCCGTGACCATGCCGCAATCCCTGGAGTTCAATCGGCAAACCGGGATCGCACCGGCCAGGCTGGCCACCTTCGGAGTCAAGTGGGTGGACTGGTCCAAACTGCAGGATCTGACGGTTCAGAACCCGGCGGGCACAACCGGGGTCAATCGTTTCCTAGGGTATGACGACGGCTGGACAGTGCGTGCCGGGCTCGCCCACAAGGTCAATGAATGGCTGAAAGTGGGCTCAACGGTCCAATGGGACCGGGGCATCGGGCAATCCTATTCCGACACCTATTCCTTTGGGGTCGGAACGGCCATTCAGCTCGACAAACATGCTGAACTCACCATCGGCACGGCAGCGACCTACAAGGCCTCCGGCACCGGCGACCTCACCAATCTGGCATCCACTTCCGGCGCGACGACGCAATACAAGTATGGAAATTCCTGGAACTACACGCTTCAGACAAAGCTCAAGTTCTCGTTCTAGACGTGCGCATTCACATCGACGGTCACCCCCGCTTTATGCGGGGATCCAGCTTGATAACAGACCTCACTCCTCTCGATAGTCATCCTCGGCCTTGTGCCGAGGATCCATATGTCTCAAATCGTGATGGATGTTCGAAACACGTCCGAACATGACGCGAGGGGGATATCTGGACTTTGTCAAAAGCCTAGGGATCTATTGTTTAACTGCCACTCTCTGAGCAAGCCCGGCACCCCGAGTGTCGCCCCAGCCTCAAGCAGGGATCCACTCTCGTAACAACTGCCGCAGCCATTGCGTGTTTTTTCAAATGCTCTGAGAACGAAAGGATCCCGGATCGCAGCAGTGCTGCGTCCGGGACGGCAATACGGAGTGAACCGGTCTATGGCCACACTTGGGAATTGCGGCTTCTATATCTGCAGGCAAAACCTGCAAACTGCAGAACCGACTTAAGCGCAGAGGCCCATTTCGGCGGCTTGCTGCGGGCGGTGCAGCGCCGCATTGGCGGCAACCATGGCAACGGCATGAACCCGGTTCTTGGCCCCCAGACGCTTGATGGCAAAGCGGATATGCGCCTTGACCGTCGCGGTGGTGACACCCAGCTCATAAGCGATCTGTTTGTTCACCTTGCCCTCACAGAGCTTCATCATGATTTCCAGCTGGCGCGGTGTGACGCCGTCCAGGATGTTTTCTGTCGGCTCGAGAGTGCTCGGGAGCGGCCGTGCGCGGCGCAACAGGTCGCGGGTCGAATGGAGCGCAAAATGGGCTGTCATGTCTGGGTCCACTTCTTCTCTGGCTAAGAGGTTGGATGCAGTTTTGTGCAGGACAAGCGAATTGTAAAATGTTAAATTGAGTATTGCTAATAGCTAATTATTTGCAATTTGAGGAAGCGTGTTTTGCAGAAGAACCTCTACTCCGGCCACACCCTGCGCCAGGTCCGTGCGGACACCGGCCTGTCGCAAGTGGACTTTGCAAAAAAGCTCGGCCTTTCAACGCCCTACATCAACCAGATCGAAAACAACAACCGACCTGTGACCGCCTCTGTGCTTCTGGCAATCTACCGGGTATTTGGTACCGACCTTTCCGCGTTCGAAGAAAACGACCTCGACCGGATGACGCAGGACCTGGAAGAAATTTTTGCAGACACCCGGTTTCATGGCACGCGCATCAGCAAACAGGACCTGCATGAATTGGCAACCCGGGCCCCGGAAGCTGCCCGCGCCATCATGGATATGTACGGCACCATGCGCGCCTATCATGAAAAAGACGCTGGCGAGGATGATCTTCTCCAGATGAATGCGTCGGATGATGGAACCGGCAGCATTAGCAAATCAGCCTACGAGGAAGTCCGAGACTACTTCCACTATCAGGACAATTATGTCGATGCGATCGACCGGGCCGCAGAACAGCTCGCGATCAAGATCAATCTTCTTGCGGATTCGCCGAAGCTCACCGCCCTCACTGATTGGCTTTATTACACCTACAGCATCACCGTTTAACAGCATGGTGCCGAGGATGCAGCGCTCATCCGGCACTATGAGTTTGAGCGCCTGTTTTCCATCCACCGGTCCGTACCGGACAGCTCAAAATCCTTCCTGCTCGGCTCCGTCATTGCGGAACTCTATGCCAAGGACATCTTAACGGCAGAAGTGGCAGATGCCCGTTTCCGCACCCAATCGGCGGAAAGCATTGCCCGGCTGGCCCTCCGCAATTTCTTCGCCGGATCGCTGCTCTTACCCTACGAGGCCTTTCTGGAGGCGGCCGCAGCAAGCCGTCATGATATCCAGCGCTTGTCACACCAGATGGACGCCAGCATCGAGCAGATTTGCCACCGGCTTTCAACCCTGCAGCGGGCCGGCTCCAAGGGCATCCCGTTTTATTTCGTCAAGATCGACCGGGCTGGCAATGTCGTCAAACGCCACAGCGCAACCCGGTTTCAATTCGCGCGCTTTGGCGGCTCCTGCCCGCGATGGAATGTGCATCAGGCGTTTGAGCAAACGACCGACAAATTCATCTCCCAGATCGCCCAGATGCCGGATGGCGTGAAATACCTGTGTGTTGCGAGCAGTGTCACGAAACACACCACGGACTATAAGACCCAGGCCCGGCGCTATGCACTCGGTTTCGGCTGCGAAGCCCAATATGCCGATGCAATTGTCTATGCAGATGGACTGGCGCTGGACGATCGCGCCGAACCGGAGCCTCTTGGCGTCAACTGCCGGATCTGCCCGCGCGATAATTGCGATCAACGCGCCTTCCCGGCCATCAACACGACCCCGTTCATCGACAGCCGCGAACGCGGCATTGTTCCGTACCGCGCGAAGGCGGCGCGGTAGGCCAGTTTTTAAACGCTGAACACTCACGAAGTCAGACGCCCAACAAGTAGCCAGAGAGGAAACGAGATGGCCAATATCAATTGGGACAAAAAGGAAAAAACTAGAATTCCGCGAAATGAAATTTTTTCATGCAACATCACAAAATCAGTATAAAAGAACGAATTTAGAAGCAAAATGAACGCACAGATAATTATTAACCCAACTAAATTAGTGTAATTACTATTTCTTCCATGAATTTCCTGCATTTTATCAATCAAAAATCTAATTCTTTCAAAATATATCAAATGATAAAATAGTATAACTGAAATAATTATAATAGATGCATAGTAAGCAACACCGCCAATAATTAACGACTTATCTGGTATTTCTGAAATTGCATTTTCAATGAAATCCCTAAATACGTTTGAGCCCAACATTTGCAGTGATGTTAGGGATTGCAATATATCAGTTGTTTCATTTTCCGAGAAAATAACTACAGAAGAATATCCAAACATCAGGGACACAATAATCGAGATAAACAAAGACTTCCCGACGCGAAATCCATTACCATTTGGTGCCCCACCATGCCTGAGGCACAATCGAAAGATAAGAAATCCCGTTACTATCAAAAATGCCGGACCTACCATCAAAACAAACAAGAGATTAATTATAGAAAATACAAAAGACTTTGCTGCACTCAATTGTATAGCCTCACTTGGCCCGGTCCATTGCCTAAAAAATTTTTCGCGCGAACTAAAATTCACACCAAAATACTTTTTTATCCCTAGCTCGCGGCATACTGCGCGTCGATATCTTTTTCCAAGGAGTTCTCAAAACTGTTTTGAGAGCCGAACTTTTGGCGTTCTGTCCACCGGCAGACAAGACACCGGCCAAACTAGCCGCCGTTGTAGTCCTGAGACAGGAACTACAGGCAAAGGCCCTGGCTCAGGGCCGGGGCGGCAGTAAGGCCAGGCCATCACAAAACAATTATTCCGGATGTTTCGTCTTGGCAGCGGCCTCAAGCAGGGTTTTCAGCTCGTCCGGATCGCCGATGCGGTTGGCCATCAACAGGATGAGCCGGGCATTGAAGGCATCGCTTTCGGCCTTTGAGCGCCCTTCATGGGCCTCCAAAAGGTCTGCGTAAAAGTCGTCCGGGTGGCGCAGTTGCGCCTTGGTGATATGTGCTGTCATCAGGCCGCTTTCCCTTTTCCGATCGCCCGGTTCAAGGCTGTTTCAATCTGTGCCCAATCCAGCGTTGTCCAGCGCGCAGCCACATGCTGGTCCGGCCGCATCAGATAAATCGCGGCGCCGGCATCGCCCAGATACCGTGACCGAAGCTCTGCGCCGATGTCGCTGTCCGCAACAGAAATGCCTTCGACCGATAGCCCGGAAATGTCGGAGCGCTCCGGGATCTCGAGGCCCAGCGCGAGCAACTTGAACCCATCGCCCAGCCGGTCCGACAGCCACTCCTCGCCAACCGGCGCATCTGAAGCCGGACTGCCCGGCCGCGTGCGGGCCGGCAAGCCGTCGACATCGTCGCTGTTGAGCGGCGATGTGTCATAGACGCACGGCACAGACAGGCGCCCGGAATTCACCAGAGGGCGGGCGAATTCGTAACTTTCGGACAGATCCAGAACCGCATCGCGGAAGATCCGGCTCATTTCCGATTTCGGCGTGATGAAGTCGGTTGAACGGGAACTCTGCAGGATATTTTCATCCGCGGCCCATTCGCGCTCCAGCCCATAGCTGTCCAAAAGGCTTTCCGGCGCCGTGCCTTCCAGAACAAGTTTCAGTTTCCAGCCGAGATTGTCGGTGTCCTGAAAGCCGGAATTTGCACCGCGTGCACCGAACGGCGACACCTGGTGCGCGGCATCCCCGGCAAAGATCACCCGGCCATGGCGGAATTTTTCCATACGGCGGCATTGAAAGGTGTAGATCGAGACCCATTCCAGATCGAACTCCACGTCCTCGCCGAGCATCTGCTTGAGACGCGGGATGACGTTTTCTTCTCTTTTTTCTTCTTCCTTGTCGATGTCCCATCCGAGCTGCAAGTCGATCCGCCAGACCCCGTCAGGCTGCTTGTGCAAGAGCGCGGACTGGTCCTTGTTGAACGGCGGATCGAACCAGAACCAGCGCTCGGTCGGGAAGTCCGCTTTCATGATCACGTCGGCAATCAGGAAGTTGTCCTCAAACACCCGGCCGACGAAATCCAGATCCAGCATCCGGCGGGATGGGGACCCCGCGCCATCACAGGCGATCAGCCAGTCCGCCTCGATCCGGTAGGCACCACCCTGTGTGTCGATTATCAGCGAGGCGTGATCGTCCATCTGATCGATGGAGGCGACCTTGTTGCCGCCACGAATGTCGACCGGCTTGCCCTCCTGTTGAAGGGCGCGCAGTCGCTCCACCAAATAGAGTTCGCAGTAGTATTGCTGAAGATTGATGAAGGCCGGACGCTTGTGCCCTTCCTCCGGCAAGAGGTCGAAATTGTAGACCTGACGGTCACCAAAAAAGACACGGCCATGGCTCCAGACCACACCCTTGTCGACCATCTGATCGCCGCAACCGTAGCGGTCCAGTATCTCCAGGGATCGTTTCGAAAAACAAATCGCGCGAGAGCCGACGCTGACCTTGTCATTGTCGTCGAGGATGATAACCGGAATGTCCTGCTGGGCCAGATCAATGGCCATCGCAAGACCGACCGGTCCAGCACCAATGATCACCACCGGATGACGCACTGGCGCAGACGTTTCTTGATCTGGGGACCACTTGTAGGGATACAGCGGTACTTCGAACAATTTGGTCACAGGTTCTCCTCCCTGCTGCGATTTCTAATTTTCGTGGCCTTCTAGAGCCATGTCTGGCCAAGGAATGGTTACAGAAACTCAGTTCTCGAAAAGGCCTCCCTGGCCTTGAGCCGGGGTATTGATGCGTCCGGTCCCGGCTCAAGGCCGGGACAGCAGAAATGGCAGGCTGCGTCAGTTATCCCTGCAGGTCCGCCCACATTTGGGCGTCCCGCTCCGCAGTCCAGATGCGCGGCGTGTCAATGCCCAGCGCCTCGTCGTAGGCGCGCGCCACATTGAACGGCAGGCAGTGCTCGTAGATCGCATAGTCCTTGAACTTCGAATCGCATTCGGCGCGGCAGGCGTCCCAAGCCTCTTTCAAGCTACCGCCGCCCTGCGCAACACGGGCGACCGGCTTGTAGGTGGAGGTCACGAAGTCGGCCGTGTTCGTCAGCGCTTTGCCGACCATTTCCTTGCCGACCAATGCATCGCCGCGGCCCGGTGCAATCGCTTCAACGTCATAGGCGCGGATCGCTTCCAGTGTTTTCAGCCAGTCGTTGAAATGACCGTCGCCGCAATAGCACGCTGAGTGATATTCAACGATATCACCGGTGAACATGACGTTTTCGTCCGACACATGAATGACGATGTCACCAGCCGTATGCGCCCGTCCCAGGAAGCTGAGATCAACACGGCGTTTGCCCAGATAAACGGTCATGCGGTCGTTGAAGGTGGTCGTCGGCCACGTGAGCGGCGGAATGTCGGCGACATTTTCATAGCCCATGAACAGGCGCGGGAAGCGCATGAATTCCGATTCCCGGTCTTCCGCACCACGCTCCACAACCATGGACCGCGCCTTCTGGCTCATTATGATATTCGGCGCCTGATAGGCCGCCGCTCCCAGAACCCGAACAGCATGATAGTGGGTCAGAACCAGATGGCTGATCGGCTTGTCGGTGACGGAGCGGACCTTTTCGATGACCTTACCCGCCAGCGCCGGTGTCGCCTGCGCCTCAATGATCATGACGCTGTCATCGCCGATGATCACGCCGGTGTTTGGGTCACCCTCTGCGGTAAACGCCCAAAGATCCTTGCCAATCTCTTCAAACGTGATCTTCTTTTCTTCCATGTCGCCGACAGAGGCGAATTGCTTGCTCATGCTGTTTTCCCGTCGCTGCGGTTTGTTTGTCCGTCATTGCCGGAGGTGACCCGGCTGCTTGGTGGCGCGCTAGCCAGCCTGTTCCACTGTCTGTTCAATAGCGCCGAAAATGTTGTGCCCGTCCCCGTCCAGCATCTCGATGCGGATGGTGTCACCGAACTTGAGGAACGGTGTTTTCGCCTCGCCATCTTCGATGGTCTCGATCATGCGCAGTTCCGCGATGCAGGAGTAACCTGCCCCACCATCGGAGAGCGACTTGCCCGGACCACCGCCCAGTTTGTTGGAGACCGTGCCGGACCCGATAATCGTGCCCGCGCTGAGCGCCCGTGTCTTGGCCGCATGGGCGATCAACTGGCCGAAATCAAAAGTCATGTCCACGCCCCCTTCCGCCCGGCCAAAGGGCTCAGCGTTAAGGTCGACATGCAGCGGCAGATGAAGCTTGCCGTCTTTCCAGGCCTCGCCCAATTCATCGGGCGTCACAGCAACAGGCGAAAAGGCCGAGGATGGTTTTGACTGGAAGAAGCCAAAGCCTTTGCCCAGTTCGCCCGGGATCAGACCCCGCAAAGAGACATCGTTGACGAGCAGCACCAGCTTGACATGGGACAGGGCCTCTTCTGCACTCACGCCCATGGGCACATCACCGGTGATAACCGCGATCTCACCTTCCATGTCGATGCCATAGGCTTCGTCGC
>CALDSI010000291.1 GCA_937911395.1 uncultured Labrenzia sp.
CTTCCGCCTGGAACCGGTCCGCGGCAGCTTGATCCTCGGTGATGATGCAATCGGTGTGGTTGGACCCGTAGTTTGCTATATGCGCGATGGCAGCATCGAGATCCGGGACAATCATCGCAGAGAGGATCTTGTCCAGATACTCCGTTGACCAATCCTCTTCGCTTACTTCCAAAACACCTGAGCCAATTTTCTGGACTTCGGCATCGCCGCGGATCTCGCAGTCCTGCGTTCAATGCGTCCAAAATTGCCGGCAAGTGGCTTTCAGCGACGTCCTTGTGAACCAGCAGCGTTTCCAAGGCGCCGCAAATCCCAGTGCGACGCAGCTTGGAATTCTTCACAATCGACACTGCCTTTTCGAGATCGGCAGCCTTGTCGACAAAGATGTGTACGAGCCCCTCAAGGTGTGCGAACACCGGAACACGCGCCTCGGTCTGAATCCGTTCGACCAGGCTTCGCCCGCCACGCGGAACGATCACATCGAGGTTTCCGTTCAATCCCCGCAGCATTTCACCAACTGCCGCCCGGTCGGTCACCGGCACGATCTGGATCGCATCTTCCGGCAGACCGGCATCCGCGAGGCCCTTTTGCAGCGCTGCGTGGATCGCCCTGTTGGAGTGGATGGTGTCAGAACCGCCGCGGAGCACGACGGCATTGCCGGCTTTCAGGCACAACGCGCCGGCATCTGCAGTTACATTCGGACGGCTTTCATAGATCACACCAATCACACCGAGCGGTGTGCGGACCCGTTCGATCTTGAGACCATTCGGCCGTTCCCATGCCGCTATCACGCTTCCAACCGGATCATCCAGCGCAACGATATCCTCTAGAGCTTTGGCAATCGCCTCGATGCGCTCTTCGTTCAAGGTGCCACGATCTAGAAACGCTGCGGTCTGGCCATTGGCCTTCATGGCTTCGACGTCTTTGGCATTGCCTTCAAGGATTTCCGACGTTGCGGCCCGGACCGCTTTCGCCATCGCCATGAGCGCATTGTTTTTTGCCTCGGTTGGGGCATTGGCAAGCACCCGGCCAGCCGCCCGCGCCCGCGTGCCGATCTCCGCCATCAAAGCTTCCGTCGACTGTGCCTCAACCTTGTCCAGCATTCCTTCAACTCCCGTTTGGCGCGTTCATCAGCGCCATCTCGAATTGGTGTTTTTAGCTTGTTCCGTTCAAAAAGCCATCTTCGAGCACAAGATCATCCCGATGGATCATCTCGGCCCGACCCGGATATCCGACAATTGCCTCGATTTCGCGGCTGTTGCGGCCAGCAATCAACTGAGCCTCATCCATGTCATAGGCAATGAGACCACGCCCGGCCACTGCACCGTCCGGCGCCAGGATCTTGACCGCGTCTCCACGGCTGAACTGACCGGATACGCTGGTGACCCCTGCAGGCAATAAGCTTTTTCCGGACTTAAGGGCACGAACGGCACCAGCGTCCAGAACGATTTCGCCGCGTGGCTCCAACGTGCCGCCAATCCAGGCTTTCCGGGCGCTTGCCGGTGTCGCCAATGCAGGGAACCAGGTGGCCCGCGCGCCCTCATCCAGCCGCTTGAGCGGGTTCAGCTCCTTGCCGGACGTGATCACCATCGATGTTCCAGCAGCGGTCGCGATTTTTCCGGCGTCGATTTTGGTCTTCATACCCCCGCGGGAAAGTTCGGACCCGGCACTGCCGGCCATTGCCTCAATCTCCGGCGTGATCCGCGAAACTTCCGGCAAGAAAACCGCAGACGGATCCACATGCGGCGGCGCGGTGTAGAGCCCATCAATGTCCGAAAGAAGCACAAGGCAATCGGCGCTCGCCATGGTCGCTACGCGGGCGGCCAGCCGGTCGTTGTCGCCATACCGGATTTCGGACGTTGCGACAGAATCGTTTTCATTGATGATCGGAACCGCGCCGAGCTTCAGCAGCGTTCCGATGGTGGCACGCGCGTTGAGGTACCGGCGGCGTTCTTCCGTATCGCCGAGTGTCAGCAGAATTTGCCCGGCACGCCGATTGTGCGCGTCCAGCGCTTCGGCATAGGCTTTTGCCAATGCGATCTGGCCTGTTGCCGCCGCCGCCTGGCTTTCTTCCAATTTGAGAGGCCCTTTTGGCAACCCAAGGATCCCGCGGCCAAGCGCGATAGACCCGGACGACACCAGAAGTACCTCAGCGCCGGCATCCATCAGGTCAACCACATCGGAGACCAGAGCCTCCAGCCAGTCTTTCCGAAGCGCGCCATTGCCAACAAGCAGCGCCGAGCCGATCTTGACCACAATCCGGCTATGGGTCTTGAGGCTCCGCTGCGCCGCCATCAGGGATGCCACCCCTCCTGCTCGGGAGACGGCACCTGATTGGCAGCTTCTTCCTTGTCGCGATCGATGGCCCGGACAATCATCCGCAGGGCGCGGTCGACGTTCAAACCGCTGGCAGATGACAGGATCAAGGGTCTTTGACCACAGGCAGCTTCCAGGCTGGCGGATTTTTCGGCGATCAGATCCTCGGTCAAGGCATCGCATTTGGACAGCGCCACGATTTCGGGCTTATCCGTCAGACCAGCGCCATAGGCTTCAAGCTCTCCGCGGACGACCTTGTAGGCCTCGCCAGGGTCTTCTTCACCCGATCCATCAACCAAATGGAGGAGAACGCGGGTCCGCTCCACGTGACCCAGAAAGCGGTCACCAAGGCCAGTGCCTTCGTGGGCACCTTCAATCAGACCCGGGATATCGGCCATGGCAAAGCTGTTGCCGTCGATCTGCACGATTCCAAGGTTCGGGTGCAGGGTGGTGAAGGGATAATCTGCGATCTTGGGCTTCGCTGCCGATACGGTTGCCAGGAAGGTGGATTTGCCTGCATTCGGGAGACCAACCAGACCGGCATCCGCAATCAGCTTCAGCCGCAACCAAATCCATTTCTCTTCGCCTTCAAGACCCGGATTGGCGCGGCGTGGCGCTTGGTTTGTCGAAGATTTGAAATGCGCGTTGCCGAAACCGCCATTGCCGCCCCTCATAAGGTGGACCTTTTGGCCGATTTCCGTCAGATCGGCGATGATGGTTTCGTTATCTTCTTCCAGGATCTGCGTCCCGACAGGCACTTTCAGAACAATATCGTCGCCATGCGCTCCGGTCCGGTTCTTACCCATCCCGTGAATGCCGGTTCCGGCTTTGAAATGCTGCTGATAACGGTAGTCGATCAGCGTGTTGAGACCATCAACGCATTCGACGATAACGTCACCGCCCTTGCCGCCGTCGCCACCATCCGGTCCGCCGTATTCAATATATTTCTCGCGGCGGAAGGAGACGCAGCCCGCACCGCCGTTTCCTGATCGCACGTAGATCTTTGCCTGATCGAGGAATTTCATTTTCTTCTCTTTTCATACTGGACCAGGACTTGATCTTCGTTTCGATCAATGACCGGTCGTAAAATCTGCGCGCATCAATTCGGTTCGCAGAGCTGGCACTGGCCCAGAGTGCGCGGCACTGTCACAGAGGCTTTCTCCTATCTGGCGAAAGCCCATTTTATTCATAATCGCCAACGACGCGGCGTTTGTCTTCATGGCTTCGCTGACAACCCGGTTGTGACCCGTTGTGCGGAAAAGCCATTGCAGCGAAGCCAGAACAGCTTCACTCATAAACCCTTGCCCCCAATAAGGCTGCCCCAGCCAATAGCCGATCCGGGGCGTTTCCTGCAACTTCCGAAAACCCACCGCGCCGATCATTTGACCATCATGGTCAATATGAAAGGGCAGTTCATTGGCTTGCTCCGGTGCCTTCCAACTCGCAGCCGCCCTGTCTAGAAATGCCCGTCCGCCTTCTTGATCATAAGGATACGGCACCCGGGACAGCATCTTGACGACCTCGTAGTCTCCGAGAAGTGCAGCGCAGGAATTCAGGTCATCCCTTCGCGGCGGCCGAAGCACCAGCTGCCGGGTCCGCATCTCTGACGGGATCATGCCACTTGCCGCCTAGCTTCGTAGTCAGACCGCTCCAGGCAGACGACGACATTCGAGACCTTCCGGTCAAGCGCCTTGGCATACCGTTCGGTCATGGCATAGGGCTTGAACCCGAACTTGCGCAACAAGCCGCGGGACCGTGTGTTGTCTTCATGGGCCCGCGCACCAATCGCATCGGTATCATATGTGTCGAACCCCCACGCGAGCACGGCCTCCACCGCTTCTGAAGCATAGCCATGTCCCTGGAACGCGCGGCCGATCCAGTAGCCGATGGAAGGCACTTTCGGCAGCTCGTCCAGATCGCCGGGAGCGATGACGCTTATGATCCCGATGAAGACACCGCCCAGAGTGATCGCAAAGGCGGCCTCATTTTCCATGGGGTCGGTGCCGACAACGGTTTCAAGATAGGCTTCCGCCTGACCGTCCTCGAAAGGCCATGAAACGGCTGTCAACCACCGCACGATCTCAAAGTCCTTGCCGCAGACGTCGGCGATTACCGAGGCGTCGGCCATCGTCAACGGCCGCAGAACCAGTCGGCGTGACTTCAATTCTGGCAACGTAATCATCGGCCCTGCCCCCATCCTTTCAGAGATTTCCAAACGGCTTTTTCAAGCGTGTACCGCTCGATCGGCACAGATCCACCTGCACCGAGCGACCGGATCATCGACTGATCGCGATACTGGAAACCCGATTTGATCAAAACCCTGCGCGACGCCGGGTTGGTCACCCGGCAAGAGCCCTGCAATTCTTCGGCGTCTGTATGCGTAAAGGCATGATCAACAAGCGCATGGACCGCTTCGGTTGCGTAGCCCCGTCCCCAGAAGGGTTCGCCGAGCCAATAACCAATATGCAGAGGACCATCCGGCTCGACATTGGCATAGCGGGTCAGACCGATGAGGCGGCCCGTGCTTTTTAACCGGATCGCAAAACCGGCGTTCAGCGGACGGTTGCGCTCAGCCTTTTCGATCAGCGCGCGGCCATCCTGCGCCGTGAAAGGGTGCGGCATGGTGGACAGGTTCGCCGCCACCTGTTTGTTGTTCGCCAGGAACACCAAATCTGCCAAATCGTCCACACGCGGCGTGTCGAGCCGCACATGAACCGCTTCCTGCGGCAACGGTGCCGCATACAAACTGCTTTCGTCTAACAGACCATCGCTTTCAACAACCATTTTTTCCTCCAGCCAAAACAAATCAAGGGAAAGATGGTGCCCCATCTTCCCCTTGGATCTTTGACTGGTCTTGGATGCTGACCTGTCTCGAATTGCCGGGGTCTGGATGGGACACCGGCGCTTCGAAACGTCACGTCGGCTTTACTCCGCAGCTTCCGCCACTGGGACCACATTGATGAAGGTTCGTTTGTTGGCTTTCGCCTGAAACTCAACTTTGCCTTCAACGGTCGCAAAAATGGTATGGTCCTTGCCCATGCCGACGCCGGTGCCAGGGTGCCAAGTGGTGCCACGTTGACGTGCAATGATGTTGCCCGGGATTACGGCTTCGCCACCATATTTTTTGATGCCAAGACGGCGGCCAGCTGAGTCGCGGCCGTTGCGGGATGAACCGCCTGCCTTTTTATGTGCCATCGTTAGAACTCCTCGTTCTTCGAATACTTAAATGTCAGGTCTTAAAAACAGCGGCTCAGTTGCCAGCCAGTTCTTTCGCCTGCTCAACCCAGTTACCGCGTTCAAACTTGCCCTTCAGGCCTGTTTCTTCTTCAACGCGAGCGATGTCGTCGGCGCTCATGGCTGCGATCTGAGCGAAGGTGGTGATGCCAGCTTCATTCAGTTTCTTCACAGCAGCCGGACCGGCGCCGTCCAGTTTCTTCAGGTCGTCCGCGCCAGCGTCTCCAGCCGGTGCGTCTTCCTTGGCTTCAGCCTTCGGCGCTGCCTTTTTCGGCGCAGCCTTCTTGGCCGGCTTTGCACCACCGGTCAGGATGTCGGTCACTTTGACAAGAGTGAATGCCTGACGATGGCCGTTGCGGCGGCGGGAATTCTGACGCCGGCGCTTTTTGAAGATGATAACTTTGCGGTTACGGCCCTGATCGACCACTTCTGCAACAACGCTGGCGCCGTCAACGGTCGGAGCGCCAACTGTGGTGTCTGTGTCGTTGCCGACCATCAGCACTTCGTCGAAAGTCACCGTGCTGCCAGCTTCGGCATCGAGTTTTTCGACCCGGAGCAGGTCGTCAGCGGCAACTTTATACTGTTTGCCACCTGTCTTGATCACTGCGAACATGTCTCGCACGTCCTTCTTTTCGTTTTTAAAATCCAACAACTCGCTTACGCCAGCTGTGGAAACCTCGTCGAACAAAGGCGCCGAAGCAGCAAATTTCTGCTTTCGGTCTTTGGCAGGTCATTAGAGCGGCTTGAGTAAAGCGCGTTCCTGCGGGCCCGGCCCAACACGAAGGCCGGAGTCTGGGCAGACCCCGGCACTTCGAACAGCGCGCAATATATGTACCGGTATCCGCATGTCAATCTTTTCTTGGAATTGATACTCGTATCGGAGTTGACCGCAAAAGCACCGCACGCCGCTAATCCAAATCTCGCGCACCAAAGGATCCACGGTGGTCGACTACCTACATGTGGACATCCATGTCTCGAACCGCCGCACGGACTCCTCCCATTTCCGCCTCCAACTGACGCACCTTACTCTCGAGCAGTGCAACTGCCACAAGGTTGTTGCGCGCTTGAACTTTTGTCTGGCTAACATCAACATCGGTTGCATTGATTTCAGCCTGAAGCTCGTTCACCTTTGTCGACAGACCGGCAACGCCGAACCAGCTTTCTTTTATGTCTGTTGCACTGCCCTTCAGTTCAAACAGCTTTCCAATTACTTCAAATTGAATTCCGGTCAAAACGACGTTCAGGATAGGCTTGACCATACAAGAGCCGCCAGCCAGCAAGGTGAAATCTGCATCGGCCTGGATTGTGGACGTTGCCCCAAAAAAGAAATTGTTCGATACGCCGGTCACATAAGTGTCCTTTGCCGTACTTTTCTCATACTGGTGACCGCCGATGACCTTGTAATGGTCCTGCGAGCTTTCGTAGATCGTTCCGTTTGCGGATCCGGAACCCGTCTCGCCGGCCGTGATGTATATGTCTTTGCTGTCCGCGCTCGCGATCTTCACATCGCTTCCAGTTGAGGAGATGGAAACCGTCCCTGCTGCTGCGGCCGTATAGGATCCAGTTGCATCAAGCTCATAGTTCCCATTGACCGCCTGATTATAGGCTCCGGTCTCAATGTACATCTTCTCGCCAGCCTTAACGAGGATCCGTCCATCGCAGGAAAGTAAGATACCTTTCAGTGTTTCACTGTCGCTCACACCGGCCGCCTGGTCGACCGCAGTATCGCTGCCGCCAGCGTCACTTATATGCTGCTGCGGGTAGTAAGCTGCGAGTTCGCTGGACGTGCAATCGTATTCAAGATCGGACGCCTCACCAAGCCTTAGGATGGCGCCGAGCTCATCATCATCCCCGTCATCATCCACATTATAAGGTACGAAGAAGTATACGTGCGGCGTGCTGTATTGAACGTCGCTTTCGCTTGATATTGTGGTTTCCGAATCCATGTCCGCGTCCTGTGCTCTGATGATAAGACGCCGGACATGGCCGGCAGGTAACCGCTGTCGACGGATGTATCCTTGTCTTTGTTAGGAGTTGATACCGGAACTACCGACCGACAAGGAAACAACCACCAGATGACTCAGGTTTAATCTTGAAGATACAAAACGGCAATATTGCGCAATGCAAAGTGACGCCTTTCAGCGTTTAGTGCCCAAGCGCCAAAACTGTGCCTGTCGCACAGGAGGTGCATAATAGAAGCAAGAATTTGGGCTTGCGAGGATGGGTAGGTTTGTCTATGTTCCGCGCCGCTTAAGACCCGTTTGTCGTTAAGCATCGCGGAGAGGTGCCGGAGTGGTCGAACGGGGCGGTCTCGAAAACCGTTGAGCGCGCAAGCGTTCCGAGGGTTCGAATCCCTCTCTCTCCGCCATTTTTATCCTTGCGCTACTGCCTTTGGCTAATTGAGCGCGCGGTTCCGTATACGGGCTTTGTCCCCGTTCCCACGCAAATAAATGTCCTGTTATGAACCCGCGGCCTGATAGCTGCGCTCCAGGTCGATCAGTTTTTGCTTACGCCAAAGCCCGCCGCCGTAGCCGGTCAGGGACCCGTCGGCACCCATCACCCTGTGGCAGGGAATGACGACGGCGATCTGATTGGCGCCGTTTGCCCGCGCAACGGCCCGCACCGCCTCCGGCCGTCCGAGCGCCTCAGCCACGTCCGAGTAGCTGCGGATGGTCCCTGCCGGGATTTTCATGAGTTCACGCCAGACATCCCGGGTGAAGGGCGTGCCGTGCAGCGCCAGCGGCGTTTCGAATACCGCTTTCCGCCCCTCGAAAAAAAACGTCAGCTCATCCTGGATTTGGTCGATGATTTTCGTCCGGCCAAATCCAAGGCTCCCGTTGGCATTGCGCTGGAGTTTTTTCACCTCCGCGGGCAAGGCCTTACGGTCCAGAAACTCCAGAAGATGCAACTGCGACTGATCGGCAATCGCGATCATGGGTCCGAGCGGCGTCGAAACCCAGTCAGTTTTCAGAAGAGAATCAGTCGAAAATATGCCGGGCGCCTGACCCAAGATCTTTGCAAAGGCCTCCCGGAACGCGCTGGCAGAGTCAAAGCCGGCTGAGACCTGCGCCTCGATCACCTTGCCCCCGTCCGCAAGGGCCGAGAAGCCTTCCTGGAGACGCCGTTGACGCGCCATTTCAAGAAATGTCATGCCGAACTGCCGCTTGAATGTCCGGCGCACGGTTGACGGGTCCAGCCCCATCCGGCGCAGATCCGGTTCACCCCAGCGATAGGCGGGACGTCTTTCAAGTTCCGATATCAGTGCCTTGATCACCGGATCGGCACTCGCCTCCGGAGTCGTCGGCTTGCAGCGCTTGCAGGGCCGGTACCCGGCATCGATGCATTCAGCGACAGTCTCATGAAATGTGCAATTTTCCCGCCTGGGTTTGCGGGCCGGACACGTCAACCTGCAGAAGATGCCGGTGGATGCCACGCAGACGAACACCCGCCCGTCGTAAGACGGATCCCGGTTCAAGAGCGCCTCATAGAGTGTATCGAAATCAGGTCTAATCTTCAGCATTCCGGCACCATAAGCCGAAGCTCAGAGCAGCGCAGCCGGAAATCGGGCGTTTTTTTGAAACGCCGGGTCTGCTTAGCGGTAAACCTGTTTTTCTGAAGGAAAACTGCGGTCTTTCACCTCGTCGGCATAGGATTTCACAGCCTCTTCGATCTGGCCACCCAGATTGCCATAGACCTTGACGAATTTTGGCGGCGTGGGGTTGAGGCCCAGCATGTCTTCAAGAACAAGGATCTGTCCGTCGCATTCGGCCGACGCACCAATGCCGATGGTTGGTATCGGGATCTGTTTTGTGATCTTCGCTGCGAGCGGTTCGACCATGCCTTCCAGGACGAGCGCAAAGGCACCGGCCTCGGCCACCACTTTGGCGTCTTCTTCATGGATGGACCAGGTTTCTTCTTCGCGCCCTTGTGTCTTGAAACCACCCATGACGTTCACCGATTGAGGCGTCAGCCCGATATGCGCCATGACCGGGATACCGCGCTCGGTTAGGAAGCGGATCGTTTCAGCCATGCGCCGCCCGCCCTCCAGCTTGACGGCGCCACACTGGGTTTCCTTAATGACGCGGGCTGCATTGCGAAATGCCTCGGCCGGGCTCTCCTCGTAGGTGCCGAAGGGCATATCGACAACGACCAGCGCGCGCTGTGTGCCGCGCACGACTGCCTTGCCGTGCATGATCATAAGGTCGAGTGAAACGCCGACTGTGGACTCCATGCCATGCATGACCATGCCGAGACTGTCGCCGACCAGAATGAAGTCCGCGTATTTGTCGACAATCGCCGCCGTATGTGCGTGGTAGGAGGTCAAAGAGACGATCGGCTCCACGCCCTTGCGCTTGGCGATCTGCGGTGCAGTGATGCGGCGGATTTGTTTTTGAGCGCTCATGATCTGAGCTCCTTGGGAGTTACGGCTGATGACTGGGTTCAGGCAGCGGGGCTGACAACGCGTTGATCGATCAAAAGGACGGATCCGAAGCGGACGGCGAGAAGAACAACGGCAGGCCTGTCCAGCGTACCGCTCAGCTCGGCCAAGGTCTCGGCATCGCGGATGTCGATGCTTTCAATCTTACCGGACCGGGCTTCCGAAAGAACGCTGCGAACGGCCGCTAAAAGGTCATCAATTTGCGGCGCAGTCATTGCAAGCTTCTCGGCCGTATCCAGAGACCGGCTCAGCGCCACCGCCTCCGTACGTTGATCTTCCGTCAGCCGAACATTTCGCGAAGACATGGCGAGGCCATCGGCTTCCCGTACAGTTGGATGACCATGTATCTCCAGGGGTGCATCGAGATCCCGCACCATCTGTTTGATCAGTGTAAGTTGCTGGTAGTCCTTTTCACCGAAGACTGCGATATCCGGCGTGACGATATTGAAGAGTTTGGTGACGACCGTTGAAACACCCCGGAAGTGTCCGGGTCTCAACGCCCCCTGCAAGATGGCCGACAAACCAGGCACTTCGACATAAGTGTCTCCACCAGCGCCGTACATTTCATCGACGCTCGGCATGAATACAGCGTCCACGGCTTCAGCGCGCAGGAGCGCGAGGTCGCGGTCTTCATCCCGTGGGTAGGTCGCCAGATCCTCATTCGGACCGAATTGGGTCGGATTGACGAAAATTGTCGTGACAACACGGTCTGCCTCGGTTTTTGCCTTGCGAACCAGCGTCAAATGACCTTCGTGCAGATATCCCATTGTCGGAACAACGGCGGTGGTTTCTCCGCTCTGTCTCCAGGCGCGCACGATGGCACGCATATCCGCCTTGGTCCGGCAGATCCTCATTGGCTCTCCTCCCAATCCCTTGTCGGGACTTTATTCTTTTCGCAGGTGCAACATAGCCACCTCGCCTAGGAAGGTCCAGTATCCGTTGGTTGTCTAAAAAGTCAGGTTGCGTGCCTAAAAAGCACCGTCATAGGATCGTTGCGCGATGCGGCACGCAAGCAGTGTGAAACCATCCCGATCCAGGGCTGCCTCAGCTTCCTGACGCAAAACTTCCGCACTCTCGATCCAAACGCCATAGCCGCCATAGGCCGCCGCAATAGCCGGGAAGTCGGTTTCGCCAAAATCGACGCCGACATTCGGCCGCTGGCTGTTGCGCTGCTTCAATTCGATCAGCGCTAGGCTCGTATCGACCAGGACACAGATAATGACCGGGATCTTCAGGTCCCGAAGCGTTGAGAGTTCCCCAAGGCACATCTCAAGCCCGGCATCGCCGACAAACGCGATCACTGGTGCTGTCTGGTCCACCAATCGATGGCCCATTGCCAGGGGAACGGCGCATCCCATGGTGCACAAGGCGGACGACTGGAGCATCTGCCTTGGACCAGAACAGCGCCAAATTTGGCTGACCAAGATCCGGTGCGCGCCACTATCGGCCGTCGCAACCGTGGTCTCAGGCATCACATCGCGCAAAACGTGAAATGCTGTGCCCGGACCCCAGCCTGAGTATTCCGGTGCGAAGGCTTCTGCAAGATCCTTGCGGACTGCGGACGGCTCGCCGCCGGACCAGGAAGAAGCTGTTGTATCACGTGCGTCGGCCAGCAGGCTCAGCGCGGGTTCGACGGCGCTGCGCAGGGTGGCTGCGGTTTCGTGCATGCCATGGGTTCTCAAAACCGGTGTCACATCAATTACCGGCGCATCAGACGGCCAGGGATTTCGCCAATTGATGCGCATTTCAATTGGGTCATAGCCAAGAGACAGGATGCAATCGCTTTGATTGATCAGCGGCAGAAGGTGGCCGTCGGCCTTTGGCGACAGGCCCGCACCGCCCAGCGCGAGCGGATCATTCTCATCCAGAAGCCCCTTGCCCTTGTAGCTGGTTACGAGCGGGATTTTGTAGGTGCGGCAAAACTCGGCAATAGCTTGCGACGCGCCCTCATTCACAGCATCCACCCCGGCAATAGCGATTGGCCGCTCCGCCTTTGCAAACAACTCAAGTGCGGTGTCCAAATCGGAACCGGACGCAGGTGCGGAGGCGGCGGGGCTTGAGCGGAATTTTGAAGACCAAGCTTCCGAAGTTACTGTTTCGGCGACCTTGATCGGGACGTCGATGTGAACAGGACCGGGCTGACCGTCGAGCGCGATCGCCAAAGCTTTTTCCATCATCACATCAAGCGCTCCGAGGCGTGCGGAAAAGCTGGCCTTCACAATCGGGCGCAGCAACTGTTGGTGATCAAAGACCTGGTGCGTGTAGCTTTCCGCCTCGGCTTGATCGACGCAGCCGGTCAGAAAGATCAGCGGCACCCGATCCTGCCAGGCATTGGCGACGACATTGATGGCATTGGCTGCGCCCGGCCCAAGTGTGGCGAGGAGCACTCCTGGTGCGCCGTCGGCATGCCAACCGCCTTCCGCCATGAACCCACCGGCATTTTCGTGCTTCACCAACACGAACTTCAGACCTGCTTCATCAAGCGCCTGCATCAATGCCAGTACTTCGCCGCCAGGAATTCCGAAGGCATGACGGCAACCTGCACCGTTAAGCTTTTGTGCAATGATATCAGCGCCGGTGGTCATGGTTACTTAGTTTCCTTTTGCCGGTGTGGCTTTGCCAAGATCAAGGATGCCGCGCTCTACCAGCTCTGCGATCTCGCTGTCACTCAATTCCAAATACCTTTGCAAGACATCTTGCGTATCCGCACCGAGCATCGGCGGTGCTTTGCGGTAATTTATCGGCGTCTTCTCCATTTTGATCGGAGACCCAATCAAATCCACCGAACCGCTGACCGGGTGCGGCAGGGTAATCTTCATCTCTCGCGCCAGAACCTGAGGATCTGTGAAGACCTGCCCCAGGTCGTTCACCGGACCGCAGGGCACACCAGCCGCTTCCAGATCCCGTATCCAATCCGCAGCGTCGCGCTCAATCGTCAGACGGCGGATTTTTGGAACCAGTGCCTTCCGGTTTCGAACCCGGTCTGCATTTTTTTCAAAAAGTGGATCTGCCGCCAGTTCGGGTGCTCCAGCAACGTCACAAAACTTCTTAAACTGACTGTCGTTTCCAACCGCGAGAATGAACGGGCCATCGGCACCCGGAAACGTCTCATAGGGCACAATGGTGGGGTGCCCGTTGCCGAGCCGCCCAGGGACCTCACCAGAGACCAGATGCGCAACACCCTGATTGATGAGCCAGGAGACCTGAGCATCGAGAAGTGAGATATCGATGTACTGCCCTTCGCCGGTAAGGTGCTGGTGATGAACTGCGGCGAGGATCGATACACTCGCATACATGCCGCACATAACATCCGCGATCCCGCCGCCGCACTAGGTATGCGTGCCGTCATCCTCATCGTCAAAGCCCGTGAGCGACATGATCCCGCCCATGCCCTGGATCAGAAAGTCATACCCGGCACGATGGGAATAAGGGCCCGTCTGGCCGAACCCGGATATCGAGCAGTAGATCAGTTTTGGGTTGATCGCCTTCAGTGTCTCATAGTCGAGCCCACGCCGTTTGAGATCGCCGACCTTAAAGTTCTCGACCAGAATATCGGCCTTTACCGCCAGCTTCCGGATCAGGTCCTGACCTTCCTCGCTTGCCAGATCTATGGCCACGGAATCCTTGTTGCGGTTGGAGGAGAGATAGTAGGCGCTCTCAGCAGTTTCTTCGCCATCCGCATTCTTCAGGAACGGGGGGCCCCATGCACGGGTATCGTCGCCCCGGCCCGGCCGTTCGATCTTGATAACTTCAGCCCCAAGATCACCAAGGATTTGCGTGCAGGTCGGTCCTGCTAGAATGCGGGAAAGATCGAGGACAAGGAGCCCTGAAAGTGCTCCCTTCGATGGAACGGTGTGCTGCACGGATCACCCTGTTGCTGATACTTCCGCGAAAAGGGCATGAGAGGCAGGCTGCCGTCAACTCCAGTGATCCCATCACCAGATCGATTTGTCTCAATTTCCCGTCACCGCAAAGTGATGCGACCAGCTCATCTCAGCTTTCCCATCCACGCATGTTTGACAGGAGCGACCAGGCACGCTCGATCCACTCTGCACGCACACTGTGGCCGCCATCATGAAGACACAACTCCAGAAGTCCGGTCACTGGCTTCCATCGCTCGCAAGACAAGGCCCCGTCTGTCAGGGTCTCCGGTGCGGTCTCGGACAGGCCTGTTTGTTTGCGCCAGATATCGAAACTTTCAAATACATCCCCCTGTTTCCATTGCCCACCGCCGAGCCACCGCCCTTCCAGGGGAACAACAGTGTCGGTGGTGCCATGGACATGAAACAGGTACGGGGGATCTGTTGGGCAGTCTTTCGGAAGCGGCTCCCAGAAGGCGCCAGCAATTGGCGCATAGCCTGAAAACCGCTCCGATTGTTCGCAGGCCAGGTACCAGGTCATGAAACCGCCGGAGGAAAAGCCGGTGAGCATGGTGCGCTCACGATCGACATCAAATCGCTCCGATAGATCTTCCAAGACGCTGTCGAAAAAAACTGGCTCATCCCTGAGATTTCGCGGTGCAGTCGGAAAGGACCAGGTTCCGTTGACGCCTTGAACGGCTACGAAAGCTACGCCCAGGTCATCTGCCATGCGCTTAAAGCTCTCGTTTTTCAGCGCATTGACTGCTTTGCCGCGATGCCCGTGAAGATAAAGGATCGCACCAAGTGGTTTCGACGGATCGCGCTCTTCCGGCACATGGACGTAATAGGCACCATCACTCAACGTGCAGGGTGTTTCGCCGCCGCAGCTCGTCTCCGAGGCAAAAGAAGACGGGCCCATCGCTGCGGCTACAGCAAGGCCAAGGACCCATTTTCGTTTCTGCGTCATGCGTGCGCTCCCGGCGGTGTTGGATGTTGCCAATTTGAGAGTGACCAATCGCGCTCAGATTTCCTGCACCTGCCGGATGACAAGCTCG
>CALDSI010000292.1 GCA_937911395.1 uncultured Labrenzia sp.
GCTATGCCGATATGGACGATCGCGGAGTTTTGCGCAGAATGGTACCGCAATGGCTGGCAATGCCGGATGTGCGCCATCTTGTCGTGGGCTACGAAGAAGCCCATACAACCCACGGCGGCTCTGGTGCGCTGTATGTGCGAATAAGAAGACGCAGGTAGGAACGTGACACCTCTTGGGGCTAAAATCCGTGAACTCAGAACAAAACAGGGCGTTTCCTTGAAGGAAATGGCAGCCGCCCTGTCCGTGTCCAGTGCCTATCTGTCCGCGCTGGAACACGGCAAACGCGGCAAACCAACCTGGTTCTTGGTGCAAAGGATCATTGCATACTTCAACGTGATCTGGGATGAGGCGGAGGAAATCCAGCGCCTTGCCGAGCTCTCCGACCCGCGGATCACCATCGACACTGCCGGCATGAATCCCAAGGCAACGGAACTTGCCAATCAACTCGCCCTGAAAATCGGCGGCCTTTCTGATGCCTCCCTCGATGGACTGCTGCACCAACTGCGCGTTGCCGCCGTAAAAGACGACATCTGACGTGCATCGGCATTTACACGTCCTTATTATGAAAACGCTATAAACCGCGCGCACCGCAATTCGGCAATGACCTTTTTTGGAAGTTTGAGATCGGTATGACATCCACCCAAGACGACCACTCCGGATTGATCGATGCCGATGCGCTGAGGACGCGCCTGACAGCACTGACTGAGGCGACCGATGGTGAGGGATCTGATCCCAAGATCCGCAACGCCGTTCTGGGCGAGTTGAAAACCGCGGTTCGGGATGCCCGGAAAATTGCCGAAGACAAACTCGCCGATGATGGTGGCGGCCTCTTGTGCGCCCAGCGCCTGTCCTTCATTCAGGATGAACTCATCCGGGTCATCTACGATTTCGCGCTTTACCACGTCTACCGGATCAAGAATCCGTCGGCAGCCGAACGCATGTCTGTCGTTGCCGTTGGCGGATACGGACGCGGCACACTGGCGCCTGGTTCCGATATCGATCTGTTGTTTGTCCTGCCTTACAAGCAGACCCCTTGGGGTGAGCAGATCGTTGAGTACATCCTCTACATGCTCTGGGATCTGGGCTTCAAGGTCGGCCACGCAACGCGCAACATCGACGAGTGCATCCGGTTGTCAAAGGCGGACATGACGATCCGTACGGCCATTCTCGAAGCCCGCCACATTTGGGGCGACGAACAGCTTTTCCAAGACCTTGTTGTCCGATTTCAAAAGGAAGTCGTAGAAGGCACCAGCTCCGAATTTATCGCAGCCAAACTGCAGGAACGCGACGAACGGCACCGCCGCCAGGGCACGTCGCGCTACCTTGTCGAACCGAATATCAAAGAGGGTAAGGGCGGCCTTCGGGATCTGAATACCTTGTTCTGGATTGCCAAATACCATTACCAGGTATCGAGCCAATCAGAACTGGTAAAGATCGGAGTTCTGAACCGATCAGAAACGAGCCGTTTCAAGCGCGCGGAAGACTTTCTTTGGGCCGTCCGTTGCCATTTACACTTCCTGACCGGCCGCCCGGAAGAACGCCTGTCGTTTGATGTTCAGCGTGAGATTGCGGTGCGGCTCGGCTACACCCAGCATCCGGGCATGAAGGATGTCGAACGTTTCATGAAGCACTACTTCCTGATTGCAAAGGAAGTTGGTGACTTGACCCGCATCCTGTGTGCCGCCCTGGAAGATGAACACGTCAAGGACCCACGCGGGCGAGGTATTTCCGGCATCATGCGGCGCTTTCGTGTTGGCCGGGCGGACAACAATGCACCGCAACCGGTCAAGGGCGCACCCGGCTTCGTTGTTGAGAACAATCGGCTGAGTGTGACCGCGGACACCATCTTTGAGACCGACCCGGTCAACCTCCTGCGGGTGTTTCAGCTTGCAGACAAGCATGATTACAACATGCACCCGCGCCTGACCCGGCTCATCCGCCATTCGCTGAAGCTGATCAACAACGACGTTCGCAAGGACCCCGAAGCGAACAGATTGTTCTTGTCCGTGCTCACATCGCGGAATCATCCGGAAAAGATCTTGCGAAAGATGAACGAGACGGGCGTTCTGGGCCGGTTCGTACCCGAGTTCGGCAAGGTCGTCGCGATGATGCAGTTCAACATGTACCACCACTACACGGTCGACGAACACCTGATCCGGTCAATCGGCGTTCTGGCCGAGATCGAGCGCGGCGACTCTGGCGAAGACCATCCCCTATCCACGGATCTGATCCGCACGCTTCAGAACCGGAAACTTCTTTATGTCACGATGTTCCTGCATGACATCGCCAAGGGGCGTCCGGAGGACCATTCCATTGCCGGCGCAAAAGTAGCACGCAAGCTCTGCCCGCGGTTTGGGTTAAATGAAGCGGAAACCGAGACTGTCGCGTGGTTGATCGAACACCATCTCGACATGAGCACAATTGCCCAATCGCGTGATCTCGCCGACCGCAGAACAATCACCGACTTTGCCCATACCGTGCAATCTCATGAGCGATTGAAGCTGCTCCTGATCCTGACCGTCGCCGATATCCGCGCCGTTGGACCGGGTGTTTTCAATGGCTGGAAGGGGCAGCTGCTCAGGACACTTTACTACGCCACCGAAC
Source organism: uncultured Labrenzia sp. (assembly GCA_937911395.1). Taxonomy (GTDB): domain Bacteria; phylum Pseudomonadota; class Alphaproteobacteria; order Rhizobiales; family Stappiaceae; genus Roseibium. Next base: position 2,605 of record CALDSI010000292.1, read on the forward strand.
CGCACCTGACCGGAGGGCATTCCAAGATGTCACACGGTCAAGCCATCACCCAGGCGAAGGAAGAATTGGTCTCACGGCTCGGGCATTGGACAAACAAAGACCGGAAGGCCTATTTGAACCGTCATTATCCGGCATATTGGCTGCGGACAGAACCGGACCGATTGGAGACCCACGCCGAACTGCTTCACAAGGCAGATAAAAATGGCGAACAACTCTCGTTCGATGTGACGCCGCGCGCTGTCGAAGTGGTCACCGAACTGAGCAGCATTGCTCTGGACCTTCCGCGTCTTCTCTCGGTGATTGCCGGCGCCTGTTATTCGACCGGTGCGAATATCGTTGATGCGCAGATCGACACGACAACAGACGGTTTTGCCCTTGATACGATTTTCATAGGCCGGGAGCTGCCGGGCGACGATGACGAACGCCGCCGCGGTGAGCGCATTACTGCATTGATCGAAAAAACGCTGCGCGGTGATGAAAGAATACCGGAACCCGTGGCAAAAAAAGGATCGGTAAAAGGCCGAATGAAGGCCTTCAAAGTGGCGAGCGAAGTGCTGTTGAACAACACCTTGTCCGATGACTACACGGTTCTGGAGGTGTCCGGCCTTGACCGCCCAGGTCTGCTTTATGACCTCACCCGGTCCATCGCGACGCTCAATCTCAACATCGGTTCGGCGCATATTTCCACCTTTGGTGAAAAAGTGGTCGACGTGTTTTATGTGACTGATCTGACTGGCCAGAAAATTGCGAATATCGGCCGCCAGGAAATCATCCGTGAACGCTTGTCAGCCGCCGTTGAAGGCCAGGTGGAACTGGATCCGGCGGCACCGGTCGCACGCAAAATCCGCCGCCAAGCGTCTTAAGCAGCTATTCCATAAGGAAACACATACCGTTGTCTGGAGCCCCGTTGGCATGAACCTGGTTCGAAATTTCGCAACTGTCGGCGGCGCCACCCTGATGAGCCGTGTTCTCGGTTTTGTTCGGGACGTATTGCTCGCCGCCGCTGTCGGCGCAGGCCCGGTGGCCGATGCCTTCGTGGTCGCCTTCCGGCTGCCGAATTTGTTCCGCCGGTTGTTTGCCGAGGGCGCGTTCAACTCCGCATTCATTCCGCTCTTTGGACGCACAGTTGAAGAAGACGGCGAAGAGGGTGCCCGGCGCTTTGCCGGTGAGATTGGTTCGGCCCTGCTGTTTTGTCTTATCGCGCTGACCGCACTCGCTCAGATTTTCATGCCCTTTGTTGTCTGGGCATTGGCTCCAGGCTTCGTGTCTGACCCGGAAAAGTTCGACCTGACGGTTTTGATGTCGCGGATCGCCTTTCCATACCTGATTTTCATGTCGATGCTCGCCTTCATTGGCGGCATCTTGAACACCTATCAGCGTTTTGCTGCTGCCGCCTTTGCGCCGGTCATGCTGAATGTGGTCATGGGACTGGTCCTCGGCGGTGTTTTGTTCTGGGGCGTTGAAGACAGCACAAATCTTGGCATCATCCTCACACTCGGCATCACGTTCGGCGGCATCGTTCAGCTGACCGTGGTGCTGATTGATCTGAAGCGTCTCGGCTTTCACATACCTATTTTCCGGCCGCGCTATACAAAATCGGCCAAACGCCTGCTGGTGCTTGGCATTCCAGGTGTGATTGCGGGAGGCGTCACACAGATCAACATCGCGGTCGGACAGGTGATTGCATCGATGCAGGACGGGGCAAATGCCTTGCTCTATTACGCTGACCGGCTTTATCAGCTGCCGCTTGGCGTCATCGGAATTGCATTCGGCGTGGTGCTGTTGCCAAGCCTGACCCGGCAGCTCCGCTCCGGCGAAACTGCCGCTTACCAAAAGACCCTGAACCGGTCGCTGGAATTCTCTCTTGTTCTGACGTTGCCCGCAGCTGTCGCGCTGGCGGTTATTCCTGACGAGATCGTCTCGGTGCTGTTCCAGAGGGTCCGGTTCGATGAGGCCGCCGTTGAAGGAACGGCTGCTGCCTTGATGGCGTTTTCGTTCGGCCTTCCGGCTTTCGTCCTGAACAAGGTGTTCTCACCAGGCTACTTTGCCCGCGAAGATACCAAAACTCCGATGAAGTTTGCGGCAATTGGCATGGTGGTCAATGTTGCCTTGTCGATCGCCTTCTTTCCGTTCCTGCAGCACGTCGGGATCGCGCTGGCAACCACGATTGCCGGTTGGGTGAACACCGGTTTCCTGGTCATCGTGCTTTGGAAGCGGGGACATTTCGCACCAAACGCCACTGTCTTGAGAAAACTGATGCTGGTGCTTCTGGCGAGCCTGTTGATGGGTCTTGTCATTCATTTCGCAGCAGTTGCCCTTGCGCCTTACCTTAAGGATGGATGGCTTTTGACAAGGGTCGCCAGCCTCGGAGCCCTGGTGCTGATCGGCATTGCCGTATTCGCCCTTTTTGCGCAGATCAGTGGCGGCAGCGATCTGGTTGGTCTTGCGAAATCGTTGAAGCGGCGCAACACCTGACGCGCAAACGCTTGTCTGAACGGCATCTTTGCTTGCATCGAAGCACGCTGAGGCCTAAACCCGTCGCGCCCAAAACATTCACAGCGCCCTTCCAACCGGCCGCACCAATAAGGGATATGAAATGACGGCGTTCCAGCCCCGTGTCTTTTCCGGCGTTCAGCCCACAGGCAATCTCCACCTTGGCAACTACCTTGGCGCCGTGTCGCGCTGGGTTCCGCTGCAAGACCAGATGCCTGCGATTTTCTGTGTCGTGGACTCCCATGCGATTACAGCAGGTTTTCCGGACCCGAGCGAACTGACAAACGCAACACGTGAAGTAACGGCAGCCTATATGGCAGCCGGGATTGATCCCAAGAAATCGATCATCTTCAACCAATCCCAGGTCCGTGAGCACATGGAACTGGCCTGGATCTTCAATTGCGTTGCCCGCATGGGCTGGCTCAACCGCATGACCCAGTTCAAGGAAAAGGCAGGCAAGAACAAGGAAAACGCGTCCGTTGGCCTGTTTGCCTACCCGAACTTGATGGCGGCCGACATTCTGGCCTATCGCGCAACCCACGTTCCGGTGGGCGATGACCAGAAGCAGCACCTGGAACTCACCCGGGACATCGCGGCGAAGTTCAACAACGACTTTGGCGCCCGGATCAAGGAACTCGGGATTGGCGTTCCAAACCCGACACCTTCTCCCGAATTGCCGGAAGAACTCTATTTCCCGTTGACCGAACCGATGATCGCTGGCCCGGCCACCCGGATCATGTCCCTGCGCGACGGCACGAAGAAGATGTCGAAATCCGATCCTTCAGATCTTTCGCGCATCAACCTGAAGGATGATGCGGACGCAATTGCCAAGAAGATCAAAAAGGCAAAAACCGATCCGGACGCGCTACCGAGCCAAACCGATGGCCTGGAAGGCCGGCCGGAAGCTGACAACCTGGTCGGCATCTATGCGGCACTCAACGGCATGTCCAAGGACGATGTCCTGAAAGAATATGGCGGCCAGCAGTTCTCCGCATTCAAACCGGCCCTATCCGATCTCGCGGTAGCAAAGCTTGCGCCGATGACGGACGAAATGCGGCGGCTGACCGGCGACCCGGCCCAGATCGATGCGATCTTGAAGGAGGGCGCGGAAAACGCCTCTGCGATTGCCGAGCCCGTTCTGAAGGATGTGCGCAAGATCATTGGTTTTCTGGACGTCCGGTAAAACCAACTGACAATAAGAAAAAGGCCGGGTTCGCGTCGAACACCGGCCTTTTTACATTCCAATGACCTGAGCTTAGTACGAGCACGGCTCCAGCGTAAAGCCGTCAGGCAGCTTTGTATTGTCATCTCCGCAAGCATCGATGATCCGGCTCGGGTCGAGATTGGAAGCTCCGGTCAAATCCGCACCTTTCAACCGCGTCCGCCGCAACAAGGCCCCATCGAAGTCCACGTTTGTCAGATTAGCACCGCTCAAATTGGTGCTAACAAGACGCGCGCCCGATAGATCGGCACCGGAAAAATCCGCATTGACGGCTTGGGCACGGTCCAGCTTGACATTGCGCATGCGAGCACCCTGAAAGACGGAATTCAGAAGATCCATCCGCTCCAGGTTGGCGTTGTCCAATTTGGCGGATTTGAAAGATGTGTTCTGAGCAATGGCGCGGATCAACGTCACATTGCGCAGGTCTGCATCCTCGAATGTGGAGCCGGTCATGACAGCCGCATTCAAATCCGCATCGCGAAGATCTGCATCCCGGAAAATCGAACTGTTGAGGTTTGATTTCTCCAGATCCACGGCCCGCATCGACGCACCAGCAAAATCACTGGCCGAAAAATCGGCCCGTTCGGCCTCAGTGCGCCGGAAATCGGATCGTTCAAAGTTCGATCTCGGCATCACAGCTTCTTTAAGGTCGACCTCACGCAAATTGGTCCGATGAAAGTCTGCGCCCTCCAGCTTCATTCCACGCAAGGTCGCAAGGGACAGATTACACTGCGGGCAGCCGCCATTTTCGAGAATTTGTGGAACGCGCGGATCCAACTCCATCGCGCGGGTCTGCGGCACCAAGGTAACGATAATCGCGCCTGCCGCCAAAAAGCTGAAAACCGACTTCTTCATAACCGATCCTTTTTTCATAACCCTTGACATAAGTGCGATCTGCGGCGGTTCAAAGACCAAGAATCTCACGATCTCCAATACCGGATCGTAAGCTGAGATCACTAAAACCGAAAACCATGAAGATTGTGTGCGAATTGCATCCCTGAATGGGAACAAAAGTTGGAACGGAAGAAACAGGCGGAGTCGCAGGTGCCTGCTTCTTCCATTCACAATGTCGCTGACGACGCACTACCTGACAATCAGCGTGCCGAATAAGCAGCAAAAGGCTTGCCAATTGGTTTCTCTATTCAAACACGCTAGATCTAGAATCTACGGTATCTGCAGTCACAAGATACTGAATTTGTTTAGATATTGTTCAGGTCTCACGCATTGCATTATGCAAGGCGAGTTGCAATTTTCCTAAATGAGGGGTTAACAGACCGACGCCGCCAGCACACCAGCGATCAAGCGAATTCTTTGCGCAGATCAATGGTGGAGCGTTCGCCAATGTCGTCGAAATGCCGGTCGAGCCATTCCTTGGCGGTCTGACGGCCAACGTCACGCAAGTGCGTCAGGAAATCCCACTCAGCATTCAGCTTGGAAGAGGCCTGAAGTGGTTTCAGTTCTTCGGCAGCAATCCGGTGCAGATGCACCTTGGTGTATTCCTTGCGGTCCAGCTTGCCCTCTTCGATCAGGCGGGTGACGAAGTCGATTGCCCTGAGTTCCCTCAACAGCGTGGAGTTGAAGGTAATCTCATTGAGACGGTTGACGATTTCGCGCGCCGTCCGGGGCACTTCGCGCCGCTCGATCGGATTGATTT
>CALDSI010000293.1 GCA_937911395.1 uncultured Labrenzia sp.
ATGATCGCGTCTTGCGTGTTGGGACCACAAAAGTCACATGGCCCATCAGACGCACCAAAACCGGGTTGAGACACAGCTGCTGCGGTGACGTTCATGGTAACGGCAAACCGGCTTAAGGTTCCCCGGTCCACAAGTTCGCGGGCGCCGGTCAGTTGACCACCCTGGTTGCCATGCACGAACAATATCGCACCGGCGGGCTCACCGCTTCCAATCGGATGTGCCTGAAACAATTCCACCGCGGCGCCATCGCCGCGGTCGATGATATGATGATTTATGGTCGTCATGATGATCCCCAATCACCGCTGTGATCAGGATAAAAGCCTGAAATACCGTGTCAACAAACACGCCCATGTGGGAACACCAAAGTAATAGGTCTCCTAGATTGTTTCGCCAATCCAGCTCTTGAATGTTGCTGTTAAACGGTCTGGGGCATCATGTTGAACAAAATGGCCGACACCGGACCAAGCCCGAATGGTCAAACTTCCCGCCACGTACTCCCACAAATTGTTATGGCCCGCGGTCAGGACATAAGGATCTTCTGTCCCATGGACGACAAGAACCGGCATTTTGATTGGGGGCGGTGTATCGGTGCGTTCCGTGTAAGGCTCGGCAGGAAAACACACCCGGTAGTAGTTGAGCATGCCTGTGCGATTGGACGTCTCCATCGCTGCCATATGGCGGGTGCGGAACGCCGGATCATGGATCCAGGTGGAGAGCCGGTCGAAATCCAGTTTGGTTTCAGATCCCGGCTGTTGGAACACCCGCGCATATCCGCTGGCTTTTTGCTGGTCCGGATTGTTGGCAAGTTCGCGTGCAATGGCCCAGGGATGCGGCAGGTTGACGATCCCAAGGCGCTGCACCCGGTCTGGAAACAGCATCGCCGTTTGCCAGGCGACAAAACCACCCCAGTCATGACCGATCACAACAGCGTCGCTTGCACCGCAGGCATCTATGACGGCACAGACATCTGAGGCCAGGGTTTCCGGTGTGTAGGCAGATGGATCTTCCGGATGATCTGAGAGATTGAACCCCCGAAGGTCCATTGCAACGGTGCGGTGGGTCTTGGACAAAGCATCCATCTGTTGCCACCAGGTGAGCCAGTGATCCGGGAACCCATGGATAAACACGACCAAGGGCCCCTCGCCTGCGCTGGCAAAATGGATTTTCGTGCCGTTATTGTCGGCAAAATGATGGCTGACACTGGCCTCGAAGGCGGCCAACCTGGCTTCGTTGTTAACGGGAGACATTTTATCCTCTTGCTGTCTGAAAATTGTTTTTGGTGAAGTGACCGAGCCATACGGCCAACAGGCAACCGGTCAACGCAATCGCGGCGCCAATGGCCGGCGCGGATACTATTCCTGAGAGATCCAGTGCGACAGCGCCGAGCGCAATTCCAAGGCCCTGACCGAAGTAAACCATGGATGCATTCAGCGCGAAAACAAAGGTCGCCGACGGCCCGGCCAAAGCGGCAAGCCGGGCTTGCACAGTAGCGCCGATGGCAAACTGGGCTACAGGCCCAAGGACCACACTTATGAAGATGGTTCCCAGTCCGATACTGCCGGCCTGTTTAAGTCCAAGCGATGGGACGACCACGGCCAGTGAAACAGCCAGGAGAAAGAAGAGGACCGCGAGCACGGACCGGTTCTGAACCATCGCGTATCTCGCCCCGAGCCTAATCCCGGCAAGACTGCTCACCCCGGCAATGACTTGAAGCACGGCTATCCCAAGTCCTGAAAACCCGGTCAGCGCGCGGATAATCGGTCCCAAGAGCCCCACCAGTGTGAACAAGGCCGTGGAGGCAATAAGCATGATCGCGAGGTGAGCCACAATGGCCGTCCCTACAGGCTCACGAGACCCGGCTGGATGCTGTTGCAGAGGGATTTTGGTGGGCACATTTACCAAAACCAGCGCGAAGGCCATGGCCGAGACAACACCGGTAGCCGCGAAACAGGCCTGCCATCCGATGGTATTCCCGAGGACGGATCCAAACGGAATGCCCATAATCATGGCAAGAGGTATCCCGGCATAGACCTTGGCGACAGCCGCCGGTCTGCCGTCATCGGTTGCACCAGCTGAAGCAATCGCGGTTGCCAGCGGAAAGGCCAACGCACCGACCCCTCCAACCAAAACCCTTAAGACCATCAGCGCGCTGTACCCAGGCACTATAGCCGAAAGACCGTTGAGGACGGTCATCAACATCAAGACCGTTAGAAGGAGTGGCTTGCGGGGAAGAGATGATGTCAGTTTGGCAAGCAACGGACCGCAAATCGCGCATGCAATTGCAAAACCGGACTGCAGCGCCGCGGCTTCGCCGACAGTGACACCAAGACTTGCAGCCATTGGCACCAAGGCGCCGGAGAACGCAAAAGCACCCATGGTGAACGCAAAAGGGCACAACAAGAGAGCAAGGCTCATCATAAGAAATTATTCCTATCATCTTGCCAAAGCTCGCCGTACCACCAGACCGCAACAGGCGGGTGTTTCTGCCGGCATGTTTTGGAATAGGGATTTGAAAAACGAAGTGCGGCGATTACGGCAGCTGAATTGCAATCGCGGTTGCTTCACCGCCCCCAATACACAAGGATGCAATGCCTGTTTTCAGCCCGCGCGCCTTTAAGGCATGAAGCAGTGTGACCACGATACGGGCTCCGGTCGCTCCAATGGGGTGCCCGAGCGCACAAGCACCGCCATTCACATTGAGTTTGCTGCGCGGGATGCCTAACTCTTTGGCGGCGGCCATGGCAACGACGGCAAAGGCTTCATTAATTTCAAACAAATCCACGTCTTCAACCTTCCGGCCGATCTGTTTGATCAGTTTCTGAATGGCAGGAATAGGCGCCGTCGTGAACCATTCCGGCGCTTGGGCGTGCGTTGCATGACCGACAATGTGGGACAAGACAGGCATTTTATGCTCATGTGCCGTTTCGCTACTGGCGAGCACCAACGCAGCCGCGCCATCTGCATTGGCGGACGAGCTTGCTGCGGTGATAGTTCCATTCTCCCCAAAGGCAGCCCGCAAATCTGGGATTTTGGCGGAGTTGATCTGCGGTGGACGCTCATCCTGATCAACCAGGATCGTTCCTTTTCGTGTCTGGACCGGAACGGGCACGATTTCAGCCGCAAAGGTGCCATTGCCGACGGCTGTTTGCGCACGTTCCAGCGTTTCCGTGGCATAGCCATCCTGGTCAGACCGGCTGAACTGGTATTTTTCCGCAGCCGCCTCACCAAAGGCTCCCATCGGCCTGCCGATTTCGTAAGCGTCCTCAAGACCGTCCCGCATCATGTGATCAATGACTTCCGCGGACCCGGCCTTTCTGCCTCCTCGCATCTCAGGGAGCAGAAACGGCGCCCGCGACATTGATTCCATACCGCCAGCGACAACGACACCGGCTGATCCGGCCTTGAGAAGATCATGGCCGAGCATGACCGATTTCATGCCGGAACCGCAGACCTTGTTGATGGTCGTGGCACAACAAGAATCAGGTAGACCGGCAGCACGCGCCGCCTGACGCGCGGGTGCTTGCCCGAGGCCTGCGGGCAAGACGCATCCCATAAGCGCCTCGTCGACCAGATCACCTGAAACACCAGCATCCTTGAGAGCCGCCGATATCGTGGCTGCCCCGAGTTGCGGGGACGGCACAGTCGCCAATGCCCCCATGAAGGCACCCAACGGTGTTCTCCGTGCAGCTCTGATGACGATTGGCCTGTCTTGAGTGCGTGACATGATTTGAACCTCTATGTGAAATTTACGTATAGATTATGTTCGTATTCTTTATTGTCAATAAAAAGATTATGACTATAATCAATGTCTGTTCATGGAGTTTTTCAGATGAGAGTAAGCCGCGAAAATGCACGCGAAAACCGGGCACGGGTGGTCGAGACAGCCAGCGAATTGTTCCGCCAACATGGGTTCGACGGCATTGGCATTGCCGCTTTGATGAAGGCGTCGGGCCTCACAAATGGCGCGTTTTATAAACAGTTCGCCAGCAAGGACGCCTTGATGGCCGAAGCCACCGCACACGCCCTGGCTGAAAACTTGGACCACTGGCGCCGAAGCATTGCCGAGGATATTTCAGGCTCTCCCAAAGATGCTGTTGCGCGCTGGTATTTGTCAGAAACCCATGAAAACGCGCGCGGGACCGGTTGCGCCTATGCAGCTCTGGCCGGAGATGCGCCGAGGCAGACCAAGGAACTCCGGGAAGCCTTTGACGAAGCTTTACGCGAAACGGCCGCCCTCGTTTCGGGAAAAGATGAAACCTCGCCCTTATCCGAGCAAAAAGATGCTTTGAGGTTCATCTCCCAAATGGTTGGGGCCGTCGTTTTGGCACGGGCAACCGAAGATCCGGAACTCAAAACAGCTCTGCTGAATGCCGCCGGAAAAACTGAATAAGTGCCGAAGCTCAGTCCTCGAAACCGGAAGACCGGCCCCGCAGTTTCTTGACCTGGCCGCGTTGTTTCTTGGCATCGAGCCGCCTGCGTTTCGACCCGAGAGTTGGTTTGGTCGCTTTTCGGGGCTTGGGCTTTTCGGTCGCCCGTTTCAAGAGATCGATGAGACGGGCCAACGCATCTTCGCGGTTGCGCTCCCGGGTTCTGTGCCGGTCTGCCTGGAGTATGATTTCGCCGTATTGCGTCAACCGGCTTCCGGCAATCTTCGCGGCCCGGGTTTTGACGTCATGCGGCAGCGTCTGGTTGGCCCACAGATTGAACCTCAACTGGACGGCCGTCGACACCTTGTTGACATTCTGACCGCCCGGACCGGAGGCTCGAATGAAATCCTCATTCAAATCATCCCGTGTGATGTAGAGACTTCCGGTGACCGGAATTCGGGACGACGGCGCCGGCTGGTCTTCATTCCCGCTCATGCAGTTTCGGGCGCCTCTTCGGGAAGGCGCAGTCCGACACTTGCCAGGATCTGTTGTGTCACGGCCCGCTCGGTTTCCCGCTTGAAATCCTCGTCGCTCAAATCGTGACCGGTAAGAGCCCGGATCTGCACAGCAAAATCCGCGTAATGCTGCGTGGTCGCCCAGATGGAATAGATCAGATGCAACGGCTCTGTCTTGCTGATCTTGCCATCAGCGATCCAGCTTTCAATCACCGCTACTTTTTCAGCAACCAGACGCCGGAGATCGGTCTCAAGAATAGGCAGAATTTTCGGCGCACCTTGCATCACCTCATTGGCAAACAGGCGCGAAGCTTCCGGGAAACTGGCGGATATCTCTATCTTTTGACGTATATAGCCTGCTAGTTCTGTCGCTGGATCACCCTCCCGGTCGAGAGTTTTGAGGGGTGCCAACCAGACATCGAGAATATACGCAAGCGCTGCCGTATAAATCGCTTCCTTGGATGAAAAATAATACAAGAGATTGGATTTTGACATTCCGGCTTCGGCGGCAATCCGCTCCACCGTAGCACCGGAAAAACCATACCTGGAAAACTCCTTTAAAGCGGCGTCCAGAATCAGTGTCCTGTTTTTCTCCTGGATTCGGCTCATTCCACCGACCCTAGAACGCGCAGGCACTTGCCCATCGACATCAGTCATTTAGCTTCCCCGCACTTGCCCCTTAAAGCGTATTCCCAACAAACAATCGATTTCCTTCAAAAACCAAGACCTGCGCCGTCCATTGCCACGTAAATGCACGAAAGACGGACATGATCACAAATTAATCACACCGGCTGATTTTGCATCTTGACCATTTGGTCAAAAGCACCATAGGCTAAATTGACCAGATGGTCAGAAGGCTAGACGATCCGGATCGGCGCCGCAATGGGGCAGACGGAACCGGGTCAGCATGAAACATCAGGCAAGAACGGCCGGAAAACGGCGAGGTCCGAATGGCCGACAGAGGATTTCGCACCAGGCAAAAGAGGCCAAAGCCCGCGCCAGGTGCACACGGAACAGCCAGGGGAGAGGACCCGGCATGTCAGTGAAATTCCTGCTTTGCGCGGGCCGCTGACCTATGTCTTACTCTCCTCCATAGAAAACAACCAACAGGCGGTTCGCGATACGCGTTAAGGACCGCAAGGAGGACGCATGTCGTCATCGGCATCAGCAGCATCGAGCCAGGCTGCAACCAACAATCTTGAAGCGTTCTGGATGCCTTACACGGCAAACCGTCAGTTCAAGCAAAGCCCGCGCATGTTCGTCGGCGCGAAGGACATGCACTACACAACCGCCGACGGCCGCCAGGTATTGGATGGTACAGCGGGTCTTTGGTGCTGCAACGCCGGTCACGGCCGCCCGAAGATTGTCGAAGCGGTCCAGAAACAGGTCGCTGAAATGGATTACGCGCCTGCCTTCCAGATGGGGCATCCGAAGGCGTTTGAGCTGGCGGCCCGCCTCACCGCCATGATGCCCTCCCCGCTGGATCACGTGTTTTTCACCAACTCCGGGTCTGAGAGCGTCGACACGGCCCTAAAAATCGCACTTGGGTACCAGCGCTCCATCGGTCAGGGCACACGGACACGCTTTATCGGCCGTGAGCGCGGCTATCACGGCACAGGTTTTGGCGGAATTTCCGTTGGCGGAATCGTCGCCAACCGCAAGCAATTCGGCAATATGCTAAACGGTGTTGATCATCTGCCGCACACCCACGACCTCAGCCGGAACGCTTTTTCCCGCGGGGAACCGAAAAACGGTGCAGAATATGCCGAAGAGCTGATCCGTCTGGTCCAGTTGCATGATGCCTCCACAATCGCTGCCGTGATCGTGGAGCCCGTTGCCGGCTCGACGGGCGTTCTGATCCCGCCGGTTGGATATTTGAAGCGTCTGCGCGAAATCTGCGACCAGAACGGCATACTCCTGATCTTTGACGAAGTGATCACCGGTTTTGGCCGCCTTGGAACACCGTTTGCCGTCGACTTTTTCGACGTCATTCCAGACATGGTGACCACCGCCAAGGGCATCACCAGCGGTGTGATCCCGATGGGTGCAGTGTTCTGCGCCAAGAAGATCTATGACGCGTTCATGGACGGACCCGATCATCTGATCGAACTCTTCCACGGGTACACCTATTCCGGCCACCCAATCGCCTGTGCCGCAGCTTTGGCAACCTTGGACACATATGAAGACGAAGGCCTTCTGACCCGGGCGGCAAGCCTGGCCCAATATTGGGAGGACGGCCTGCACTCCCTCAAGGATTGTCCGCATGTCATCGACATCCGCAATCTCGGCCTTATCGGGGCGATTGAGCTGACACCGATTGACGGCGCGCCGACCAAGCGAGCTTTCTCCGCGTTCTTGAAAGCCTATGACGACGGCATTTTGATCCGCACCACCGGCGACATCATCGCGTTGTCGCCGCCGCTGATTATCTCCGAAGCCCAAATTGACGAGTTGTTCGGCAAATTGCGGACTGTCTTGAACGCGATCGACTAACGGAAAGCCAGTCATGACGAGACCAGCTGCCACCTGCGAAACCCTGATCGATGATGATCGTGTCCGCGTGACACGGTTTGACTTCGAACCTGGTGCTGAGACCGGCTGGCATCGTCATGGCTTCGACTACGTCATCACGGCAGTCACTGACTGCCAGATGGTGCTGGAGGAGCCGGGTGGCACGAGCAGAACCGTAACGGTTGCAGCTGGCACGGCTTACCGGCGCTCTGAAGGCGTGGAACACAATGTAATCAACGGCGGAGACAATCCGATGTCCTTCGTCGAACTGGAACTGAAATAGGAGACACGGCACCATGGCAGCTCCGGGCGAAAACCTCAGGATCAACGCAGACCGGCTGTGGGACAGCCTGATGGAAATGGCCAAGATCGGTCCGGGCGTTGCTGGCGGCAACAACCGTCAAACCCTGACGGATGCGGACGCGGAAGGCCGGAAACTGTTCCAGAAATGGTGCGAAGACGCCGGCATGACCATGGGTGTCGACACCATGGGCAACATGTTCATGACCCGGCCGGGCACAGACCCGGACGCCCTGCCCGTATACGTCGGGTCTCACCTCGATACCCAGCCGACCGGCGGCAAGTATGACGGCGTTCTGGGTGTGCTTGGCGGCCTGGAAGTTGTGCGGACCATGAACGATCTCGGCATCAAGACCAAACACCCGATCGTTGTGACCAACTGGACCAACGAGGAAGGCACGCGCTTTGCCCCGGCCATGCTGGCCTCCGGCGTGTTTGCCGGGATCCACACCCTCGATGAAGCCTATGCAAAGGAAGATCATGAGGGTCTGAAATTTGGCGACGAGCTGAAACGCATCGGCTGGGTGGGCGATGAGGAAGTTGGCGCCCGCAAAGACAAGATGCACGCCATGTTCGAGCTGCACATCGAACAAGGCCCGATCCTGGAAGCAGAAGGCAAGGACATCGGTGTTGTCACACACGGCCAGGGCCTATCCTGGACACAGGTGACCATCACCGGCAAGGACAGCCATACCGGATCCACGCCTATGCCGATGCGCAAGAATGCCGGTCTTGGCATGGCCCGGATCCTGGATCTGGTCGACGAGATTGCCTGGTCCCACAAGCCGCACGCCGTTGGCGCCGCCGGTCATATCGACGTCTATCCGAATTCCCGCAACGTGATCCCGGGCAAGGTGGTTTTCACCATCGACTTCCGTTCGCCGGACATCAATGTCATTGCGGCGATGGAAGAGGACATGAAGAAAGGCGCAAAGAAGATTTGCGACATGATGGGCCTTGACGTCGAGTTTGAAAAAGTCGGCGGCTTTGATCCGGTCACCTTCGACGAAAACTGCGTCACCGCTGTCCGCAATGCGGCTGAGCGCCTCGGCTACACCCATCAGAACATCATCTCCGGCGCGGGTCACGACGCTTGCTGGATCAACAAGGTCGCCCCGACGGCGATGATCATGTGTCCCTGCGTCGACGGATTGTCCCACAACGAAGCCGAAGAAATCTCCAAGGATTGGGCGAAAGCCGGCACGGATGTCCTCTTCCATGCGGTCGTCGAAACAGCGGAGATCGTGGAGTAACCTCCAATCTGTCAGAGACACCAATGAAACACACAGCCCCAAAAATCATGCACATCGGAAAGGCGCTGAGAGCGGCGGCTATCACGATGGCGTGTGGATTTGGGATCTGCGGGGGTTATTCGGCACCGGCATTTGCGGCGGCGAAGTTCGATGTCGGGGATCGATGGGATTGGCAGCTCAAAGCACCTGCCGATCTCGATCGGGATGTCGAAATGCTGACGCTTGATCCGCGGCTCGTCACCGCTGACCAACTGCAACGGCTCCACGCGCAAGGGATCAATACCGTCTGCCATGTCAACGCCGGAACAATTGCAGAAACAGACCCTGGGTTTTTTAACCTTCCGCCCGCTGTCATTGGCAGTGCGCATAAGACCAAGGCGAACGAGCGTTATCTGGATATACGCCGGATCGAGATTGTAGTGCCGCTGATCACTCGGAAGTTCGTTGCCTGCAAAACCCAGGGGTTCACCGCCATTGAACCGGACGGTTTCGACGTTTACACACAAAATAGCAGCTTTACGATAACAGCAGCAGACACGGTCCACTATGCCACGACACTGGCCCATGTGGCCCATGGCTTGGGCCTTGGGATCGCGCAAAAGAACGTGCCGGAACTGACGGAAGCTTTGTTGCCGCATTTTGACTTCGCAATCACCGAAAGCTGTTTTGAAACTGGCACATGCGAGCAGATCGCAGCTTATCCAAAGGCAAACAAACCGGCCTTCAACGCAGAATACACGGATGTCGACATTGATTTTGCCAAAGCCTGCGCAGAAGGCGCGCGGCTGAACATCAACATGATCCGCAAGGACCGGCCGGTAACCGCACCGGTGATCTTCTGCCAGGCGGAGTTTTGATCAAACAGACGGGACAGGTGGTCCGGACTCCATGTCCGAAACAGCCGAGCTAAAAAAGGGGAACAACAATGGCAAGCAAAGTGATCAAGGGCGGCACCGTCGTCACTGCGGACCTTTCCTATGAATCGGACGTGAAAATCGAAGGTGGCAAAATCGTCGAAATTGGTCCAAATCTGACTGGCGATGAAACACTGGATGCGACCGGCTGTTATGTGATGCCGGGCGGGATCGATCCGCATACGCACCTCGAGATGCCCTTCATGGGCACGTTCTCCTCCGACAATTTTGATTCCGGCACCCGGGCGGCGCTTTCGGGCGGCACGACTATGGTGGTGGATTTCGCCCTGCCCTCGCCCGGTCAAGGTCTCCTGGAAGCCATCCAGATGTGGGACAACAAGTCCACCATGGCCCACTGCGACTACTCCTTCCACATGGCAATCACCTGGTGGGGTGAGCAAGTCTTCAACGAAATGGAGACCGTTGTCCGCGAGAAAGGCATCAACACCTTCAAGCACTTCATGGCCTACAAAGGCGCCTTGATGGTGAACGATGACGAAATGTTCGCGTCTTTCCAGCGCTGCGCAGAACTTGGCGCCCTGCCGCTGGTGCACGCCGAAAACGGTGACGTTGTCGCGACGCTGCAGCAAAAACTTTTGTCAGAAGGCAATAACGGTCCGGAAGCGCACGCCTATTCCCGACCACCTGAAGTCGAGGGTGAAGCCACCAACCGCGCAATAATGATCGCGGATATGGCCGGTGTCCCGGTCTACATCGTGCACACCTCTTCTGAGCAGGCCCATGAAGCGATCCGCCGCGCCCGCCAAAACGGTATTCGGGCCTATGGCGAGCCGCTCATCCAGCACCTGACGCTTGATGACAGCGAGTACAAGCACCCCGACTGGGACCATGCCGCCCGCCGGGTAATGTCGCCGCCATTCCGCGACAAGAAACACCAAGACAGCTTGTGGGCCGGTTTGGCGTCCGGTTCGCTGCAAGTGGTGGCGACCGACCACTGCGCCTTTACAACCGATCAGAAGCGCACTGGCGTCGGCGATTTCACTCAGCTCCCGAATGGCACCGGCGGACTTGAAGACCGTATGCCGATGCTCTGGACCTACGGGGTCGGCACGGGCCGTTTGACACCGAACGAGTTCGTCGCCGTGACTTCAACCAATATTGCAAAGATTCTGAATATCTATCCGAAAAAAGGAGCGATTTTGGTTGGCGCAGATGCAGATATTGTTGTTTGGGATCCGGAAAAAGAGAAAACAATTTCCGCCTCCAGCCAGCAATCTGCCATCGACTACAACGTCTTTGAAGGCAAGCATGTCAAAGGTCTGCCGCGTTACACGTTGACCCGCGGGCGCGTTGCTGTCGAAGACGGCACGGTCAATCCGCAGCAGGGCCATGGTGAATTCGTCAAGCGCGAGCCGTTCCAGGCCGTCAACAAGGCGCTGTCCACCTGGAAGGAACTGACTGCACCACGCAAGGTCGAACGCACCGGCATTCCGGCCAGCGGCGTCTGATTTGAAACAAGCTCAGACCGCGATCCATATGTCGCGGCCTGAGCTCTTGCCGGGCATTGCACCGCGACCGTCGCCTGTAGGAAAAAGAAGAAAATGCTGACTGCCGCTGAAATTGAAGATGGACTGGAAGACGCCATGAGCTCACAGGCGAACCGGGTGATCGATATCGACAATTTGTCGCTCACCTTTGAGACAAACGATGGCCCGGTCCATGCGCTGTCCGACATTGACCTGAAAATCGAGGAGGGTGACTTCGTCTCCTTCATCGGTCCGTCCGGCTGCGGCAAGACCACCCTGCTGCGCGTGATTGCCGATCTGGAGCAGCCAACGGCTGGATCGATCACCGTGAACGGCGTTTCGCCGGAACAGGCACGGATCAATCGCGCCTATGGATATGTCTTTCAGGCGGCGGCGCTTTATCCTTGGCGAACAATTGCCAAAAACGTTGCCCTGCCCCTTGAGATCATGGGGCTTTCCCGCGAGGAACAGCAGCAGCGCATCCAAAAAAACATGGAGCTGGTGAACCTCGCCGGATTTGAAAACAAATACCCATGGCAGCTCTCCGGCGGAATGCAGCAGCGGGCATCCATTGCCCGAGCCTTGGCTGTGGAACCCGATCTCCTACTGATGGATGAACCCTTTGGCGCGCTCGATGAAATTGTGCGCGATCACCTCAACGAGCAGCTGCTGCAACTTTGGGCGAAAACCAACAAGACCGTCGTCTTCGTCACCCACTCCATTCCCGAAGCCGTGTTCCTGTCGACAAAGATCGTCGTCCTGTGCCCCCGCCCCGGCCGGATTTACGATGTGATCGAAAGCGACTTGCCGCGCGACCGTAATCTCGACATTCGCGAGACGCCTGAGTTTTTGAAGATCGCCCACCGTGTCCGCGAAGGCCTGAAGGCCGGTCACTCCTATGAAGACTGAGGGAACAGCTTATGTCTGACACAGCCCTCACCGCCCCGCGCAGCACAAATCCGTTTGCGGGTCTGATGTCCGGCACACTCGGACCGGTCCTGGTGGTCGTTCTCGCGATCTTTGCAATCTGGTACGTCGCAGCTGTTGCCTTGAACACGCCGTTCCAGCAGGACATGTATGAGCGGGCCAACCAGACCGATGTGCCAATGAGCCAGTTGGTCAGAGATACGCTGGCCCAGGAGCGCCCCGTTCTGCCGGCACCGCATCAGGTCATCGTGGAAATCTGGAACACAACGGTCGAGAAGAAGATCACATCCAAGCGGTCGTTGATTTACCATTCCGGCATTACGCTGTCGTCCACCCTTCTCGGATTTCTGATCGGGACATTGCTCGGCATCCTGCTCGCTGTCGGGATCGTGCACAGCCGCGTTCTCGAAAAGTCGCTGATGCCTTGGGTGATTTCCTCGCAAACCATTCCGATCCTCGCCATCGCACCGATGATAATCGTGGTTTTGAATGCGGTTGGAGTTTCCGGATTGCTGCCGAAGGCGATGATTTCAACTTATCTGTCTTTCTTTCCGGTCACTGTCGGCATGGTGAAAGGTCTGCGCTCTCCGGAAGTCATTCACATGGATCTGATGCACACCTATTCCGCAACGCGTCTTCAAGCGTTCTGGAAACTGCGCCTGCCCTATGCGGTCCCCTACCTCTTCACTTCCATGAAGATCGGCATGGCGGCCTCGCTGGTCGGCGCGATTGTCGGAGAATTGCCAACCGGAGCTGTTGCCGGACTTGGCGCACGCCTTCTCGCGGGCTCGTACTACGGTCAAACCATTCAGATCTGGTCCGCGCTTTTGATGGCCGCCTTCCTGGCCGGAAGCCTGGTGGCCCTGATCGGTGCCCTTGAAAAACTCACCTTGAAGCGCATGGGGATGGCGAGATGAGTACACAAACTGTCTCAAAACGCCGGATCGACATGCCGGCCCTGCTCGCTTGGTTTGTCGTTGCCATGGTTGTTGTCGGACTGTTCAGCACCGCCTTCAAACCGGATATCGGCATTCTGGAGGCACCGCAGCTTGCCTTGTGCCTCGTGCTTTTGGCGATCCTTGGCGTTCGTTATGAGCTTGGCTTCATGCGCAACTGGATTGGCGACTTAGCACTGGGTGTTGTGGCGGCGCTTGCTGCTTCGCTTTTAATCAGCGCAGCAGGCCGCCACGAAGGAGACGCTGCTCTCGGGTTCTGGGCGTTGACGGCTGCAACCTGGGCGGCCTTCTGGTTGTTCGTGGAACGTTTGGCGATCTGGAAAAGCCGGTCGCTGCTCACTACCCGGATTGTGAACCTGGCCATCCCCGCGATCTTCGGCATCACACTCTTGATCTTGTGGGAGTTGATTGTCACCGGCGCCGGTGTTCCCAAGGTCTTGCTGCCTGCACCGTCTGAGATCTGGCTGCGGATGACGACGTCTGTCCCAACGCTATGGGCCGACTTCCAGCAGACCTTCTTAAAGGCAGTGCTCGTCGGTTTCGCGCTCGGCTGCGGGGCCGGATTCCTGATCGCGATCCTGGTCGACCGGGTGCCGTTCCTTCGCCGTGGGCTTTTGCCGATCGGCAATCTGGTTTCGGCGCTGCCCATCATTGGTGTTGCCCCGATTATGGTCATGTGGTTCGGCTTCGATTGGCCGTCCAAGGCTGCCGTCGTGATCATCATGACCTTCTTCCCGATGTTGGTGAATACGGTCTCTGGTCTGGCCGCATCCGATGCCATGCAACGGGATCTGATGCGCACCTACGCTTCCAACTATTGGCAGACCTTGTTCAAGCTGCGCCTGCCGATGGCCATGCCGTTCATCTTTAACGCGCTCAAGATCAACTCCACGCTCGCCCTGATCGGCGCCATCGTGGCGGAGTTCTTCGGCACCCCGATTGTTGGCATGGGCTTCCGGATTTCAACGGAAGTCGGGCGTATGAATGTTGATATGGTCTGGGCGGAAATTGCTGTCGCAGCGCTGGCCGGCTCTTTGTTCTATGGCCTGGTTGCGCTTCTGGAGCGTGCAGTAACCTTCTGGCATCCCTCAATCCGCGGTTAACGCGTCCGGAGGGCGATCTCAGGACTGGTCTGATCGGAAACACGCACTATGGTTTGAAGGACTTCAACTTGAAGCCCTTCATCCGACCCGCATTTCCAAGAGCCGTTCGCCAATGCCAGAAGGCCATACAATCCATCGCGCCGCCCGTGACCACCGGAAAATCCTTAAAAATCGCTATTTAGCCATTTCTTCGCCGCAAGGGCGGTTCGAAGATGGTGCCGCCTGGCTCAACGGACGCCTTTGCGAAGATGTCGAAGCTTATGGCAAACACCTGATTTACCGTTTTGAAGGAGAAACCTTTCTCCACGTCCATCTCGGACTGTTCGGCCGCATCCGCAAAAGGAAACTGCCAGAACCCGAACCGCGGGGCGCGGTCCGTATCCGGATGATTGGTGACACCCATCTCATCGATATCAACGGACCAACAGCGTGTGAGATCCTTGATCCGGATGATCTGGCCAAGCTGACATCGCGGATTGGCCCCGATATCCTTCGCGCAGATGCAGATCCTGAGCGGGTCTACACCCGGATCTCCAAGAGCCGGTCACCCATCGGCAAGCTCCTGATGAACCAATCCGTTCTGGCCGGTATCGGAAACATCTACCGCAGTGAAATTTTGTGGCGCCAAGGCATTCATCCCGACCGGCCTGGAAACGACCTCTCAAAAGATGACTTTGAGCGCCTTTGGGCCGATGCCGTGCATTTGCTCGAGATCGGCGTCAAACGCAACGCAATCATAACTGTCGATGAGGCTGCCCCCGGTCGGGGCCGATATCGGGAGCGGGTCAATATCTTTGGCAAGCGGAGTTGCCCCACTTGTGCGGGCGATATCACACAGGTCGAAATCGACACACGCAAGGCTTACTTCTGCGCAGCCTGTCAGGCGGATTGAAACTCACCTTGGAACCTGCCAAGAGTGGCATCTTCGAGCGCAACAACTATCTGCCAAGGCCTCAAATGAAACCCAGCCGAGACATCTCCCGCCTTATCGAAATCATGGCTGCCCTGCGCACGCCCGGAACCGGGTGTCCCTGGGATCTGGAACAGAACTTCGCGACGATTGCGCCCTACACTCTGGAAGAAGCGTATGAGGTCGCCGACGCGATCGCGAAAGACGACATGCTGGAGCTGCGTGAAGAGCTGGGCGATCTTCTTTTGCAGGTGGTCTACCACGCGCGCATGGCGGAGGAAGAGGATCAGTTTTCGTTTCCCGATGTGGTGGAGGGCGTCACCAAAAAGATGATCCGTCGGCATCCGCATGTCTTTGGCGATGAAACCGGTGAAAAACCCGAACTCGTCAAGGGAATCTGGGAGCGGATCAAATCGGAAGAACGGGCCGAAAAGCGGGCTGAACGGGAAGCCCTGGGGCTTGCCGAGCCGAACAAGGGATTTCTCGACGACGTGCCAACGGCCTTCCCTGCCCTTCAAGAAGCGGACAAGCTCCAGCGCCGGGCATCCAAGGTTGGCTTCGACTGGAACGATGCCCGGCTGGTTCTGGACAAGATCCGGGAAGAAACCCATGAACTGGACGAGGAACTCGCCAAATCTGACCCTGACAAGGATCGGATCACCGACGAGTTGGGGGACACGCTCTTTGCCCTGGCAAACCTCGCCCGGCACCTCGATATCGACCCGGAAGAAGCCCTGCGGCGGACCAACCGGAAATTCCGCCGCAGGTTTGCAGCAATCGAGGGCGTTGCAGAGACAAATGGAACGACCCTGGAAGCAATGAGCCTCGAAGAGATGGAAGCCGCGTGGCAAGCCGCAAAGAAACAGGATCAGGCTGCAACTTGATCCTATTCGGAGGCTGATAAAAACAAACCATGGGTGTTTTGACTCATTTCAGCCGGAACGAACTTACCTGTTGCGCCTATCATTCCCCGGCTAAACAGAACTAAACACTGAGTGTCAGTCCACCTGAATTGGCGCCAATGCTACAAGAACCAGCGCCAATTCCTAGTCTTTGATCATCAACTTGCAACGGGCGACGGTATCGCACCTGGTTCAGGCGCCTGTTGAGGTCGCCGCTGCGGCCAGGCGGGTTGCATTCCGGCCGGTGCCCCTATGGTTTTCGGACCGATCGGATGAGCGTCCTCGGAGGGTGGGCGCTGCTGGATGGTGCGTTTGGGTCCAAGACCGAAAACCTGCCGCCATGTCCGTATGGGATTGCGGAAATCAAAGACCTCCGTGTGGATCGGCAGTTGACCTCCGGCTGCGCGATAGGACCGGCATGCGATTGTCAGAAGTGGATCCGGGCCGCAGGCAAAGAGCTCAGATGATTGCCAACCAGGCGGCAAATGGGCATCGAAGGTCTCCATGTTGAACCGGCCACCCTCCGCGTCGCCAAGAAAATGCACCACCAGTTGAGGCAACCGTTTAGCCATTGCAGCCAAATAATGCAGATCGACAGCATGGTTCATGGATCTGTAGATATAAAACAGGTCAATGCGCGGCCCGTGGTCAGGTGACATCGCGCCAAGCGCGGCCAAAAACGGTGTGATCCCTGCTCCTCCCGCGACCCAGATCTGGCGGTAGATCCGTTTCGGATCGGTTTGTGGTGCAAAGTCACCGGCGATCCTGTTCAACAACACCTCATCTCCAATCTTGAGCTGCGTTTGCAGCTTCTTTGTGTAATCTCCACGGTCGAAGATGACGAAGCGCATGCCGTTCTGATTTGGCGCCGATGCGATTGTGAACGGGTGCGGTTCCCGAAGGCCTCGTTTGGTGCAGGAGAGGCTCGCATGTTGACCCGGACACCATGTGACCGGACCCTTGCCATCTCGTGGCTCAAGCCGGATATCGATGCTGTCATGGTTGTTCTTCAACACACTTACCTGCATTCGGCGGGGCCGGTGCAAATGGTGCGCGATGACACGCGCCATCGCAGCAATGCCAACCACAGACAAGACCGCCAGCATCCACCAATGCACACTGAAGTCTTCAACAGGGATGGCCGACAGGAAGACGTGGGTGACCGTGACGAGATAAATCGGCCCCATAGCGTAATGCGTCCAGCGCCAGACATGATAGGGAATTGCCGGAATGAGCCCGTACAACACCAGGATCATCAGATAAATCCCTGCAAAGGTTCCGGCGCGGGTACCAAACTCTTCCCAGCCGGGTACGATGCTTTCTCCGCGCGGTTCAGCCAGTGTCCAGTGGGCAAGGGTCATGATCCATGCCCAATGGGCAGAGATCCTGTGTACCTGGTAAGATCGCCCCGGACCACCTAGTAGTCCGTCGACAATCCTTATTCGAGCGGCCAGCACCATACACACTGTCATGGCCAAAAATGCACCAACTCCTAAGGTAGCTGGTATCAGTGTTCCAGCGGGAACACCGCTGAGAAGTGCGCTGTAAACGACAGCGGTAAAAAGAAGAAATCCGACATGCGGATAGATAAGTCGCATCTGTTGCTCCCACCATGAATAGTATTGTTATTCTTGTCTAAGCTTCAGGTGGTTTCCCCGAATTCCCGTGCCGCATGTCTGAGTGCTTTGAACCGCTCCCAAATATGCCCCCAACTCGAAAAAACAGAGTGCCAGCGATCCTTTTTTGGATCATTTTTATTATTCCAAGACAGATAGTTAGCGAAATGGCCGGAAATTCGGCGGCACTGAGACCGGAAACGGGAAATACGGGGGCAGGAACGCAATCGCCGGTCATCAAACCAGGACGTGTACCGTCCCGATTGATAAAAACGAAAACAAGACAATTCGAAAGACCAGCGCTGAACCAGTATCAGAAACACGAAGGGCGAGTTTTGGTCTGTTATTCAGACGAATCAATCGCAAACGTTCCGAAGAGATCCCGGAATGGTCCGCGTTGCTTGTCCGAAACGCGGACTTCCGCAATGACGTATTCGTCGCCGTCAGAACGCTCAAGAACCTCAGCCAACTGGTAAAGCTTGGCAATCAAAGCGCCTTCAGCGACGGGTATGCTGACCGATAGAATGTCATCATGCCGCGCCATGAAACCATCAACACGGGCACTCAGTTGATCAATGCCCTCACCGGTTACTGCGGACAGGGCGACAGGCCCCTCACCTTTTTCTTCTGAGAGGAGTTTTGCCCGGTAGTCCTTGTCGAGAAGATCGATCTTGTTCCAGACCTCAATAATCGGTGCACCGGTCAACGCATCGACACCTAGTTCTTCCAAGGTCTTTTGAACGTCTTCTGCCTGCGCGTCCGTATCGGCATGCGAAATATCGCGAACATGGAGGATCAAATCCGCTTCCAGCACCTCTTCAAGGGTCGCACGGAAAGCAGCTACCAGATGCGTCGGTAGATCCGAAATGAACCCAACCGTATCTGACAGGATAATCTCCCGACCATGCGGCAGCGTGATTTTGCGCAGCGTTGGATCCAGCGTTGCAAATAGAAGATCCTTTGCAACCACCTCGGACTCAGTCAGACGATTGAACAGCGTCGACTTCCCGGCGTTCGTGTAACCCACCAGGGCGACAACTGGCTGCGGGATCTTCTTGCGTTTCTTTCGGTGTAGTTCCCGGGTTCGGCGCACGCTTTCAAGCTGCTTTTGCAGCGCAATGATCCGCTCCTGGATCTGACGGCGGTCGGCCTCGATTTGGGTTTCCCCTGGACCGCCCATAAACCCGGCGCCGCCTCTTTGCCGTTCAAGGTGCGTCCAGGACCGGACCAACCGGCTTTTCTGCCAGGTCAGATGCGCCAGATCGACTTGAAGCTTGCCTGCTTTGGTCCGTGCGCGGGCGCCGAAAATCTCCAGAATCAAACCAGTCCTGTCGATCACCTTGGTCTTCAGGCGGCGTTCAAGGTTTCTCTGCTGAACAGGAGACAATGGGTGATCGATCACGACCAGATCCAAATCTTCACTGGCAACAATGCCGGCAAGCTCCGCAACCTTTCCCTCACCGAAAAGGGTTGCCGGCTTGGGATTGTTTATCCGCACCACGCCTGAATGGACGATATCCAGGTTAATGGCCGCGCTGAGGCCGATCGCTTCATCAAGCCGTGCTTCAGGGCTCCGGTTGGATCTGAGGTCTGTCTGGGAGTTTTCAGAGCGCAGCTGGAGGACCGGTTCTAGGATCATCGCACGCAAGCGCTGGGGCAGACGATCTACCCCAGTATCTTTTTGTCTAAGAGATTTCTGACCCGGTTCTTCTGAACCATTGGATTTCGAAAAGTCGTCTTCGCGAGACTTCGGTTTCAATCAGCTTGCCTTTTCCGCGTTTTCCTCAGCCTGATCGAACAATTGAACAGGTCCGTTTGGCATAATTGTGGAAATGGCATGCTTGTAAACCAACTGCGAATGACCGTCCCGGCGCAGCAGAACACAAAAATTGTCGAACCAGGTCACAACTCCCTGCAGCTTGACCCCGTTGATCAAGAAGATTGTGAGCGGTGTTTTTTGTTTGCGAACGTGATTGAGGAATGTGTCTTGTAGGTTTTGTGCGCGCTCAGCCATGTGTTCTTTTATCCTATTTGGTCCGAATGCGGCCAGGCACCCGGTTTTCTCCTGGCTGACTGTTCCAAGCACAAATCCTCTCAGATTATGGTGTACCCAGCCTGCCCGCTTTTTTATTGCCCATCTATCAGTGGGTCATCTGCCCTGACCCTCAAGTATCCCCAGCCCAGCATCAGAGCGGGCTACGATTCACACCGCCTTCAAATCAGTAGCAGTATGGAACAGTTCGCGCAATCGGGTTGCAACCGATCCGGGATGCCCATTCCCGATTACCTTGTCATCAATTCGTACAACAGGCATTGCGATATTTGTCGCAGCGGTAACAAACGCTTCCTTGGCATCATAGGCTTCTTCGAGGCTGAAAGGCCGTTCTTCAAACGACAACCCTTCGCGCCCAACGAGGTCCAAAATCGCTGCGCGGGTAATCCCACGCAAGATACCGCTCTCCGCCGGCCGCGTGATCAGCTTGCCATCCTTGGTCACAATCCAGGCATTGGTTGAGCCGCCTTCGGTCACATTGCCGTCCGCGTCCACATACCAAGCTTCTTTGCCGCCCTTTTCCTTCGCGCTCTGCTTGGCGAGAACATTCGGCAGCAGGGCAACTGTCTTGATATCGACCCGAGGCCAACGGTTTTCCGGGTAACTGAAAACCGCGATTCCGGCCTCGGCTTGCGCATGCACCACAGCCGGGTTGGAAGAGCGCGCCGTCACAACAATTGAAGGCGCGACATTCGCTGGCGGAAAGAAGTGGTCACGTTTTGAGACACCGCGTGTAACCTGAATGTAAACAAGACCGTTTCGCACCTTGTTCCTGCGCACCACTTGCCGCAGCACGAATTCGACTGCCGGCCGGCTCATAGGCCAATCAATGGACAACTCGCTCAAGGACCGGCCGAGACGGTCCAGATGACGCGGCATGTCTACGATCTGATTGTTCCAAACCTCGCAGACCTCATAGACGCCATCCGCAAACTGGTAACCCCGATCCTCAATGTGGACTGCGGCTTCTGAATGCTGGACATATTGACCATTCACATAGGCAATACGGCTCATGAATTCTCCTGATCCCGGCAGGTTCTTTTTGAACCAATTGGTATTGCTACTGTTTTGACCGTTTGGTCAGACAAATGCAAGATCAGAAAAACGTCATACTGACTTAAAAGAAATCAAGACTGACGCGGAACATCTGCTCGACCTGCCGGACCCTGCTGGCAACAGCAAAGATTACGATCCTATCTTTCGCCTGGATCTGCAGGTCTCCGTTCGGAGTCAAAACCTCGCCATCCCGGAACACCGCTCCGATCCGAATACCGGACGGCAAATCGATCATGCGCAACGGCCGGCCGACCAATGGAGACGTGTCGAGCGCTTCTGCCTCAACAATTTCGGCAGCACCATTTTGCAATGTGTGGACACCCCGAATCCGGCCGCGGCGAACATGCTGGAGAATCTTGGAAATCGTTACTGCGCGTGGATTGATGAAGGCATCAATGCCAAGCGCGTTGGTGAATGCCGGATAACTCGGGTTGTTCAAGAGCGACAAGGACCGCTTACAGCCGAGTTTTTTGGCCATAACGGACGACAGAATATTGACCTCATCTTCATTCGTGAGAGCAACCATTGTGTCCGCATCACCGGCATCTGCTTCGTTCAAAATTGTCAGATCCAACGCACTGCCATGCAAAATGACGGATCGCTTAAGATCATCCGCAACAGAAATGGCACGTTCACGGGATTCCTCGATCAACTTGATCTTTGTGCCGGCCTGGCGCTGTTCCAAGGCCTTCGCAACATAAAGACCGATATTGCCCCCGCCTGCGATGACAACCTTGCCAGCTTCCGGCTCTTCATGCCCGAAAATGCTGAGTGTGCGGCGAACCTGATCGCGCTTAGCGACGACATAAGCAAGGTCGCCTGTATAAATGGAATCGCTGCTTTTTGGCACGAACAGTTTGTTGTTCCGGTAAAGACCGACAACAACGGCCCCGAGATCCGGGAAAAGTTCTGTCAACTGATGTAGGGGCGTATCGACGACCGGGCAGTCGTCTTCACACATGATCCCAACCACAACGACATTGTCATCGGCAAAACGGACGGTTTCCACAGCCCCTGGAAGTGCCAAACGCCGAAGCACCATTTCGCCGACTTCGATTTCAGGTGAAATGATCACGTCAATCGGCATGTTCTCGCGGGAAAATAGGTTCCGCCAACGGCCCTGAAGATAGGATTG
>CALDSI010000294.1 GCA_937911395.1 uncultured Labrenzia sp.
AGATCCAGGCGGTTTTGCACGGTGTCGCGCGCTGGGCCAGTTAGGTGCTCGTCGGCCAACAGCAGAGCTGCAGGGGCCAGAACATCGTCGGTCGGGGACAGTTTGGCCACCGGTTCACCGCGCCAGCGGATGGCGCCATCCGATGTCAGGACAAAATCACTGTTCTCTGATTTGCCAAGCTTTTCCGCACGGGATTCGATTTCCGTGGTCAGGGCTTTTTGTGCGGCAGCACGGACCGTTTTTCCGTCCGGGCCTTCGGCCGCCGCATCAGGGGCAAACCGGAAGCCAAGCAGATTTCCGATGTGCTGACCTTCGACGAGCACATCCCCACTCGATGTAATTTCCGCTTCCAGCATTGCGTTCTCTCTCAAACGTCGCATCAATACACTTGTCCGCCGATCCACGAACCGCTGTGTCAGCCGGTCGTGAAGGGCGTCAGATAGTTTGTCTTCTATGCTGCGGGTCACGTCCTGCCAATGGGCCGGATCGGCCAACCAGTCAGGGCGGTTCGCAACATATGTCCAGGTCCGGATGTGAGCGATCCGGTTCGCGAGTGTGTCGATATCACCATCTACACGGTCTGCGAAGGCCAATTGACGGGCGAACCAGTCATCTTCAATCGCATTGCCGCGCATCAGGTGGTTGTAAATGGTTGCCAGAAGGTCCCCGTGATTGGCCGGGGCGATCTTCCGATAATCGGGGACCTGACACACATCCCATAGCAGTTCTACTGATTTTGCGCCCTTTGCCATGTCAGAAATTGCGCTGTCGCGCAATAAATGTTCAAGAGCTGTGATGTCGTCGCCTGTGGGCGCGCGGGCCAAACCCTCTTCCCGCGGGGGCAAATCAAGGCTGCGCCGCAATGCATTGGTGGATGAAAAATCCAAAGCACTGTTGCGCCATTGCAGCACTTTCAGGCTGTCAAAATGATGGCTTTCGATCTGTTCGATCAAATCATCGTCCAACGGATCGACGCGGCCTGTGACCCCGAAGGTGCCGTCTTTTGTGTGGCGGCCGGCCCGTCCGGCGATCTGACCCATCTCTGAAGGCGTCAGCTGGCGATACTGATATCCGTCGTATTTCCGGTTGCCGGCAAAGGCGATGTGATGGACATCCAGGTTTAGCCCCATGCCGATTGCGTCTGTGGCTACCAGATGATCGACATCCCCGTTCTGGAAAAGGTCAACTTGCGCATTCCGAGTCCGTGGGCTCAGGGAGCCAAGGACCACAGCTGCCCCGCCCCGCTGGCGGCGCAGAAGCTCGGCAATCGAGTAAACCTCATCGGATGAAAACGCGACGATGGCTGACCGTGCGGGCAGGCGGGAGACCTTTTTCGATCCGGCATAGGACAGGATCGACATGCGCGGACGGGTGACAACATTCAGGCCGGGGATCAGCTTTTCAAGAAGCGGGCGTGCGGTCGCAGACCCCAAAAGGAGTGTTTCGGAGCGGCCGCGCAGGTTCAGGATCCTGTCCGTGATGACGTGGCCGCGGTCGAGATTGCCGGCCAACTGCACTTCGTCGATGGCGACAAATTCGGTGTTCAGATCGAGTGGCATTGCCTCAACCGTGGACACCCAGAACCGCGGCTGTTTCGGAATGATCTTCTCTTCGCCGGTGATCAACGCAACGGCGTCAGTCCCGGCGCGTTCAGCAATCCGTCCATAAACCTCCCGTGCCAAGAGCCGCAACGGCAGCCCGATCAAACCGGACGGCTGCGCCAGCATGCGCTCAATCGCAAGGTGCGTCTTGCCGGTGTTGGTTGGCCCAAGCACGGCTGTGACCGTGCGGGAGCGGGCGCTCGGCGGTAATTGCAGGGTTTGGGGGCGGGACATAGAGGTGATGCGGTCAGAAATCTCAGTGTTTGGCGCGCCGTTCCGGCGGCCTGCTCTCCCAAGGCACATGCCCTGAACTCGGATGCGCGTGTCTAGCATAGGCGTTGTGGCTCTGTCCTGCCCTTTTTCGACGCGCTCCCGCTATTCCTTCGTTGGATCAATGTGCATTTAGAAAGTTGTGGAGAACGACTCTGGAACAAACCGAAACCGAATCGCGGACTCTCGGGGATTCAGGATTTGTTCCCTACGAAATGTGGATTTGAATCCATCTTTCAGTACGAAATGCTGAATCTGCTCAGGGATTTGCGCCAAATCACCTTGAGTCAGAATTTCAGGGCAAAAAGCCTGTCAATCTCCAAACCAAAAAAAAGATTCGTTTTTTGGGCATGCTGCGCCTTTCGCCATTAACCATGGACACATGCAGAACGAATCGCTGACGAATCGGTTTTTTGATCATGTTTTTGATTTGTTCCTACCCGATCTGGTAGGTTGTCTTCTCGAAAGACCAATTGGGCGCCTAAAAAATCTCCCGGGCGTTTACGATTTTCCGCTTTGGTGACGGGAGAGTGTTTCAGATTGGGGCGTGGTTTGGCGTTCGCACTGCGAAGTGATACGGGCCGCCAGCAGAAAAATCTCCCATAAGTGCTCATCCCCTGGCGTAGGATTTGTGCCCATTTTTCCAAGGTTTATCATCTTCAGAGCAAAAATATTTCACTTTCTGGAAAAAGGACAAGCATGCTGCCCCTTTTCAATTGGCTTCGACGTAAGTAGAAATCTTGCCGAAATGTGCCTTGCATATTGCGGATAATTAGGGGGAGTGGGCGTTTGGCGATAAGAAAAATTCTCGTTGCGAACCGGTCTGAAATTGCAATCCGGGTTTTCCGGGCTGCCAACGAACTCGGTCTGAAGACCGTTGCGATCTATGCCGAGCAAGACAAACTGGCTCTGCATCGGTTCAAGGCCGATGAGGCGTATCAGGTCGGCAAGGGTCTTGGTCCGATCGAGGCCTATCTGTCCATCGACGAGATTATTCGTGTTGCCAAACATTCCGGCGCTGACGCCATTCACCCAGGCTATGGCCTCTTGTCGGAAAGCCCGGAGTTCGTGGATGCCTGTGAAACGGCCGGGATCACCTTTATTGGCCCAAAATCGGAGACAATGCGCCGGCTTGGCAACAAGGTGGCCGCACGGAACCTGGCAATCGAGGCCGGTGTGCCGGTCATGCCGGCAACGGACCCGCTTCCTGACGATTTGAATGAGATCAAGAAACAAGCTCTGGCGATCGGCTACCCGGTGATGCTGAAGGCGTCCTGGGGCGGCGGTGGCCGTGGCATGCGCGTCATTCCGGACGAGGCAACTCTTGAAAAGGAAGTGCTGGCTGCCAAGCGGGAAGCCAAGGCTGCCTTCGGTAAGGACGAGATTTATCTGGAGAAGCTGGTTCAACGAGCACGCCACGTCGAAGTCCAGATCCTTGGAGACGGTGAAACCGTTGTTCATCTCTTCGAGCGGGATTGCTCGATCCAGCGGCGCCACCAAAAGGTGGTCGAGCGGGCACCAGCGCCTTATCTCGATGATGCCAAGCGCACAGAGCTTTGCGAATACGGTCTTAAAATTGGCCGGGCGGTGAACTATCGCGGCGCGGGCACTGTCGAGTTCCTGATGGATGCGGACACGGGCGCGATCTATTTCATTGAGGTCAATCCCCGAGTGCAGGTCGAGCATACGGTGACCGAAGAAGTCACCGGCATCGATATCGTCCAGGCACAGATCCACATCGCCGATGGTGAAAAGATCGGAACGCCGGAGAGCGGTGTCCCGGCGCAGGAGAACATTCGCCTCAACGGTCATGCGCTGCAATGCCGGATCACCACGGAAGATCCGGAGCAGAACTTCATTCCGGATTATGGCCGCATCACCGCGTATCGCGGGGCGACCGGCTTCGGTATTCGCCTCGATGGCGGGACCGCCTATTCAGGGGCGGTGATCACCCGGTTCTATGATCCGCTTCTTGAAAAAGTGACGGCCTGGGCTCCGACGGCCGAAGATGCGCGCAAACGCATGGACCGCGCCTTGCGGGAGTTCCGGATCCGCGGCGTCGCGACCAATCTGGTGTTTTTGGAAAACATCATCGATCATGCCGATTTCCGCGCCCAGACCTATACCACCCGCTTCATTGACGACACGCCCGCGCTGTTTCAACAGACAAAACGCCAAGACCGGGCAACCAAGTTGCTGACATATATCGCCGATGTCTCTGTCAACGGGCATCCGGAAACCAAGGACCGGGTCCGCCCGCCAAAGGATGCGGCCGCACCAGTCGTTCCGGATTTCGGCGATGAGAAACCGAAGGGAACCCGCCAGCTTCTGGATGAGCTCGGTCCGAAAGGCTTCGCCGAGTGGATGAAGGCGGAAAAACGAGCGCTGCTCACCGATACCACGATGCGCGATGGCCATCAGTCGCTGCTGGCGACCCGCATGCGCTCCCACGACATCGTCAACATCGCAGACGCTTATGCGACCGGTCTTCCGACGCTCTTTTCCCTTGAATGCTGGGGCGGTGCGACGTTCGACGTATCCATGCGTTTCTTGACGGAAAGCCCCTGGGAGCGGCTGCATCAGATCCGCGAACGGGCGCCGAATATCCTGCTTCAGATGCTGCTGCGGGGCTCCAACGGGGTTGGTTACACCAACTATCCGGACAATGTGGTCAAGTTCTTCGTCCATCAGGCGGCCGAAAACGGCGTGGATCTTTTCCGCGTCTTTGACTGTCTGAACTGGGTTGAGAACATGCGTGTTTCCATGGATGCGGTCCAGGAAACCGGAAAACTCTGTGAGGGCGTGCTCTGCTACACCGGCGACATGCTGGACAGTGCGCGTCCGAAATATGATCTGAAATACTACGTCAATCTGGCCAAGGAACTGGAAGCTGCCGGCGCTCATATCCTTGGCATTAAGGACATGGCAGGGTTGCTGAAACCACAGGCCGCCAAGATCCTGGTGAAAGCGCTGAAAGAAGAGGTCGGTCTGCCGATCCACTTCCACACCCATGACACTTCCGGAATTGCGGCCTCCACCATTTTGGCCGCCGTTGAAGCCGGGGTTGATGCGGTCGATGCGGCCATGGATGCTTTGTCCGGTCTGTCGTCACAGCCGTGCCTTGGGTCGATCGTTGAGGCACTCAGGGGAACGGACCGGGATACGGGTCTTGATGCGGCGACCATTCGCCAGATTTCCTTCTATTGGGAAGCTGTTCGTGCGCAATACCGAGCGTTTGAGAGCGATCTCAGGTCCGGGGCATCCGAGGTCTATCTGCACGAAATGCCAGGCGGCCAGTTCACCAACCTGAAGGAACAGGCGCGGTCCCTCGGCCTCGAAACCCGCTGGCACGAAGTTGCCCAAGCCTACGCCGATGCCAACCAGATGTTTGGCGACATCGTCAAAGTAACGCCATCCTCCAAGGTGGTTGGCGACATGGCGCTGATGATGGTGAGCCAGGGTCTCAGCGTTGCCGATGTCGAGGATCCGGCCAAGGACGTCGCCTTCCCGGACAGTGTTGTGAAGATGCTGCATGGTGATCTCGGCCAGTCTCCTGGTGGGTGGCCGAAGGCAATTCAGGAAAAGGCGCTCAAGGGTGAAAAGCCGATCACGGTCCGCCCGGGGTCCTTGCTGGAAGACGCAGATCTTGAAGCTGAACGGGCAGCCGCTTCGACTGCAACAGGTCACGACATCGATGATGCCGAGCTTGCCTCCTATTTGATGTATCCGAAGGTCTTCACGGACTTCGACAAGGCGCAGCAGCAATATGGACCGACCTCCGTGTTGCCGACGCCGGTCTATTTCTACGGTCTTGAATCAGGCGACGAGATCTTTGTTGACCTGGAACCCGGAAAGACACTTGTGGTCCGCTGTCAGGCGATCGGTGAAACCGATGAGAAGGGCGAGAAGAAAGTCTTCTTCGAACTCAACGGCCAGCCGCGCAACGTCAAGGTTCCGGACCGGGCGCATGGCGCTGTCGGTGCCGCCGCCATGCGCAAGGCCGAAGACGGCAATGCGGCCCATGTTGGCGCGCCAATGCCGGGCGTCATTTCTACCGTCGCGATTGCAGCCGGTCAGGAGGTCAAGGCCGGTGATGTGCTCGTCTCGATCGAAGCCATGAAAATGGAAACCGCCCTTCACGCCGAGCGCGACGGCAAGGTCTCCGAAGTGCTGGTAAGTCCGGGCGCCCAGATCGACGCCAAGGATCTTCTGGTGGTATTCGAGGCATAATTCTCTGTCCTTAAACGCCGTTTGCTTCCGGACACGGTGTGCAGAACTAAAGGCCGCTCTTTCGAGTGGCCTTTTATTTTGCGCTGTTCTGGCTTTTGACCGAGGATTGCCGCTGACCTTGACGAGCAGACACCAAACGTCATGTCATGGTGCTAAGCGAAGGCTATGAACACGAAAAGCTTTTGCGCCGGGAGGACAGCATGAAGAAATTGACTATCGCTCTGGGAATGGCTTTGGCGGGAATGCCGCTACAGGCTTCGGCCTCCGACACCCTTGTGACTTTGCCCGGGTACAACACACAGATCCCGGAAGACATCCTGACA
>CALDSI010000295.1 GCA_937911395.1 uncultured Labrenzia sp.
GGTCGCCGTCAAGATCAAAGGTCAAGTGGCGGGCCGCAGCAGTTTCGGCAAGCTTGGCAGTGCCCGAGACCGTCTGGCGTCCATCGAGCGCGATGCGGAGATCCGCGGCCCACTCGTTGAGCGGGCCACTGCCGATCAGCTCAAGGCCGAGGGCCGGAAGGTCTGGAACATCCAGCACCCGGGCTGCCAAACCACCGCGCGGTTCGGACACCTTGATGTCGAAGGCGAGGGTTTCTTCCGATGGTGCGAACTCTGCTTTTGCGCTGAGATGCGCGTCCACACCGTCGATCCGTTTGACGTCCAGATTGGCCGAAAAGACAGCCGGATCCATCGCGGCAGTGCCTGACCCGGTCAATGCCAGCGCGATTGGGGTCCCGAGAAGGGGCTCGCCGAGATTGATCTCCGAAATGCTGAGCGATCCGAGCTCAACATCAAGCGGAAGCGCGAAAGATGATCCCGTTTGATCGGCGCTTTCGGCGGGCTGCGTCTCATCCGAAGCCGCGGGAAGCCGGTTCAGGTCGAACCGGGAGGCAGAGATATCATTGACTTGCAGTGTGCCCGGGATGAGCTGAAGCGGAGACCATGAAACGCTTAAATCATCCGCTTCGAGCCAGGTGCCCAAGTCATCGCCGAGCGCAATACGTTTGGCCGAAAGATCGAGGTCAAATCCAAGATAAAGGTCTTCGACAGAGAAGGTTTGGGAGGGGGAGGACGCAAGATCGCTTACCATGTTGGACACGAGTGTCCGTCCTGCCGGGAATTGCAGGATGGCGATCACGGCAAGCGGAAATGCGACTGCCAGTGCAATCAGCAGTCCAATGATCCTCAGGGCTAGATTTACAAAACGCATCGGCGTTAGAAGGCCTGGCTTAGTCCAACATAAAGGGCAAAACTCGGGTCGTCCTGTTCCGGGTCGAGCGGGACAGCCGCATCGACTCGCAGGGGACCTATGGGCGTAAAGTAACGCAGTCCGGCGCCCACGCCTATCTTCAGACCATCAGAAAAATCAGGAATGGTATCTTCATAAGCATTGCCTGCATCGACAAAGCCAACGACACCGATGGTCTCGGTGATCCTGACGCGGACTTCGCCGGACATCTCGATGAGCGAGCGCCCGCCAACGACTTCACCATTTAACCGCGGACCAACGTTCCGGTAGGCGTAGCCGCGGATTGACCCGCCGCCGCCTGCAATGAGACGGCGGTTCGCTGGCACGGCCGACACAGACGGTGCGATGATTGACCCTGCAGACAGCTTGCCGGCGAGAATAAAGCGCTTTGCTTCATCAAGAGCGTAGTAGCTTGAAACGGTTCCTTGGAGGAAGCCCATCCCGTTGCCGTTCTTGGCATCATAGGCCGGCTCGCCAAAGAGGGCGGCAAAGACACCCTTTGACGGATTGAGCTTGTCGTCCCGGTTGTCGAAGGTCAGATCCGCCGGAAGCCCGACCAGAAGATATTGGTTGTCGCCGAAAGCGTCTTCTTCGTCGGCATACTGGATTTCAAAGCCGGCCCGGCCCTTGCTCTGTTCGCTGAACTCACGGCTCAGGAATGCGTCATAGGTCAGCGTCCGACTGATGTAGGCATCCGGGTTTTCCTGCTTGGCTTCAAGACTGGTCGTGAAGCTGGTGAGAGGGCCGAAAACACCGGGTTTTTCAAATGCAATGCGGGCGGAGTATTCCTGGTTGGCAATGCTCTCCGACCCGATCCGGCCAATCGAGCCTTCGACCGACAGGGTTTCCCCACCGCCAAACAAATTGCGTCGGCGCCAATAGGCTTCCGCGCTGAAGCCTTCAGAGCTCGACCAGGACGCGCCTGCGCCGATGACATGGCGTTTGCGCTCGGTGACCTGGATGGTGATCGGCAAAGTGCCGTCCGGTCTTGCGATGTCACCTTCGACAAACCGGATGGAGGAAAATATGCCGAGGTCGTTCAAGCGTTTCCGAGCGCGCGAGATGTCTTCGGGCGAATAAATGCCACCTTCGGGGATCATTGCCTGCTGGACCACAAACTCCGGCTTTGTGACTTCGGTGCCTGAGACCGATACCTTGCCGAACCTTGCCTGCGTACCGGCATCTGCGATCAAGGCGACGTCCAATCGATCGGAGCTGTGGGCCGCCGTAATCCGGCGCTCTGCGATTTTCGCCTCCGGATAGCCGCGTCCACGCAACATCGTGACAATGCGCCGCTCTGCGCTCAGGATTTTGCCCGATCCTGCAGGCTCTCCTGGAGCGAGGCCCCAGAAGGCAGGATCGGTCGAGAGTTCGCTGCCCTGGGTTTGATCAGTGACAGTCCCGAATGTGTAAGCCGGGCCCGGGGCAACCAGGATCTTGACTTGAACAGGCCGCCCGTCCGGCAATCCGGCGCGCTCAAGCGCGCTTTCAAGCGGCAGTCCATTGAGGGAAATGCTGACTGTACCGCCATAGCGCCCATCGGCATAAAGGCGGGCGATCAAACGTTCCCGGTCCGACAAGGACCGGGCGATCAACCCGGCTTCACCCGAGGGCGGTTTCTTCACTTGCTGAACCAGAAGCGATGTGGCGGTCATTTCCTTGTTCAGATCAGCATCACTTCGCTCAGATACAGCAACCTCTGCCTCATAGGCGATGGGGTCCGGGACGGCGGCCTCTTCTTCCTTGCCGTTCTCAAAGAACTTCCAGCCGAAGATTTCAAATGAGTGTGCGGGCTGTGGCGCCAATACGAGCGGAGCTACAACGCTGAGAGCTAGCAGTGAAGAAGTGGACAACAGAAAGGGTGCCGCGTTCTTAGTGTTTACGCGCGCATCTCTTGCGCTTGAGCGCAGGCGCCGGACATGTCCGGACGCTTGAGACGGTAGACCCTTCACTCACTGCCGCCTGTTC
>CALDSI010000296.1 GCA_937911395.1 uncultured Labrenzia sp.
GTCAAATTGTCGGACTTGCGGCGCGCCTATCCGTCCAAACTTGCTCTGGTCGAAACATTTGCGGAGAGCATTGACGCCGCGGTTTTGGACGAGCGCGATGAGGGTATGGATGACCAGCCTGCGCGGGATCGTCTGTTCGATATCCTCATGACCCGCATCGATGCTCTGGCGGAGCATAAGGAGGCCGTCCGGGCCCTCAAAACCGCAGCCGATGACGACCCGGGTCTGGCACTTGAATTCAACCGCATCGCCATACGCTCACAGAAATGGATGCTTGTGGCCGCGGGGATCGATCTTGCTGGAGCGAAGGGCACAGTGGTTGCCCAAGGGCTTGTAATGGCGTTTTCCAAGGTCGTAGACACCTGGTTGGACGAACCGGATGAAGGCATGCCGCGTACCATGGCGCGCCTGGATAAAGAACTCGACAATGGCGTGTCCTTTATGAAGCGTTTGAACCGGTTGGAAGGAATGGCGAAGGGTTTGCGCAAATTCATCAAGTCCGCGTCCAGGCGCGGCCGGAGCCGCAGCAGATCTCGAGATGATGATGATTTTGCGGCCGACGTTGAAACGCCGATGCCGTCAGAGCAGGGCGCGTAATTTCCGGGGTTTACTCCTGCTGGTTTAGCAATCATGGTCGCTCAAAAATGGAGTGAACCGTGAGTGACCAAATCAGTTTTGAAGACTTTTTGAAAGTTGACGTCCGGGTTGGCCGCGTTGTTGAAGCCGAGGAGTTTCCCGAAGCGCGCAAACCCGCCTACAAACTGCGCATCGATTTCGGATCCGAGATCGGGATCAAGAAAACCTCTGCCCAGATCACGAAACACTACACGCCGGAAGCGCTTGTTGGCCGCTTGGTCATGGCGGTGGTCAACTTCCCACCGCGCCAGATTGGACCTGTCAGGTCTGAGGTCCTGACACTCGGTGTCCCAGACGCCGATGGGGAGGTTGTCCTGATGACCCCCGACAAGGACGTGCCGATTGGCGGGCGGCTCTATTAGGTCTTCTGGTTCTGACTATCCCATTGTTCTTTAGGCAGGGATCCTGAGGCGGGCGCGCAGCCCGCCAAGCGGGCTGTCTTCCAGGTAGAGATCGCCGCCATGAGACCGTGTGATATCGCGCGCAATTGCAAGGCCGAGGCCGCTTCCGGTCTTGTCCTGGTTGCGGGCCAAATCAAGGCGGTGAAAAGCACGAAACGCCATATCGCGCTGATCCTCGGGAATGCCGGGGCCGTCATCATCGACGGTGATAATCAACCAGTCGTTCTCAATGGTACCGTTGAGTTCGACGCGCTGCCCGTATTTACAGCCGTTGGTCACCAGGTTTGAGAGGCACCGTTTCATCGAGTTCCGGCGGAGCAGAACTTCCGAGGGGCCGTCGAAACTGGCTTTGACGTTATTGCCGGAAATCTCGCTTTCTTCCTCTAGCTCTTCGAACAAAAGCGCCACATCGGTCTCTTGCGGCTCTTCATCGCCATCGCCTTTGGCAAATGCCAGATAGTCCTCCAGCATATTGCTCATTTCATCCACGTCCTTGCGCATAGCTTCGCTTTCCGGCGTGTCGCCAAGAAACGCAAGCTGTAGCCGCATGCGGGTCAGGATGGTCCGGAGATCGTGGCTCACACCGGCCAGCATTGTTGTGCGCTGGTCGATCTGCCGTTCGATCCGCCGGCGCATGTCCGCAAAGGCGACCCCGGCGCGCCGGACTTCCAAGGCTCCGCTTGCCTTGTAATCGCCGACCGGCCGGCCCTTGCCGAACGCCTCCGCCGCATTTGCAAGGCGAATGATGGGGCGCATCTGATTGCGTAAAAACAAGAGCGCGATGATGATCAGGACTAGGGCCGTCGAAAACATCCAGACAAGGAAAATGTGAGAGTTTGACGCAAATGTCTGGCTGCGGCGCGTAAAGACCCGCAAGACTTCATTTTGCAGCTGAATACGGATTTCGACGAACCTCGACCGGCCGACGGTATCGATCCAGAATGGCCGCCCGATCCGTTGGCTGATCGCCTTGCTCTATTCCTGGTCATTGACATCTAAAATCGGCTTTGGTGCGGGAGGTGGCAGCGGCTCCAGAGGCAGGATCGACATGGACATACCGAGCGCCCGCGCGCCCAGTTCTTCAATCTTTGTATGCTCCGGATCTTGCGGGTAGTTCTCAAGAACATAGACAACAGCCGCGATCTCACGAACCACGGCTTCAGACATGCGCCGCGACACAAGTTGATAGTGCCGCTCCATGAAGACGAAGGCGATAACCGATTGCAGTATGACAACCGGGATCACGATGATCAGAAAGGTTCGGGTGTAGAGCCCCTTCGGCATGACCCGGTAGAGAAACCGGGAGACGCGGCGATAGCCACGATGGGCAGCCTTGACGGGCAGAAAAGCTGCATAACGCTGAAGAAAGCTTTCAATACTCGCCATTCAACAGGCCCTAGTCACACGCAAGCCGGTAGCCGATGCCCCGAACGGTTTGCAGGTAGACGGGGTTTCCCGGATCGTCTTCGATTTTCCGGCGTAACCTGTTGATCTGGACGTCGACCGTGCGTTCACCCAGGCCGCTGTCATCGCCAACAATCTTGTGCCGCGGGACGGTGGCGCCGGGTTGTTCGGCAAATATCGACAGGATCTGTTTCTCGCGGTCGGTGAGTCGGATCGAGCTGTCGCCGTTCTTGAGTTCACCCCGGGACGTGTTGTAGCAAAAAGGCCCGAACCGGATTTCGGTCACCGTCGTTGGCGGTTGGTATTGGCCGCGACGAAGAATGGCACCAATGCGCAGCAACAGTTCTTTCGGTTCAAACGGTTTGCCGAGGTAATCGTCGACGCCCGCCTCCAGGCCGGCGATCCTGTCTGGAGCGTCGGTCCGTGCTGTCAGCATAAGGATTGGGACCTGTGACGTTTCCCGAAGTGACGTTGCCAGCTC
This sequence comes from uncultured Labrenzia sp., assembly GCA_937911395.1. Lineage (GTDB taxonomy): Bacteria > Pseudomonadota > Alphaproteobacteria > Rhizobiales > Stappiaceae > Roseibium. Next base: position 2,923 of record CALDSI010000296.1, read on the forward strand.
CGTTCCGGTCTCACCCGGCATCATCACATCGAGAATGATCAGATCAAACTCCAACCCCGACAGGCAAACTCGGGCTTCGGCCGCATTGGCCGCGGCAGATACGCGATATCCATTATCTTTCAGGAGGCGTCCAAGAAGTTCCCGGATCCGGCTGTCGTCATCGACCAGTAACAGATGTGGAGCGTTGTCATCAGGAGCCGTCA
>CALDSI010000297.1 GCA_937911395.1 uncultured Labrenzia sp.
GCAGATGGCTCACTTTGGCGTCGACGCCGTCATCCTGTCGGACCCCATCAACATCCGCTACGCCACGGGTGCGCGGAACATGCAGGTGTTTTGTCAACGCAATGCACCGTCGCGCTACCTGCTGCTAACCGCCGCGAGATCTCTCCTTTTCGAGTTTACCGGATGCCTGCATCTTGGGCAGGGCTTGGAAACAATTGACGAAGTGCGCCCCGCCAAGACCGCCAGCTTTGTCGCGGCCGGTCCCGGCATTCAGGCCCGGGAAAAAGCCTGGGCCATCGAAATGGCGGATCTGATTAAGGAGCTTGCCGGGAAAGGAGTAACCGTCGGGCTGGAGCGGCTGAATGCCGGCACCGCGATTGCACTTGAGGACTGCGGACTGCGCATCGTTGATGCCCAACAGCCGGTAGAAATGGCGCGTTCAGTCAAGTCCAGCGAAGAAATGAAATGCGTGAATGCCTCATTGCGGGCGACCGAGACCGGCGTGGCCAGGTTGCGGGATGCAATCCGCCCCGGCATGACAGAAAATGAACTGTGGTCCGTCTTGCATCAATCGGTGATCGCGCAGAACGCGGATTATTGCGAAACACGGCTTCTTAACGCAGGCGCCCGGACGAACCCGTGGTTTCAGGAGACCTCCGGCAATATCATTGGCGAAAACGAGTTGATTGCGCTCGACACGGATGTGGTCGGCTGTCACGGTTACTATTCCGATTTCTCGCGCACATTCCATTCTGGACCGGGAAAACCGACGGAGGCGCAACGCGAGCTCTACAAGGTTGCGTACGAGCAGGTCCAAAGCAACATGGACATTCTCCATGCGGGCATGAGTTTTCGGGACTATGCGGAGCGTGCGTGGGATATCCCGGAAAAATTCTACGACAACCGCTATTACCTCTCGGCCCATGGCTGCGGCATGACAGGCGAATACCCTTATCTGTATCACAAGGGGGATTTTCCCGATGCTGGATATGACGGAGAGATCGTCGCCGGGATGACGATCTGTGTTGAAAGCTATATCGGCGCCGCTGGAGGCTGCGAAGGTGTCAAACTTGAGCAACAGGTTCTGGTGACAGAAAAGGGCATTGAGCTGCTGTCCCGCTTTCCCTTCGAAGAAGAACTGCTGCAGTAAATACTTTTACAAAAGTTCCTGTATTTTGCGAAGTTCCGCATCATTGCTGAAACTAAGGGTTCGGCCTCATAACCAGTAGTATACGGTTGCCGCGAGGCAGAGGGAGGACAGAAAGTTCCTGGCATTGCGGTCATAGCGTGTTGCGATCCTGCGGAACTCCTTAAGTCTGCCGAACATCCTCTCGATGACGTTTCTGCCCTTGTAAAGGTATGGCGAGAAACAGTTTTTCCATTTGCGTGTTTTGCGGGGCGGGATGTTTGGCGGTGTGCCACGTGCCTCGACGGTTCGGCGGATCCGGTCACTGTCGTAGCCTTTGTCGCCATGCAGAACGCCGTTTGCCGGAACAAGTGGCAAGAGTACCTCTGCTCCAGCGAAGTCGGAGACGTTGGCTCCCGTCAGGTGGAGGCGATTGGGCGTCCCCTGTTGTCGCTCAGGGCGTGGATTTTTGTTCCCGGACCACCACGAGCTCGGCCCAGGGCATGGGCTTGAGCCCCCTTTGCTACCATGAGCAACCCGGTGTGCCCGAACCGCCGTGCTGTCAATCATCACTTCCAGAACAGGGCCGCCGGTTTGGGACAACGTGTCAAAGATCCCTATCCAGACACCTTTCTGCGACCAGCGGACAAAGCGATTGTAGAGGGTTTTCCTCGGCCCGTAGACTTCCGGTGCATCGACCCAGCGGCCACCCGACTTCAGAACATGAATGATGCCGCTGATCACACGCCGGTCATCGACACGGGCCTTGCCCCGCGTATCCGTCGGCAACAGCGGTTGCAACTTCAGAAACTGCTCATCGCTGAGCCAGAACAATCCATCCGACATCGCCAAACTCCTGTTTAGGAGCTTGAATCAGACTTCAACTGATTTGCATACCCGTTTTATGGGTCTGAAGCCTAAGTCAACGTCACCCAAGCTGCATTTCTGGCTGATGATCTTACACAGGCGTCGACAAATTCAACGCCTGCGAGGCCGTCCTTGACCCCCGGCAGCAGCGTTGTTTGTGTCTCGCCTTTCGCATGAACGCGGATCGCATCGGCGGCTTCCCGGTAGAGATTGGCGAAGCCTTCCAGG
>CALDSI010000298.1 GCA_937911395.1 uncultured Labrenzia sp.
ATGAATTCGAGGAGGAGATCGACATTGTTGGTGTCCGGCTCGGATCCCGGAATGTCACACTCGAATATGACGCAGCCAACAATCAGACACGGCTCAAGCTTGACCTCGACAAGGACGGGACCGTTGACCGGACCATTATTCTTGATGGAGACAAGCGCGGCCAGCTTCAGGTCGATGCCAATTGCTGCACGACCCCGACGACGACCATCAAGATCAAGCAGGCGGCTCAAACCAGCGTAACATATGTCGAGCCCGACCAATCCAGTGCGACGATGATCGATCTGGAAGGCATCGGCTTTCACGAAGGCACGGACGGTCTCGACATCATTTTTGCACTTGCGGGCAATGATGTTGTCTTTGCGGCAGCCGGTGCCGATACGATCATCGGCGGCGATGGCGACGACACGTTGAATGGTGGCGCCGGGCCAGACCTCATCGGCGGTGGCCGCGGCAATGACACGCTGAACGGCGACGCCGGCGATGACGAGCTTCACGGCGGCCTTGGCAACGACACCTTGAACGGCGGCGCGGACAATGACTACCTGGCCGGCGAGGAAGGAGCGGACACGCTGAACGGCGGCACCGGTAATGACACACTTCGCGGCGGCGCCGATGCGGATACGCTGACGGGTGGTGAAGGCGACGACACTTTCGTGTTCTTGGACGGCGATATCGCCGCTGGTGAAAAGATCACCGACTATGAATACGGCGAGAAAATCGATATCGGCGGCATCTCGACTGCGAACCAGGTGAAGCTGACATCCAACGGCACCGGGTCGACCCTTGAGATGGACCTGGATAACGACGGAACGTTCGAAACGCAGCTTGGTCTTGATGGCGTTACCGGCGGCACCATCATCGTTCTTCCGAATGGGGGCGGCCTGCGGATCTTGAACCAGCAAGCCGGAACAGACGGCCACGACAAACTCTATGACACGGGCCTTGCCTCTTACGTGGTCGGCGGCGCAGGCAACGACATCTACTACGCCCAAGGATCGGTCAACGATGTCTTTGTCGATGATTGCAATGATCTGATTGCTGTGGGCGACTTCGGCGAACGGGATCTTTTACGAGACGTTGAGTTCGTGAAGTTCGAAGATGGTCTGTTTGCACTTGCGGACTACAGCTGCGATCCGGTCGCAGACACAGGTCCTACGGAAATCTTCCGCTTCTTCAACACCGAAACCGGCACGCATTTCTTCACCGCAAGTGCAGAAGAAAAGGACTATGTGGTGGCCAACAATGAGGTGATGAGCTTCGAGGGTGCCGTTTTCAGCACCGACGCCAACGCCGACACCGGGATCGCCGTCTACAGGTTCTTCAACACGGACTCAGGTACGCATTTCTATACAGCGAGCGCCGATGAGCGGTTGAACCTGATCGAAAACAGCCCGTCGCTCAATTTTGAAGGCATTGCTTACTACGCTTATGCGGAAGATAATGGCTCCAACACCGAGCTGTTCCGGTTCTTCAACACGGAAACCGGAGGGCACGTCTATACCGCAAACCCGGAAGAACGCGAGAGCATCAACACCAATCTTCCGCAATTCAACGATGAAGGTGTTGCTTATTACGTCGACTTCGTCTGATAGGATTGATTAGACGGACGTTTCCTTAGCCATTCTGGCCTCCGGGCCAGATGGCTGATGACCTTTTTAATTATCTATTTCGCTCGGATCATGTCCGATTCAACAATGAAAAGTGCAAAATTTAAACGCAAAAACAGGCGCTTGATAAAGCGCCTGCTTCCATATGCAGTACGGTTTGATTGAAGTTACGCCAAAGTAAACTCACCTGCAGATGTTTCAGTCAAGCTGGTGAGACCAGTGACACCAGTAAGGACAACGACATGACTGTCTGAGCTCGTGTTATTGTCAACATTCTCACTTGAGTTTTCGAAATACACATACGTATTTCCGCCATGCTCAAAGAACGCCACTTCGTTGGTGCCGATTTTTCCGGCTCCTTCGTCATCTTCGATCAGAGCCAGTTTTTCCGCCAAGGTGCTGTTTGCCTGGTTTCCATTGCTGAAGTCAGTGATCTTGCCGTTTGTCGTTGTGACTGCTGATCCGGCACCACTTTGATTACCGACAACATCGTTGTTTGCATTCGCCTTGATCTTGTCGCTGCCTGCTTCAAAATCAGTCACGGTTGTGGTCGCACGATTACTCAGCAAAACATCAACGCCGTCGGAGATCACAACAAAATTGCTGCCGCCCCCAAGCGTGATCGTATCCTGACCATTTCCGCCGCCGAGCATGTCATTGCCCGACCCACCGGTCATTGTGTTGTTGCCGCTATCGGCGATGACGCTCAAATTTCCTTCGAATGAGCCTGCATTGATAGTTGTCCCATTTCCACCCAAGGTCCCAAGGTCAAGCGCCTGAGTTCCTGAAACTGATATTGTTGCACCGGTAGCAAGAACAATTGAATTTCCATCAGTTCCAGGCTGGTTGTCAGGGCTCGAACCGGCCGATCCACCGAGAATGGAGTTCGCAGAACTCCCGGTGGACGTGATGTTCAGTGTTTCGAAATTTGAAGCGTTGATTGCAGTTGCGCCATCACCGCTCCGGCTGGAGCTGAAGCTATTGTCACCCCCGATACCTCCATCGCCCCCTTTGACATTTACACCACCAGCCAAGGTGAGTGACAGCGTGTTAGATGAGGAGTTAGTGAGCGGTGCGAAATCAAACGTCACACCCCCGTTGCCGCCGTCTCCTTGATTGTTTGTCCCTGGTCCGCCGGTTGGTCCAGTTGTAGTTGTGAGTTCGAATCTATCGGAAGCTTCAACGCCTGTGACTGTCCAATAGGTAGAGGCATCGGTGCCATCAGTTGTAATTGGTGTACCGGTTCCGCCACCTATCTTAAACGAACTCGAGGTCGCAGTGTTTGCTACCAGTGTCTGCGCGTCGCCACTCGTCGTCGTTAGGTCAAGCTGCACTTCCACAGGCCCGCCGACGTAATAGGCAACGCCTTCAAAATTATATTGCGGAAGGTTGGCGACGATGCTGTCTTTTTCTGCCTCGTCGACGGTGTAGAAATGTGTGCCGGTTTGCGTGTTGTAGAACCGGTAGAGCGGCATGGTTTCTGTGGCGCTCGTGCTCGACTCATAAGCAACGTAGGACGTGCCCTCAAAGTTGAAGCCTGGAAGACTTTCTACTTGGGTCTTTTCATCTTCACTGGCGGTATAAAAATGCACGCCGGTATTGGTGTTGTAGAACCGGTACACGGGGACGGATCCGGTAGCGCCCTCGACCGCATTGCTGTCGAAAACGTTGCCCTCATAAGAAAACTGAGGAAGCGTGTTCTGAACGGTGTCCCTTTCAGACTCACTTGACGTAAAGAAGTGCGCGCCGGTTTGAGTATTAAAAAAACGATAGATGTCATAAAGACCATCGTCTGAAGTAGCCATAACTTATTCCCCCCTAATGCATTTCCGGAATTACCCTACGTGAAAACCGGGCAGGAGACAGAAAAATTTTCTAAAAATAGATTCAAATAAGGAATCAGATTCTAA
>CALDSI010000299.1 GCA_937911395.1 uncultured Labrenzia sp.
TCTTGATCAATGTCATATCCGCGTAATTGAAACTGAATTTAACTGATCTCCGGTTGAGATTCACGGGATCCAGGATAATTGCCGGTCGGGTTCGACACATATCATCGTCGAATTTTGCCTTGCGAAAAGTCCTTGAAGTGGTTCAAGTTTGTTTCAACAACCACGGTTTGTCATTGGTCATCAGACGCGAGGATCCGCATGCTTGTCTCACACACCCGGATCGTTGACATCGTCGGAGACATCATCCGGATCATGGTGTCCTCGACGAAGAGTGAGGCCGAAGGCCGGCCTTGTCTTGGGGATTTGGCCATTGTGGAAACCGGCGACGGCACGTCTTCCCTCGCCCAAGTGATCAACATCGACCAGGACATGGTATCGTTGCAGGTCAACTCCGGCACGAAAGGGTTGGCCAACAACGCGTCTGTCCGGTTTCTCGGAGAACCGGCGAAAGTCACGTACTCCGATAACATCCTTGGCCGTGTGTTTGATGGTGCCGGCACCCCGATTGATCAAGGACCAGACCTTTCGACCGATCCAACCGTTCCAATCGGCGGTCCCTCAGCAAACCCGATGAAACGGGTGCTCGCCTCGCGCATGATCCGCACGGACGTACCGATGATCGATATTTTCAACTGTCTTGTCGAAAGCCAGAAGATCCCGATCTTCTCCGTCTCAGGGGAACCCTACAACGCTTTCCTGGCGCGGATCGGCATTCAGGCGGACGCAGATATCGTCGTCTTTGGCGGCCTCGGACTGATTTTTGACGACTACGCCTTTTTCCGGAAACAGTTTGAAGATGCGGGTGTTTTCCCGCGGACGGTGATGTTCATCAACCAGGCGTCTGACCCGGTTGTTGAACGCTTGCAGGTACCGGATATGGCTCTGGCAGTGGCCGAGAAATTCGCGGTTGAGGAAGGCAAGCGCGTCCTGGTCCTGATGACCGATATGACCGCCTTCGCCGATGCCATGAAAGAAGTCTCAATCGCCATGGAGCGGGTGCCAGCCAATCGCGGCTATCCGGGGGACCTCTATTCCCAACTTGCGCGGCGCTATGAAAAGGCCTGTGATTTTAAGGGCTCCGGGTCCGTCACGATCCTGACGGTGACGACCATGCCGGGCAATGACGTCACACATCCGGTGCCGGACAACACGGGCTATATCACGGAGGGGCAGTTCTATCTGCACAGCGGGATGCTTGATCCGTTCGGATCTCTGTCGCGCTTGAAGCAGCATGTTATCGGAAAGGTCACCCGGGAAGATCACAACCAGATCATGAACACCATGATCCGGTTCTATTCGGGGGCCCGGGACGCAGAACAGAAGCAGTCGATGGCGTTTGAATTGTCCGACTATGACCACCAGCTTCTGAAATTCGGTGCGCTCTTCCGCAAGCGATTCATGGATATCGAGGTGGCCATTCCCCTTGAGGAGGCACTGGACCTGTGTTGGCAAACACTCGCCGAGTGTTTCTTGCCCGAACAGCTTCTGATGAAACAAGGGTTGATCGACAAATATTTCCCTGGCGAGAAAGCCGCTTCGAAGGGCGCGGCTAAAGATGGCGCCGACGGGGAGGCTGCCTGATGGCCAAGCTTGCGCTCAACAAGTCATCCCTTGCCCGGGAGAGCGCACATCTTTCTGAATACAAACGCTTCCTTCCGTCTTTGGAGTTGAAGCGTCTGCAGATCATGGCCGAGCGGGCGAAAGCCAAGGAGACCGCGCTCAGGCTTGATGCGGAATATGAGCGCCGCTTTGACGAAATCGCAAAATCATTGCCGATGCTCGCAAACGAGCAAGTTCCTGTCGAAGGGATCGTGAGCCTGAAATCAGTCGAACGGGGCGAACAGAACCTGTCCGGCACCAGGCTGCCAACGCTTGAAAACATCGAAGTCGACGTCAAACCCTATTCTCTTCTCGCCCGGCCACACTGGGTGGATCCTGCGGTCAACGGGCTGAAAGAACTTTTGAAGCTCAACCTGGAACGCGAGGTTGCACGGGAGCGGATCGAAAAGCTGCTTGAAGCCGAAGCGGTGATCTCGCGGCGGGTCAACCTGTTTGAGAAGGTGCTTATCCCGCAAGCCCAGAAGAACATCAAAAAGATCCGTATGGCTCTGGCCGACGCCGAACGCGATGCTGTGGTTCGCGCCAAAATCTCCAAGCGCAAGACAGCGGCGAGAAGCGCAGTAAAGAGGATGGCTGAGCTATGAGCATTGTGCCCCTCACAAAAGTCAGCCTCATCGGCGTTCTGGAAGACAAGGAAAAGGTTCTGGAGGCCACACAGGCTTTTGGAGCGCTGCATCTCATTCCCTTGAGCGATGCTCAAAAGGAACTTGAAGCAGTGCCGGCCGGGACTGGACGGGAAGCGGTAGAGGCGCTCCACTGGCTGATGGATACGCCTGTGCAGCGCTTGCAGATCACAGACCCAAGCAGCTTTGACCTCAATGAAACTGTTCGGGAATCGGTTGAAAACCGGCAATTGGTCAAGGACTGCGAAGATCGTTTGGCGCGGCTGAAGAAACGTATTCAAGATGTCGAGCCCTGGGGCGAGTTTAATTTCACTGCCCTGGAGACCCTGAAAGGCAACCGCCTCTGGTTCTACGTTGTCCCCACAGGAAAGCTCAGAGAAATTGATCCGTCGAACAAGGTTCTCGAGGTCGTGCACGCCGATACCTACAGGGCCTATGTGGTGCTGTTGTCACCGAACGAACCGGAGGTCAGCGACATGCCCGTACCGCGGGTGCATGTCGGCGCAGTCTCTCTCTCAACACTCAAAAAACACCACGAAGAAGCCGCGGTTGAACTGGAAGAGTTGCAGTTACAGCGGCAGGCGCTGACAAAGTGGCGGTTCATGTTGGCATCGAACCTTGCAGCGGCGAGAGATCAAGCTGCCCGTCATCGCGCTGGCCTTGAGACCGGAGACGCTGGACGGGTTTTCGTGCTTCAGGCTTGGGCTCGGAAGGACCAGGTCGAAGAAATCGAGGCCCTCGCCGGAGAGATCGATGTTGCAGCTGTCTTTGATGACGTAACCGCAGAGGATCAGCCACCGACCTTGCTTGAAAACCGCCCGGGGTTAGCCGCGGGCGAGGATCTCGTTGAATTCTACCAGACACCGGGATATCGAGACTGGGATCCGTCTGTGATCGTCTACATATCGTTTGTCATCTTCTTCGGAATGATCATGACAGATGCTGGATATGGCCTATTGATCCTGGCGCTCTTGTACCTCTTCCGAAACCGCTTCAACGGCTCGGACCAAAGCCGGCGGCTCTTACGCATGGCCATGTGGCTGATGCTCTCGACAGCCGCGTTTGGTGTCGCAACGGGCAGTTACTTTGGTATTGCGCCGCCGGACAGCAGTTTCCTGGCGAAACTCAAGGTCCTGCATCTGAAAGACGTCGATACGATGATGAAGATCACGCTGACCATCGGTGTGGTGCACATTGTCCTGGCCAACCTCATGCGCAGCCTCAATGAAACAACCCCAAGCGGGCGATTTCAGCCGCTTGGCTGGTGCCTTGTCGCCTTGGGCGGGCTCGCGACATTCCTGGGACAAGGTACGGCCTTTGCCACACTTGGCCCCGGCGCCGTTGTTGCCGGGCTATTGACCGTCGGTTTCTTCGGCAGTGATCGGAAGGTCAATTCGCTGTCGTCCGGCGGGATGCGTGTTTTCGACGGGTTGGCCTCCCTTGCCCGGGTCGTGAATATCTTTTCCGATGTGCTCAGCTACATGCGGCTTTTTGCGTTGGGCCTCGCTGCCGCATCGCTCGCAGAAACCATCAACACGCTTTCCGGTCAGTTGAATGATGCGGTCCCTGGCGTTGGATTGCTGATTGCAATCCTCGTTCTGATCATCGGTCACTCTATCAACATCGGCCTTGGACTGATTGCAGGGTGCGTCCATGGACTGCGCCTGAACGTGATTGAATTTTTTAATTGGGGTTTGAAAGACGAAGGCACGGCCTTCCGTCCATTCAAGAAAGAGGAGACACGCCTGTGAACGAATTCGTTGTGGCGCTCGGTTGGTTCGGGCTTTATGCGCCGGTGGCTCTGGGCGCGATCGGCAGTGCTTGGGGCTGTGCTCTGGGAGGCAGCGCCGCGATCGGCGCAATGCTCGACAGCGATGGCGGTTACGGCCGGTTCATCGGTGTGTCTCTCATGCCGTCCTCTCAGGTGATCTACGGCATCGTCATCATGTTCTCGCTCCAGCAAACAACTGTCGATGCAGCAAATGGCGCTGCCATGTTCGGCATCGGGGTACTTTCCGGCTTCACCATGCTGTTCACCGGCATTCGGCAGGGCGAGGTTCTGGCATCGGCCATTCATGCGTCCAAGGCAAAACCCGAGATTTTCGGCATTTCGCTCGCACCAGCTGCTGTTCTAGAGGGCTTTTCGGTCTTTGCTCTGGTCTTTGCACTGGTGCTCGCCGGAACGATGCCGAGCTAGGAGGCAACCATGTCAGAATCCAAAACCGCCGGAGAGCTTGAAACTGCCGCAGGTGCTGGTGTTCAAGCGCTGATCGACCGGCTGAAAGCCGAAGGCGTTGAAGCTGGTCAGTCCGAAGCCGAAACCATATTGACAGACGCCAAGGCAAAGGCAGCGGCCCTGGTCGCAGAAGCTGAAAAAAAGGCAGCTGCGCTTAAGGCAGCCGCCCGGGCAGAAGCTGCAAAGGAGAAAGCTGCCACCGAAGATGGCCTGAAAGTAGCTGCCCGAGACCTTGTGCTTGATATGCGTAACGAACTCGGCGAACGCATCCAGCAGGAGGCCAAGCGATTGGTGGCCACAACGCTCGCCGATGAGGCCTTTTTGCAGAAGTTGATCCTTGCGATGGCGGCCAATGCCAAAGAGAGTGCTTCTGTGAATGATGCTGAGCCGATGGAGGTCGTGCTTCCGGAAAAGATCGTGACCTTTGAGGAGCTGAAACAGTCCCCGGAAGCGGTCGAGCCTGGAACACTGACACATTTCGTCATTGCACTTGCCGGGGATGTCTTGCGGGAAGGTGTCACATTCTCCACGGCTTCTGGGTTTAACGGTATCAAGATCAAGCTGACCGGGCGGGACGTTTCCATTGACCTGACTGAAGAGGCCATCGCAACGCTCCTAAAGCGCCACCTTCAGCCGAGGCTCAGAGCCGTCATGGAAGGGGTGTTGCGTTAAATCCATGTCCAACCCTCACCAGTACATCGCGCTGATCACAAGCCTGCCGCATCTTGGCAAGTTGTTCAGCCGCAAGGAGGTGCCGATTTCCCAGTACCGGCTGCGCCAGCGCATGGCGATGCTGGAACCTGGGCATGCCCGCCGGCTAAAAGAAATGGTTGAAGTAACGGCCTGGGCCGGCGTTGCACACATGGAAAATGACTTTGAGGTCATCCAGCGGGCGCGCGAAGTAATCCATGATCTGGCTGAATACCCGGATCTCCAGCACCTGGTAACCGGTCGCATGGAAACGCGGACCCTAATAGCTGCACTTCGGCGGCGGCGGAACGGGCAAGATGCTGCAGGCGCGATAGAGGCTTGGGGATACGGCCGCTGGTGTTCGATGATCAAGGCCAATTGGGCCGATCCGGCCTTTGGTCTGGGGCATTTCATGCCTTGGGTCGCAGACGCGCATCGGTTGATCCGGGCGGAAGATCACATTGGCATGGAGCGGTTGGTGCTAACCGAGGTGTTCCGCCAGTTGGACCATTATTCGATTGCCCATGAATTCGATTTTGAAGCTGTTGGAATTTACGTGTTGCGCTGGATCATTGTGGAGCGCTGGTCGCGCTACAACGCCGATCAAGCCCGCAATCGTCTGAAAGCCCTCGTCGCAGAAGCTTTGAGCCCATCTGGCACGGCAGCCGTGGTTCAATCCGTTTCTGCCGAACTTTTTACCGATACTTCTACATCTCTTGAGGGAGTTCTCCCATGACCAGTCATGTTCAGCTTCCGGAGCCGACAGCTGAAATCATCGCCGTCCAGGACGACCTTGTGACACTGGCGCCTCTCGGGGAGGCCCCTCTGATCAAGAACGAAGTGGTCTATATCATCCCGCACGGTCCGGAACGGGAAGGAAAGCCCCGCGAATACCTGAAAGCCGAAGTGTTGCGGGTTCGGGGCAAATCAGCCGAAGCGCAGGTTTTTGAAAATACGGCCGGTGTCCGCGTTGGGGACAAGGTCATCCAAAGCGGAGAAATGTTGTCCGTTGCTCTGGGACCTGGCCTCTTGAGCACGGTGTTTGACGGTCTGCAGAACCCCTTGGCGGATATAGCAGCGGAACACGGATTTTTCCTGCCGCGCGGTGTTTTGACCAATGCGCTTGACCGGACGCGCAAATGGGCGTTTGAACCCAAAGTCACTTCGGGCGCTCCGGTCAATGCGGGCGACACGCTCGGCTTGGTTCCAGAAGGCCGCTTCAAACACCGGATCATGGTGCCGTTTGGTCTCAAGGGAACCTGGACTGTTGAGCGGATCCGGGAAGGAACCTTCACAATCGAAGAGGTTGTCGTCACCTTGAATGATGATCGCGGCAATTCCCGCGATTTGACCATGGTGCAGCACTGGCCAGTGCGCCGGGCAATCCCTGATGCTTTGGTAAAAGCGGGTCAAAGTGAGCGCCTCTATCCAAGCGAGCCTCTGATTACCACCTTGCGTCTGATTGACACCTTCTTCCCGATTGCCCGCGGTGGCATGGGTTGTATTCCCGGGCCCTTCGGAGCTGGAAAAACGGTCTTGCAGTCGCTGATTTCAAGGTTCTCTGCGGTCAATATTGTGATCGTGGTGGCTTGCGGCGAACGCGCGGGCGAGGTGGTGGAAACCATCACCGAATTTCCCGATCAGCCGGACCCGTCCGGTGACGGCACCTTGATGGATCGCACAGTCATCATCTGTAACACATCGTCCATGCCGGTCGCGGCCCGCGAAGCCTCGATTTACACCGGCATCACGCTCGGGGAATACTACCGCCAAATGGGCTACGACGTCCTTCTGATCGCGGACAGTACGTCTCGCTGGGCTCAAGCCATGCGTGAAACATCGGGGCGATTGGAAGAAATTCCCGGTGAAGAGGCTTTCCCAGCCTATCTCGATTCCGCAATCAAGGGAATTTATGAACGGGCCGGTGTTTTGAAAACCGCGACCGGAGATACGGGCAGTCTGACCATGATTGGCACGGTCTCTCCGGCCGGCGGTAACTTTGAAGAACCGGTGACACAATCAACGCTTGGTACCGTCAAAACCTTCCTTGGTCTCTCATCGGAACGGGCCTACAAGCGATTTTACCCTGCCGTGGATCCTCTGTTGTCCTGGTCCCGCTATCACACCCAATTGCGAGACTGGTACCATGACAACATTGGGCCCGATTGGGTACCTCGGGTTGAAGAAATGATCGACCTCCTCGCCAGGGGCGATGAAATCACGCGTATGATGCAAGTGACCGGGGAAGAGGGTGTGTCGACCGAGGACTTTGTACTACAACAAAAGGCCCTCTTTCTGGATATGGTCTATCTGCAGCAGGACGCGTTTGACGACGTGGATGTCTCCGCGCCCTTGGCCCGCCAGCAGGAAACCTTCGATCTCGTCTACAAAATCGCCCGGACATCTTTTGAATTCGAGGACAAGGATTCGACTCGCAAGTTTTTCACCGAACAAACATCCCTGTTTAAAAACCTGAATTACGCGGCAGACGGCAGCCAGGAACGACAGCAGCTGCTCAAGCGGATCGAGACGGGCGTGCATGCGGCTCCGCAGCGTCTAACGGATTGATATCGCGCGTTGGCTTTCTGAGGTTTCTTGCAGCTTGATGGAGACAATGTCCGCATTGCGCCCGAATACACAAAAAGCCTCGCATGTGCGAGGCTTTGATATTTTTGGGTATT
>CALDSI010000300.1 GCA_937911395.1 uncultured Labrenzia sp.
CATGACCGGCCCGCCATCTTCATCGCGCGCGTTGAGCGCCGGGAAACTTCCAATCACACCCGCCTTGCACTGGGCGATCACCAGCTTGGGGCAGGACACGATAAAGAGCGGCGCCGCGACAACCGGCAGCCGCAAATTCTGCAGAGCCTTTGGCAGCTCGCGTTTTTTAAGCATTTCGCCTCCCAACAAATGCCTCCCCAACTCGCACGGCTTAGTCTGCGCCAGTCTCCAGATAGAACCGGTTGAGCCAATCCGCCGACAGGGCCGGACGGCTCTCGCCCTCGATCTCCACGCTTGAGGCCCAGGTGATGTCCAATTCGCCCGGCTTCACCGCCCTCACGTCTTTCAAGACAAATCGGCCCCGGATGCGGGAGCCGGATTTCACCGGGCTCAAGAACCGGACCCGGTCAAATCCATAATTGATGCCCATAGCCATGCCCCTGATTCTGGGCTGCGCCTCAAGACCCATCGCGGACAAAAGAGACAGGGTCAGAAAGCCATGCGCGATCGTTCCGCCAAAGGGTGTCTTGGCAGCCGCTGCCGGGTCAACATGGATATATTGGTGGTCCCTGGTGACATCCGCGAAGGCATCGATCATAGCCTGATCGATGAGATGCCAGGACGACACCCCAACCTCCTCACCAACCAGACCTCTTAAGGCCTCGACAGGCAAGTCAGTTCGATCCAGATCCGGGATCAACTATAGGCCTCCTGGAACAGGTCCGGACCGGTTTCCACATTGATGCCGCCGCTGACCGGAATGATCGCACCGGTGATGTAGCCACCGCCTGCCCCGCAGAGAAACTGAAGGATCGCTGCAATGTCTTCGGGCTTGCCAACACGGCCAAGTGGCACTTGCGCCCCCACCCGGCTACGGGTGTCCTCGTCCGCTGTTGCAAAGGCCGTCATCTTGCTGACAAACGGTCCGGGAGCCAGAGCGTTGACGGTGACCCGCTTGTCCGCAAGTTCCTTAGCCAGGATCCGGGTCAGGTGATGAACAGCAGCCTTAGACGCGGCATAACTGTAGGCCCGGTCGCCATGCGGGGTTTCGCCCATCACCGAGCCGACATTGACCACCCGTGCTGGATCATCATCCGATGCAGACGCTTCCAGCATCGGCAGCAGGCTTTGGGTCAGATGGAAGAGGCCGGTCACATTTAGGCGCATCACCCGGTCCCAGGCTTCATAGGGGAATTGGCCGAGCGGCATGCCCCAACTGGTCCCGGCATTGTTCATCAGAATGTCGAGCTTATCGGTGCGCTTTCCGATCTCATCCGTCAGCGCGGCAATGCCGTCCTCGGTCGCGACATCCCCGCCAAACCCTTCCACTCTGCCGGAATAGCCCAGCGCGTTGAGATCCTCGGCTGCCCGCAGGCAAGCCTCCTCCTTGCGGCTGGCAATCAACACCCGTGCGCCAGCCGCGCAGAGGCCCTCAGCGGCCATTCGGCCGATGCCGGTTGCTCCACCTGTGACAAGGGCAGTCTTGCCGGTGAGTCTGAACAGTTTATCCGGGGTCATGCAGCGCCTTCTGCGAAGTTTTTGCGGAGGGTGAGTTTGGATACTTTGCCGGTCGCCGTCAGCGGGAGCGCGTCGACATAAACAACGTCATCCGGAAGCTGCCACTTGGCAAAATGCTCGCCCAGCATCTCAAGAAGTTCGTCCTTTGGCGGCGGCGCATCGTCGTCTTTCGACTGAATGATTAGGAGCGGGCGCTCATCCCACTTCGGATGCGGCACGGCAATCACGGCGCAATTTGCAACGCCGGAATGGGACATGACGATGTTTTCCAGATCAAGTGAGCTGATCCACTCGCCGCCCGACTTGATAAGGTCCTTGGACCGGTCGGTGATGACCAGAAAACCGTCGGATGTGATCGCAGCGATATCCCCGGTGCAGAACCAGCCTTCTTCGTCAAAAACCAGTTTTGAGGCTTCCGGGTTCTCAAAATAGCCCGAGGTAATCGAGTTTCCGCGCACATAGAGATGACCCGGCGTCTTGCCGTCATGCGGCAGGCGGTTGCCCTCATCGTCGACAATTTTGAGATCGACACCAAAAACCCGCCGTCCCTGGGATTGTTTCCGGTCAATCCGGTCCTTCATGCTCCAATCGTCCATACGCGGCGGCAGATTACCTTGCGTACCGAGCGGGCTCATTTCGGTCATGCCCCAGGCGTGGCAGACATTGACACCCTGCTTTTCAAACCCCTCGATAAGAGAGCGCGGCGCAGCAGATCCGCCGACGACGATATCGCCAAGACCATCAGGCAACCGGCCGCGCTGGTTGATTTCATTCATGAGACCGAGCCAGACCGTCGGAACGCCCCAGGCGGAAAACACCTTCTCGCGCTCCAAAAGATCGTAGAGAGATTTACCGTCCAGCGCGCCGCCCGGGAAGATCATGCTGGCGCCGGACAGCGGCGCTGAATAGGGCAGCCCCCAGGCGTTGACATGAAACAGCGGGACAACCGGCAGAATACGGCTGCCTTCCTGCAAAACCTTCGGGAGAGTCACGCACAAACTGTAGGCGTGCAGGACCGTGGACCGGTGGGAATACAAAGTTCCTTTGGGATTGCCCGTTGTGCCGGAAGTGTAGCAAAGGCCAGCAGCAGTCTCTTCCGGGAAATCTGGCCAATCCATGTGAACCGGCTGACCGTCCAGGATCTCTTCATAGCTGAGAACACCTTCCAGAGATGTTTCTGGCATATGCGCCCGGTCGGTCATGACGACGACACGCAGATCCTCAGGCAGGTGTTCGCGCAATTTCTCTATGATCGGGACAAAGGTGAGATCAACAAAGAGCAAACGGTCCTTGGCGTGATTGATGATATAGATCATCTGCTCTGCGGAGAGACGCGGGTTGATCGTATGGCAGATCGCCCCAATCCCGGAGATCCCGTAATACAGCTCAAAATGCCGATAGCCGTTCCAGGCAAGGGTCGCGATGCGATCCCCAACTTCGATCTCCAGCCCTTGAAGGCCATGCGCCAGTTGCGCAATCCGTTTGGCCGTTTCGCCGTAAGTTGTTCGGTGAATATCACCTTCGGTTCGTACGGAAACGATCTCGCTGTCCGGAAAGGTATCAGCGGCAAAAGTGATGAGGTCCGCAATTTTCAGCGGACGATGCATCATCTGTCCCTTCATGTGTTTCCTCCCAAAAACACCAAAGTTGATTTCATGCGATCATAGGCAGGTTTTTCAGGCCAAGACAAACTTCTCATTGAGAAAAATGACCTTCCGCAACTGCAGCTTAGCTCTTTGCCGTATGTCCTCGTGTCTGAAGCATGCCCTTTGGAACTCTTGGCCTGACTTGCGCCGAAGATCTGCCCGGACGGCTGTCAATTGCATCGGTGCTTGATCGCCTCATATCAATCATTAAGGCCGATCATTCCGCACCGCACTTCTACTAAGGGCCGTATTGATTTTCACAAAAAGCCCGCTAACGGTTCGCTAGCGTATCATCTCAATTCGCGCCGGATGGGTCTCGATTTCCAGTTTGGAAGCGTGCAGCGGCTCACCATCGAGGTTCACCTGGACCTGGTTACCTGCCTCAATCCTCAGCGACTTCACTTTGCGCATAATGGCAATTTCCGGAATACGTTCCGGGTCCCCTTCAAGCACGATGGACAGGAACTCGGTTACCCGGTTCCGATCCGGCATCGGCAAAATGGTGAGGTCAAGAAGCCCGTCATCCAGTTCGGCTGTTGGGCATAACCTGATCCCGCCGCCGGCGCGGCGGCCATTGCCGATGGCAAGCGCCATGAACGCGCCCTCCCACGAAAACCCATCAGTTTCGATCCGGCCTTCGCAGGCGGCAAGCTCTGAAAACCGGTTGATCCCGGTGAAGAGATAGGCGGCCCCACCCAACAACTTCTTCAGGTTCGGATCCGTTTCCGCGGTCACCCTCGTCCCAAAGCCGCCGGTCGCCATGTTCACGAAGACACGGCCGTTCACCGTTCCAATATCCGTTGGCTTGGGTTTCCCTCTTGCGGCAAAGCGGAAGGATGAGACGATGTCCGATGGGTCCAGCCGGATGTGATGGGCGAAGTCGTTGGCGGTTCCGAGCGGCAAAACCGCGAATGCAAATGGGGACTTTTCCTCCGCCTCAAGTCCATCGAGAACACCGTCGACCACAGCATGAATTGTTCCGTCGCCGCCGCCACTCACCAGAACGTCGATCTTGTTCTCCTGATGCTCTTTCAAAGCGTCAAGGGCAAACCGCTCGGTATCTCCGGCCTCATAGGTCACGCGGACCGACACCTCGTGACCCATGTTCCGAACCGCATCAACTGCAGAGCGGACATCGGCCCGGCCTGAAGATTTGCCATTCAGAATCAGACGCAAGTGACGTTTGCTCACAAGACTCTCCAAATACAATCGGCCTGGATCATCCAGGCAACATCGTCTCCCGGTCGGTTCTCGCCGACCGGGCTTCCTCAGCCAGCCACTTGCGGAAGGCCGCAACGACCGGGCGCATGGTCCGGCCTTCCGGATAGACAAAGAAGTAGGCTGTTTCGTGCTCCGGCGGAACATCAAACAATCGCACCAGGCGGCCGGAAGCAAGCTCCTGCTCGATAAAGAAGCGGGGTATGAGCGCGGCACCAGCGTGGTGGATCGCAGCCTCCGTAATCATGACAAACTGCTCGAACCTTGCACCTTGGAAAGCCGCATCCGTTTCCACACCGGCACTTTCAAACCAGTGCCGCCAGGCCAGCGGACGGGTCGCCAATTGCAAACGCGGCACCCGCGTCAAATCCTCCGGCACACGGATATTGTGACGGTCCCGAAAGACACGAGAGGCGACCGGGATGACTTCTTCGTCAAATAGATGTTCGGCAATTGCCCCCGCCCAGACGGGATCCCCATGGTGGATGGCTCCATCGAAAGGCTCTTCGTCGAAATCGAAAGGCTGCAGCCGAACGCTCAAGTTCAAACCCGCGTCCGGATATCGGCGGATAAAGTCGGCAATTCGCGGAGCCAACCAACGGGTACCGAATGTTGGCAAGACCGCAAGATTGAGTA
Organism: uncultured Labrenzia sp.; assembly: GCA_937911395.1. Lineage (GTDB taxonomy): Bacteria > Pseudomonadota > Alphaproteobacteria > Rhizobiales > Stappiaceae > Roseibium. The sequence goes on from CALDSI010000300.1 coordinate 5,019, forward strand.
CATCCGCGCTGCCTGCAAACGACATTACCTGCCGCGTGGCGAGGGTCATTTGTTCCAGAGCGCCCCGGATGTCATGAAGGTATAGCCGCCCGGCATCCGTCAGCACGATCCGTTGACGCACGCGACGGAACAACTCCACGCCCAACCGGTCTTCGAGCTGGCGCACCTGTTTGGAGACAGCGCCTTGGGTCAGGTGCAACTCTTCCGCTGCACGGGTAAAGCTGAGATGGCGGGCCGCACACTCAAACGCGATGAGGGTGTCTGCGGGCGGCACAAATGCCCGTTTCATATCTTGCGAAATTCCCAGTTCATTCCATTTGGTAATGAATGATGGAGGAGAATTCGCTTTTCTGCAAACATAAATCAGGCAAATCTATCTCAAACAGAATGATCTGCCTTGAACAAGGCACCTTGAAACGATTGCGGCCAGCACCTGTTTGGCCCGGGAGATCTGTTATGAATGCACCGGCAAATGTGAAATCAGCACCAGCTGGCGGCGGCGTTTTCGACTGGCAAGACCCATTCCGTCTGCGCGACCAGCTGAAAGAGGACGAGCAGCTGATCATGGATACCGCGCGCTCCTATGCACAGGACAAGCTGCTGCCGCGGGTCATTGAGGCCTATCGCGAAGAAAAGACCGATCGCGAAATCTTCAACGAAATGGGTGAACTGGGCCTGCTGGGCGTTACCCTGCCGGAAGAATATGGCGGCTCGGGTGCCTCCTATGTTGCTTATGGTCTGGTGGCCCGGGAAGTTGAGCGCGTTGACAGCGGCTACCGCTCCATGATGAGCGTTCAGTCCTCCCTGGTGATGTACCCGATCTACGCTTACGGTTCTGAAGAGCAGCGGAGCAAGTATCTGCCGAAACTCGCCAGCGGCGAATATGTCGGCTGTTTCGGCCTGACGGAACCGGACGCTGGGTCTGATCCGGCCGGTATGCGCACGCGCGCTGAAAAGATCGACGGCGGCTACAAGCTGACCGGTTCCAAGATGTGGATCTCCAACTCGCCGATCGCGGACGTTTTTGTTGTTTGGGCAAAGTCCGAAGCTCATGACGGCGCAATCCGCGGCTTCGTTCTGGAAAAAGGCATGAAGGGTCTGAGCGCCCCGAAAGTCGGCGGCAAGCTGTCGCTGCGTGCGTCCATCACCGGCGAGATCGTGATGGACAACGTGGAAGTTGGTGAAGATGCCCTGCTGCCGAATGTATCAGGTCTAAAAGGTCCGTTTGGCTGCCTTAACCGGGCCCGCTACGGCATTTCTTGGGGCGCGATGGGCGCCGCCGAAGATTGCTGGACCCGCGCCCGCCAATATGGCCTCGACCGCGAACAGTTCGGTCGTCCGCTGGCACAAACCCAGCTCTTCCAGAAGAAACTGGCCGACATGCAAACCGAAATTGCTCTTGGCCTTCAGGCTGCGCACCGTGTCGGACAGCTGTTCGATGCCGGTCAAATGGCTCCGGAAATGATATCCATCGTCAAGCGCAACAACTGCGGCAAGGCCTTGGACATCGCCCGCCAGGCCCGCGACATGCACGGCGGCAACGGGATTTCCGAGGAATACCATGTCATGCGCCACGCCCAGAACCTGGAAACGGTCAACACTTACGAGGGTACGCATGATGTTCATGCGCTGATCCTTGGCCGCGCCCAGACCGGCTTGCAGGCATTTTTCTAAGAATTGAATTTCGAGGCGGGCCGTTTGGCCTGCTTCCTTCTTCTGGGGGCTATATGGCGCACCAAACCGCGGATGTCGTAATCCTTGGCGGAGCCGTCATGGGTTCTTCCGTTGCCTGTCATCTTGCGCAACGAGAGGACTTTTCGGGACGTATTATCGTTCTTGAGGCAGATCCCTCATATGAGACCTGCGCCTCTGCGCGCTCCGCGGCATCCATTCGCCAACAATTCTCCAGCGGGATCAACATCGAGATCTCGCTGTATGGCATAAAGTTTCTCCGGGAAATCGGTGCCCAGCTCGCGGTTGGGAGCGACCGCCCTGTGATTGACCTTCACGAGGGCGGGTATCTCTTTCTGGCAACGCCGGACAAGCAGCCCATCCTCCGGAAAAACCACCAACTGCAGCAGCAGCTGGGCGCGGACATCAGATATTATGATGCTGACGGCCTTGTTGCGAAATTCCCATGGCTCAACACGAGTGATCTGGCTGCAGGGTGTCATGGACTTACGGGTGAAGGTTGGTTCGACGGCTATGGCTTGATGCAAGCCTTCCGAAAGAAAGCCCGGTCTCTCGGCGTGGATTACTTTTCCGGAAAAGCGGCAATTGAGAGAGAGGGCGCTGAGTACTGGTCTGTGCGCCTCCCCGATGGTGCCACTGTCTCAACACCAATCGTGGTCAATTGCGCCGGGGCCTCCGGCGGCGCGGACCTATGCCGCCAGGCCGGGATTGATGTGCCGATCGTTCCGAAAAAACGGTGCGTGTTCACCTTCGAATGCCGGGATGATCTTGTGAAATTCCCGCTTCTCATCGACCCGACCGGGACCTATGTCCGTCCGGAAGGTACAGGCTATATCTGCGGATCCGCACCGCCAGAGGATCAAGATCCGGACGCGGCTGACTTCGATATCGAACACGGGCTCTTTGAAGACCACATCTGGCCCGTTCTCGCCAACCGCGTGCCCGCCTTTGAAGCGATCAAGCCGGGTGCTGCCTGGGCCGGCACCTACGATATGAACCTCTTTGATCACAATGCGTTTTTGGGCGGAGTTGCTGGCGTTGATGGGTTCTACATGGCGCTCGGTTTTTCCGGCCATGGACTGCAGCAATCGCCTGCCGTCGGCCGCGGGTTGTCAGAGCTGATTGCTACGGGCACCTATCAAACGCTGGATCTCACACCGCTGGCCTTCGATCGCCTGGCCGCCGATCGTCCGATTGTCGAGAAAAACGTCGTCTGAGATCTTCTCCGTGCGGACCACCAGCTCCTATTCGGCAACCTGGAGCATTGTAGGCGGCTGGCCCGGGCGTTCGCCTGCAGGCCCATGGGTGTCATTGGCTGCTTCGCCTTCCGTCGGAGGGCTCACAGTTGCCTCCTGTTCTTGAGCAGCCGATGGCTGGCTTAGATAAGACTGACTATTCTCCATGCGTGCCCAGTCGATGGCCCGCGAGAAGGTGTCCTCAAGCAAGTTCCCCAAGCGCTGCACCCGGCTCTTGTCTGGCTCGAAGGGCGGCGATTCGTGGCGCAAATAGGCTCGCTGAGCAATCAAAAGCGACAAGGCGTGAAGGCCGCGCTCCGGCCGGCCATAAGTCCGCGTCAAATGACCGCCTTTCACAAGCTCATCGACACCGACCGTGTATCCCTGCTGGCTTTTGAAGGAGCCGACAACCAGGTTCAGTAAATCGGGATCGCAGGCCGTCCCTTCTGCACTGCCAACACTGATGACCGGCAGGCCTTTGTCCGTCACGCCCTTGATATGAGATCGCATAGATTGGCAATCGATCACAATCACTTTGCGGTGCATCCTGGACAGCCGGGACACCTGCTGCTGCAAAGCTTTTTCGAACGGCCTTGCAAACAAAAGGACCCGTTGTTCGGCTTCGGTTGCTCCTGGCTCCTCTCCATCCAGATAGATGCGCTTGCCGTCGAGGGTAGTCACCGGACAAAGCGCAGTCTTCGGGTCTTCGGAAGCGCTCAGAGGAGTTTCCAAATCCCGATCGAGGTCAATGACATACCGGGAAATGGTTGAGCGGATAACTGTTGCATCGAGATCGGAGGATAACTGCAGGACGTCCTCAAGACGCCAGGACAAGTCCGTCTGCAACCGACCAGTCGCATTCAGCCGTTTTCCGATCACTGCCGGCACATCTGTACCGGTGTGCGGCAAACACAAAACGAGAGGGCTGGCCCCCTCTTCGACCACAATCATACTTCACCGCCTAGTTGACGATCTCGTCCAACGACCAGCTTGTATAATTTCCTTTACGGAAACAAGAGAGATTCCGAAGAAACAGACCCTGAATTTGTCTTACGAAGCAATCACAGCCCTTCCGGCGAATGAACATTGGCACCTATGCGACCAAAATAGCCGCGAAAGGCTCGACTTTCATCTCCCGCATTCATTATCAGGCCTTTTTTTGTCCCCAACTTGCATTTAAGTTTCTAATGAAGCAAGAAACATGCACTCTTGACCGAAAGCCTCTGGCGCGCAATTGTGAAGACTGACCCGCCCGGCCCGTCCGGCCGCACTCATTTCAGCTCATTCGGGGCTTAGCCCCTGCATTTAAAAAGGATGCCGCCATGCCGCTGCGATATGGCAAGGAATTTTTGATGATTCCGGGACCGACCAATGTCCCTGAAGAAGTCTTGAGGGCCATGCATCGGCCAGCGATCGACATCTATGAAGGCCCCTTGCTGGAAACCACGGACGCTTGCCTTTCCGGCCTGAAACAGCTTTTCCGGACAGAAGGCAAGACGTACATTTACGCGGCCAACGGACATGGCGCCTGGGATGCCGCCCTCACCAACACACTCAACCGAGGTGACAAGATCTTGGCGCTTCATTCCGGTTTGTTTGCAGCCGGTTGGGGAGAGGCCTCAAAACTCCTGGATCTGAATGTCGAGGTTCTGCCCGGGACTTGGCGCACAGCGGTCGATCCGGATAAGCTGGAGACGCGCCTGAAGGAGGATACCGGTCACGAGATCAAGGCAATCCTCGTTGTTCAGGTTGATACAGCCTCCGGGGTCTGGAATGACATTCGGGCTCTGCGAAGAGCCATTGATGCAGCTAAGCACCCTGCTCTTTTCATGGTCGACACCATCGCATCGCTCGGATGCATTCCGTTCGAAATGGATGAATGGGGTATCGACGTCGCCTTGACCGGTTCTCAAAAAGGATTGATGTCACCGCCAGGCCTTTCCTTTGTCGCCGCCGGGCCAAAGGCAGACAAGGCGCACGAAACCGCAAATCTTCGAACCAACTATTTTGACTGGACCTTCCGGCAAGGCCCTGTTCACTACCAAAAATACTGTGGCACGCCGCCGGAGCATCTTCTGTTCGGGTTCCGGAAAGCCCTCGATCTGGTTTTTGGTGAAGGCCTTGAGCAAGTTTGGAACCGTCATAAACTCCTGGCGGATGCGACCAGGGCGGCCGTAAGCCAGTGGGCCAAAGGCGGTGTTTTGGAATTCAATATCGAAGATCCGCGCCACCGCTCCGACAGTGTCACGGTGGTTCGGCTCAAGGATACAGATCCCGAACCACTGCGCGACTTCACCAAGGAAGTTTGCGGCGTCACCATCGGCGGGACAATCGGAGAGCTTTCCAATGAAGGCATCCGGATTGCCCATATGGGTCACGTGAACGCAGTCATGACGCTCGGTACGCTGTCCGCGATCGAGCTCGGCCTTGCGAAGCTTGGCATTCCTCATGAAAAGGGCGGCGTTCAGGCCGCGATCGACACTCTGGCCGAGGCTCTTTAGAGTGCGCCGTGACAATCAAGGTTCGGGCTCACAAATGAGTCCGGCCGAGTTTATAGGACTTCATCCAAACGGTCGCAGATGGTCTTCAAGACCTTGATCCGCGCATGCTTCTTGTTTTCCGCAGAAACCAGCGTCCACGGTGCGTAACGAGTTGAAGTTCGGTCGACCATATCGCCGGCGGCAATGGCGTACTGATCCCATTTAAGACGGTTGCGCCAATCCTCGTCCGTGATCTTGTGCTGCTTGTACACGGTTTCCTCGCGGGCTTTAAACCGCCTGAGCTGTTCTTCTTCTGAAATGGCCAGCCAGAATTTGCACACAGTGTATCCGAAGTCCGTGAGCTCCTGCTCGAACTCATTGATCTCGTTGTAGGCGCGCAGCCAGTCATCGTGACCGGCAAAACCCTCCACACGTTCAACCAGAACCCGCTCGTACCAAGACCGGTCAAAGATCGCGAAATGTCCTTTTCGCGGCACGCGGCGCCAAAACCGCCAAAGATAAGGGCGCGCCTTTTCTTCATCGGTCGGCGCCGAAATCGAATGCACCTTGTAGATCCGTGGGTCAAGCGGCCGGATCAGTCGGCGGATGGCGCCGCCTTTGCCAGCCGCATCATTGCCTTGAAAAACGAGCACAACGCCGGTCTTTGACATAGACTTGCGGTCTGAGAGTTCGGAGAGCTGGTCCTGATACTTTTTTCTGAGCTCTTCGTATTTGGTCTTCTCCAGTGCCTCGGTCAAATCGATTGCGTCGACCGCAGTTTCCCGCTTCAGCCCACCCACCACAGGCGGCGCTGCGACTGAGGTGGGCTCGCCATCTTCAAGCTTGAGCTGCATGGATCTTGCGACAGTCTGCCCCAGAGCTACATCCCGGTACTCCGGATCTTGCGAGGGGATCACAAACCAGGGGGCAAATCCCATACTGGTTTCCAGGATAATCTTCTCACCGGTTTCACTGGCTTTCTTATGATGCTTCAAGGCCGCCCAGTCTGCCAAGACATGCCGGCCGGCACTTTTCTTTTCGATCTTCTTCAGGCGTTCCTTTTGAACATCCTTGGGAAGGACAAACCAGAACTTGAGGATGAGAACGTCCTCGTTCGCCAGCATCTCTTCAAAACGCCGGATCCGAACCAGGCCCTTATCGAAAGCATCCTCGTCTATCTTTTTGTATATGCGGTCGCGCAACAGGGACTGATACCAGCTGCCGAAAACAATAGCTGTCTCTCCCTTAGCCGGGAGGTCCCGCCAGTAGCGCCACAACGGTGGGCGAAGCCGGGCTTCATCCATCGGTTCGCCATAAGCGTTGCAAACGAGGTGTCGCGCATCCATCCAGCCATAAAGCCGGGCAACTGCTTCGCCCTTGCCCGCCCCATCAAGGCCATCAACCAGGATGAGTGTGGAGAACTGCTGCTTCTCGATCACCGGGAGCTGCGCCGCCAACAGAGCCTCCCGAAGTTCCGGTTCAAGTTTCTTGAAGGACTTTTTGGTCATCTTTTGCGGCATGCGGGCAGATTCGAACATTGTGTCCTCCGGTCACGAACCATGAAGCCACATTGTGAAACAGCAAACCTAAAAAAACCACACCATCGCTGGAACCGGTCATTATGCAAGAAATGAAACTGCATTTTCCCTGTTGGAGGATGCGATCAGCACATATATGAAACCCTGCCCGCATCCGAATTTCACGGAGCCGGGTTATAACAGTGCCAGCACCTTCTCAGAGACCGCCGGATTTCCGTGACAGACTTCCTTGATCCCATCCTGCATTTCATCGCCGAGAACCCGTCGCTTGCCGGGTTGATCTGCTTTTTGGCAGCCATGGGCGAAGCGTTGTTCCTGATCGGTTTGTTTGTTCCAACCACTGTTGTTTTGGTGGGTGCCGGCACGCTTGTTGGCCTGGGCAAGCTTGACCTGATGCCGCTGCTCATCTGGACAACACTTGGCGCAACCGCAGGAGATGCGATCTCCTATTGGATTGGCTGGGCCTTCAAAGACAAGATCAAAAGCATGTGGCCGCTGAACAAGTACAGCAACGTGGTCGAGAGCGGCGAAGAGTTCTTCAAACAACATGGCGGCAAAAGCGTCTTTATCGGCCGCTTCGTTCCAGGTGTGAAATCGGTGGTTCCGGGCATTGCCGGCATGGCCGGTATGAATTTTACCCGGTTTTCGGTGGTCAACTTCACGTCTGCCATTGCGTGGAGCGTGGCGCACATTGCGCCGGGTGTCATTGCCGGGTCAGCGCTTCATGCGATCGGTCAGATCAGCGGCCGCCTTGCGCTGGTTCTGGGCGCGCTTCTGCTGGTGATCTTCCTGGCGGTCATGCTGGGCCGGTGGTTGATCCTCATTATTCTGCCCCTGTTTCCAAACGCGCATTCGGCCATCGCACGCTGGTTTGCGCGGCGGCCCGACCGAATCTCGCAATGGATTGGACACAATTTCGATCCGGCTCATCCCCGCTCTGCGGGAATGCTGGCCTCGACAGTGCTTATCCTCATCACGATGCCGGCTTTCTTCTGGCTGATTGGTGAAGTCGCTCCAAACGAACCGATGGTTCGCGCGGACCTTGCCATCCTGAACCTATTTGACAGCCTCCGAACGCCCGTCGGCGACAAGATCATGGTCTTCATGACCACACTTGGGGACGGCATCGTAGTGACTGCGATTGCAATTGCCGTGGCATCCTATCTGTTCTTCCGAAAGGCCTGGCGCCGTGGCATCGGATTTGTCATCGCAATTGCCGGTACGGCCATTTTTGTGCCTTTACTGAAATTGATGCTGCACCGCTCCCGGCCCATGGAGCTTTACACAGGCGCCGATTCCTTCAGCTTTCCGAGCGGCCATGCGACGCTCAACACCGTTCTGTTCGGTATCTGTGCAGTCTTGATTGCTCATGACCGCAGCCGCTGGGTAAAGGCGGGTATTTTCACAGTCACTGTCGCCTATGTGATCACCATCGGGTTCTCACGGATCTACCTTGGCGCACACTGGATGTCGGATGTGTTGGCCGGGCTCTTGTTCGGCACGGCCATCGTGTCCGCCTTCGCCTTCGTGTTCGGCCCGATTCACAACGAGAAAATCGGCCGGTTGACCCTCACAACGATCGTTTGTGGAATGCTTGCCGGGTTTGGTGGCTGGCATGTGGCCCGCTCCTTCGATGCTGGGCTGGTCACTTACGCGCCGCAAATTCACAAAGAGATCATCCAGGCGAGCGACTGGAGAGACGGAACCTGGCAAAGCCTACCAGCACACCGGATCGGAATTGACGGGGAAACCGAAGAACCGCTCGTCATTCAATACGCAGGCCCACTTGAAGCTTTTGCTGACATCGCTGCGAAAGACGGCTGGGTGCATCCGCCAAAGTGGTCACTATCGACAGCAGGCGGCTTTGTGGAAGGCGAAACCCCGCCGGATTCTCTCCCGATCCTGCCGCGGAGCCAGAACGGCCGCCAACCGGACCTGATCCTGATCCGCAACGATGCCGATGGAGCGGAGGGCGGACGCTGGGTCATGCGTTTGTGGCCCAGCCGATACGAAGTTCTCGAAGGTGGGACGCTGGAGCCCCTTTATCTTGGCAGCGTCGTCCACGAGGACATTCTGAGGCCAATGGGTGAGTTCTCCGGCCCTAAAATGGACCGGGAACTTCCCGGTGTTGAAGTCAATCCGGCCCGTCTCATACCAGGTGCCGAGACCCGGCAGCGCGCGAACCTTTCGCATGTTGTGCTGGCACGTCTGCCCGAACCGCCCGGCCTTTCAACTCCGGCTGCAGACTGAACTATTGCGCCCGGTAGGCCAAAGGCCAGGTGTTGGGTTCAGGCGCATTGCCGTCACAGTCGGTCTTCTCCCGATACTCGAGAAGTTCCAACTCAAGGACTTCGCCTGGCCCATCAATCAGGCGAAACACCTGATAGACGCCGCAGTCTCCCGCGCCCCGGCCAAATTCGGTGGTTTCAATGTGGCCGGACGATCCCAACACCTTGGCATTCATCGCTGAATAGTTCTGATTGCCCTCCAATCCGGGGGGATTGGGCAGGGTCAACAATTCACCCCAGTCTTGCGGCGGGTTCTGAGTTACTGCAAAGACGCCGGACCCCTGATAGGCACCTTGAAAGCAGGGGATTTGCCACATCAGATAATAGTCATTGATCACGTAACGCGCCCCCGACCAGGCAAACTGGCCATCGATGTCGCAGGCTTCGCTCGCGTAATCGCGCATTTGCTGGCGCAATACGGCCGGGATTTCGGACATATCTGCCAAGTATCGCTCGGAACCGATCGGAATACCTGCAGGCAAGTTCGGACTGGCCGAAGCCGTCTGGGGTAGCGATGCGGTTTTCGGGCAACCGCTGACCCCTTTGGCGTTCGCCGTGAAAGGCAGTTTACCCTTCTGGATGACAGTGACCTTGGCCTTTTCGAAATAAAAGGCGTCATTTCTGAACGTGACTTCGAGAAGTTCGATCTGGACTTTTACATCCCGGTCATCGCTCGCAAACAGATATTGAGTGCCATGGCCTTCGATGGGTTCGCCGCCGTAAACAAGCTCGTTTACGCTGTAGAACTTGTCCCCGATCTCCACCAATCCCGGACCGGTGAAACCATCACTCTCCTGGTTGGCATGGAACAGATACGCATAATCGTCTGTCTCAGGGTTACGGTTCTGCTGCCAGAACGACAAATGGCACGGAGAAATTCCACCGACAATTTCGTCTTTGCCGAAAAGTTTCAAGGGCAGCTTGTAGGCATCCTCATCTGCATAGGCTTGCACCGGCTGAAGACACGCGACCGCAGAAAACATCAATCCGGCCAACAAGTTTTGCGTTTTCATAGTCCCTCCGGCGCTTAGGTTTCATCTGACCATGCCGGATTTTCCGGCCTTTGGCCAGCACGCGCTTTCCCTAAGGAAACTCTGGGCAGTCACTTCATTCACCGCTTGCATCTTTTGTATTATTTCATATATTCGAAATTAACTTAATAAGGACCCCCATGACCGAATTCACACCCATACTCAGCTTTTCAGGCGGCCTCCTAATCGGACTTGCCACCGTTGCCCTCATGGCTGTTCATGGCCGCATTGCCGGGATCAATGGCATCGTCGGCGGGCTGCTGAGCCTCAACATCAATTCCGACTGGGCGTGGCGCGCAGCCTTTATCACCGGGATTGTCACAAGCCCGCTGGTTCTGCTTGGCGCTACCGGGCAACTTCCGGAAATCAGCATCCCATCTTCGCCTACGCTTTTGCTTGCCGGAGGGTTCTTGACCGGTGTCGGGACCACGCTCGGCTCGGGCTGCACCAGCGGACACGGCGTTTGCGGAATGTCCCGCCTGTCCGCCCGCTCTATCGTTGCGACCATGACCTTCATGGCAACCGGCGGTGTCACCGTTTTCCTCATCCGTCACGTGTTTGGAGGTTAATCATGATCCGGCTTCTTTCCGCATTCGCGATTGGCCTTGTTTTCGGGACAGGTATTTTGATTTCCGGGATGGGCAATCCGGCCAAGGTCCTAAACTTCTTCGATGTTACAGGGACGTGGGACCCCAGTCTGGCCTTTGTCATGAGCGGTGCCCTGACGGTTGCCGCAATTGGATACCGCCTTGCTTTCCGCATGAACTCTCCGGTGCTGGCCTCAGAGTTTTCGCTGCCGACAAAAACAGATCTGGATATGAAACTGATCGGCGGATCGGCTATCTTTGGCATAGGTTGGGGCATGAGCGGCTTTTGCCCCGGCGGACTAGTGCCGGTCCTCGGCCTCGGTTTGAGCGGCCCCTTCCTGACGGGAGCGGCGATTGTCGCAGGGATTTTGGTGGCGCGCGGGATCACAACACTGGGTTCACGCCCCAGTCCGGCCCAAGCTTGAAAATAGAACTGGCGAAGCCAGACAACGGGAGACACACAATGAGTTCCTCGAACTATCCGGTCGATATGGCCATCATTCCAGAGGTCAAAGCCTTTTTTGACCCGGCCACAAACACGATCAGCTATGTAGTCAAAGATCCGGCGTCAAACGCCTGCGCGGTTGTCGATAGTGTGATGGACATTGACTACGCGGCCGGGCGCATCACGTACGATCATGCCGATGAAATCATCGCCTACATTCAGGACAAAGACCTGGATCTTGAGTGGCTGATTGAAACGCATGTTCATGCCGATCATCTGTCCGGCGCGCCGTACATTCAGGGAAAACTCGGCGGCAAGCTCGGCATCGGTGAACAGATCACCGTTGTTCAGGAAACCTTCGGCAAGGTGTTTAATGAAGGCACCGAGTTCCAACGCGACGGCAGCCAGTTCGATCGCCTATTCAAGGACGGCGACACATATCAGATCGGTGAAATGACCGCCTTTGCCATGTATACACCCGGCCACACACCGGCCTGCATGGTGCATGTCATGGGCGATGCGGCGTTTGCGGGCGACACATTGTTCATGCCGGATGGCGGATCTGCGCGGGCAGACTTTCCGGGCGGGGATGCCGGTACGCTCTACGATTCCATCCAGAAGGTTCTCGCCCTTCCGGACGATATGCGCCTCTTCATGTGCCACGATTATGGCCCGAACGGCCGGGATATTGCCTGGGAAACCACGGTGGGCGATGAGAAAGCGCACAACATTCATGTCGGCGGCGGCAAGACACGGGAAGAATTCGTCCGTTTCCGGACGGAACGCGACGCCCAGCTGGATATGCCAAAGCTCATCATTCCGTCCCTTCAAGTGAACATGCGCGCCGGAAAATTGCCGCCCGCTGATGAAAGCGGAAAAACATTCCTGAAAGTGCCGGTTAACGGGCTCTGATTGACAAAAACGGGAGGCGGCAGCCATGCAGGTGGCATCCATCGACAAGCAGATTTCGGTTTGCCCGCAGATCATGCCGGAGGACGTGCCGGACATTGCACAGCAAGGGTTCCGGTCAATCATCTGCAACCGGCCGGATGGAGAAGCCCCCGACCAGCCGACATTTGAGGAGATCGAGGCTGCGGCCAAGAAATTCGGCCTTGAAGTCCGGTACCAGCCGATCACGGCCGGCAAGGTGCAGGATGAAGATGCCGATGCCTTTGGCGCGCATCTGGCCTTGCTGCCGAAACCGGTTCTTGCCTACTGCCGAACCGGGACCCGCTCGGCAACGCTTTGGTCTCTGTCTCAAGCCAATACCTTGCCGGTTGCAGGTATTTTGACAAAAACCAAAGCCGCTGGTTACGACATGGCGGGCGTAGTCCGCCGGATTGCAAATGGCGGGCGGACACCGACAGATACTGTCGAGGACGCCCGCTTCGATGTCGTCATCGTCGGCGGAGGAGGTGCAGGCATATCAGTTGCGTCCAGCCTGCTGTCCCGGGACGCTGATCTCAACATCGCCGTAATCGACCCAGCCGATGTGCATTACTACCAGCCGGGCTGGACCATGGTCGGTGGCGGCATTTTTGATGCCTCCGACACGGCTAAAACCATGGCTTCGCTTATCCCTTCGGGCGTTCACTGGCTGAAATCTGCTGTGGCAGCGTTCGAACCAAAGGACAATGCGGTCAGTCTGGATGGCTGCCGCGTGGTAAAATATGGTCGGCTGGTGGTCTGCCCGGGGTTGAAACTAGATTGGCACGGCATTGAAGGTCTCGTCGACACGCTCGGTAAAAACGGCGTGACAT
>CALDSI010000301.1 GCA_937911395.1 uncultured Labrenzia sp.
GGGTCATGATCAAACCTCCTTCGCAGCACGTTCAACTGCTTTGAAGATGCGGTTGTAGGTCCCACACCGGCATAAGTTCGCGCTCATCGTATCGACGACGTCTTCGCGGCTTGGCTGCGGATTTTCCGCAAGGAGGGCAGCTGCGCGCATAATCTGGCCGGATTGACAGTAGCCGCATTGCGGAACCTGCTCTTCAATCCAGGCCTTCTGGACGGGATGCGACCCATCTTCAGAAAGACCCTCGATCGTGGTGACCTCAGCCCCTTCAACATCGGCAAGCGACATTTGACAAGAGAACATGGCTTCTCCGTCGACGTGGACAGTACAGGCACCGCACATCGCTGCGCCGCAGCCGTATTTGGTCCCTTTCAAGTTTGCCGTATCGCGCAGGATCAGTAGCAGCATTTCTTCAGGCGGATTAGTGTACTCAACGGGACGACCGTTCAAGATAAACTTTGCCATTCCAAAACCTCCTAGATTGGCTGCGGTATTGCGGCTTGGGGCACGACAAAATGCCGAACCACGGGACCGCTTTCGCGGATATCGAATGTGCGCACGCTTTGCTGTAGATCGGCATCATGACGCGTCACGCGGGCGTGTTGTTCCAGGTGCTCGGCCCAACTCGGCAGGTGGAAGCTTTCGATCCACACTTCCGGGTCCTCCACGCTCTGGTGAAGATCCCATCGCGTGGCTCCGTTGCGCAGGCGCTCCTTTGCAAAGTTTTGAAGGGCGGCTGTAAAACCGGCGCGATCCGCTTCGGCGATCCGGTATTCAACCGTGACCATGGCAGGCTGGTCCGCCGAACTGCCGGGATTCAGCGCCGGTGCCTGCGGCCAGACATTGGCGGACGAAAGGTCCAGGGTTTCGGCTTGCCCGACTTCCACCTTGCGGGTCAGAATCATTCCGGCAATCAACCCTGTCGCCGCGATAAGCAGCGTTATCGGCACCGAAGTTGCGGTTGCAATCTGTCCCCACAGGATGGACCCCAAGGCCATGGACCCGAAGAACCCCATCAGGAAGACGGCGAGACCACGGGCACGGACCCAGTCGGGCAAAGCCAATTGGGCAGACACGTTGAACGAGGTGAGTACGGCAATCCAGCTGAGGCCGCCAAAGAAGGCCGCAGCCATCAGGGCGAATGCTTCTGCCGACAATGCGAGTACCGTAAGGGCAGTCGCTGTACCGAGCGTGCCGAGCTGTACTGTTTGATTGGATGTCAGTTTACCGGTCAGGCGCGGAAGAACCAGTGCGCCGGAGACAGCGCCTGCACCGATCAAGGCCATAAGCATTCCGTAGAGCTCTGATCCTCCGTCAGCCACACCCCGAGCGATGAGCGGCAACAAGGACCAATACGCCGATGCGAACACAAAGAAGGCAACCGCGCGGACAAGAGTTGCGAGCATTGGGCCATTGTACCGGACATGACGCAGACCGGTCGCCATCTCGGACAAGATGGAACCGTGATGGGTGCGTTTAGGTGCAGCTTCGGGCCGCCAGAGAACAAGGGCCGCGATGATCACCAGATGTGTGGCCGCATTCAGAGCGAAAGGTGCAGCCAAGCCAACTCCAGCAATCAGGAGACCGGCTAGTGCGGGACCAATGGCCCGACTGATGTTGATGCCCATGGAGTTAAGTGCGATCGCTGGCTTGAGTGTCTCGCGCGGGATGAGTTGCGGTACAACCGCCTGCCATGCCGGTGCCATAAAGGCCGCGCCGGTGCCGATCACAAACGTAAACAGGATCAGTAAAACCGGCGTCATCTGCTCTTGCCACACAAGCAAGGCAAGCACGGAAATTGCCCCGAAAAGCCCGAGGTTGATCGTGATCAGCATACGCCGTTTGTCCAGCCGGTCCGCCAAGGCACCTGCCAGCAAAGCAAACAGAAAAAACGGCAGCGTCGTCGCCGCTTGGACCAGCGTGACAACCGCAGGGCTGGAATTCAGCGTCGTCATCAACCAGCCTGCTCCAACATCGTGCATCCAGGTGCCGATGTTGGAGATCAAGGTGGCGACCCAGAGCAACGCAAAAGCACGATATCCAAATGGTGACCATGCAGATACAACCGGTTTGGCATCAGTGAGTGTTGACATGGCAAGCGGCCTGTTCCTGTTAAACGCTTGAGAACTTCCGTTTTCTAGATGTTCGCAATCGGGTTACCGCGTTGGCGATCCGCTTTTGATCACCTCTGACAAAACCCGCACCCGCATACCCGGGCGCAGGATCCCTGCACTGTTTTCCAGAGTGGCCCAGACGCGAATTTTCCCAGTATCAGGCTCCACCCAGACGGCTGTCGCAGTGGGAACAAGCCCTCGGGCGAGAAGTTCCCCATCGGTCGTCATGACTTGCAAACGGACACTTTGAAGTAATTCGTCCGCGGTAGACGCCTCGGTTTCCTTCATTTGGCGCAACCGGATTTCGTATGGAATTTCGTAGACAATCCGAACCGGGTCCAAATTCACGATTTGAAAGATCGGTGGGTCTCCGGAGCTGAACTCCAACAACGCGCCCACCCGAACTCTTGGATCTTCAACGAAGCCGGCTATTGGCGCTCGGATCACGGTATCGTCGAGCGCCGTTCGAGCAAGTGAAAGCTCCGCGCTTTCAGCGCGTTGAGCCGCCTCGGCCAACACGAGATCCGTCTTCGCTTCCGTAAGTGCAACATCTGATGCAGTTCCGGATGTCGTGAGGCGTTGTATCCTCGCCAGCCTTCCGTCAGCCTGTTCTGACAGCGCATTCGCCCGCGCAAGCCTGGCTTCTGAAACAGCAATCTTCAGCCTCGGCACATCTTGCTTCAGTCGCGCAAGTACCGTTCCTGCATCCACAAAATCCCCTTGCGAAACCAGTACTTCGGCAACGATCCCTTCGGCGCGGCTGTAGACGTCCGCTTGATGAACAGCCTCGACCTGACCATCGAACTCGAGCGTTTCAGCATCCGCAGACACCATAAAGCCAATGGTGCAGAGCCCTGCCAGTAACAGAGCTCGAGCCTTTCCCATTCTATGCATCCGAAAAACAGCCATGATTTTTCGCTCTCCCACACCAAAGACCTATTCCGCGGCGACGAGCGCCGACCCGCTTAACCGGCCTTTGGACACCCCTGGCGCACCGAAGACGGGGACGGGTGACCAGTCGGGCAGTTCGGGAAGCGGCGCCGGAGCGTGTTCGGCAAACGGGCCTTTTGCGTGGACGATCCTGCCGCCCGAGAAGGTCAGATCAGCTTCTATTTCAATGATCTGGTCTTCCGGGATCGCGAAATAGTCACGATCCAGAACGGCAATATCTGCAAACTGACCGGCCTTGATCTGGCCTTTCTTGCCCTGCTCGCGGCTGAACCATGCACCAGCCGCAGTCCAGTGTTGAAGCGCATCCTGCCGCGACAAGCGGTTTTGGGCCTGCCAGATAACATCGCCGCCACGGCCCTTTCCGGACACGGCCCAGTGGATCGCGAGCCACGGATTATAAGACGACACCCGCGTCGCGTCGGTACCTGCCGCAAGCGGCGCCCCGGAGGCCATCATCTTCTTGACCGGCATGACGTCATTCAGTGCAGCTTCACCATAGCGGTCGCGATAAGCCGTGGCCTGGAACGCGATCCGGTTCTGGTAACTGATCCCGCCGCCCAAACGCGTCACCCACTCCATGGTGCTTTCGGAAATGGTCTCGCCGTGATCGAAGATCCAGTTGAGCTCCTCAAGACCTTTGTCGCGACCAACCTCTTCCAAAACGGTCAGCAGGCGATGTGCACTCTCTTCGTAAGTGCAGTGGAAGCGAATTGGCCAACCGTTCTCCAGTAGAAATTCCAGTACCGGCCGCAGATCCCCCTCCATGCGTTTCGGCAATTCGGGGCGCGGGTAGGAAAAGTCTTCGAAATCGTAGGCCGATGCCACGAGCATTTCGCCCGCACCGACGCACTTGAGATAGTCGTTGCCCTGGTTCGGTTTGACGATGTCGTTCCAGCGTTTGAAATCGTCCAGCTCAAACAGCGGCCGCTGCGCAAACAGTTGATACCCAATGCGCACGGTCTGTTCACTGCGCTTGTTCAGCTCGGAGATAACGCCATAGTCATCCGGGTAGTTTAAAAAGCCACCGGCACAGTCGAGTGCCGATGTTAGGCCAAGCCCGTTCAGTGCCCGGAAATAGTGTTTGGTCGACGTGATCTGCTGCTCGAAGTCGAGCTTTGGCGCCATATCGAGCAGAGCGTAAAGCGGCTGAGCGTTCGGGCGCGCCATCGCAAGCCCCGTGGGATTGCCCTGATCGTCCCGCTCCAAACGGCCGGAGACGAACGGTTCATAAAAGTGCTTGTCGATGCCAAGCGCCCGCAGCGCGGCCTTGTTAAGCCAGGCCCGGTCATAAAGGTGCAGAACATAAACAGGCACATCCGACGCGACCGCATTGATCTCGTCGATGGTTGGAAGGCGCTTTTCAGCAAACTGATCGGCCGACCATCCGCCGACCACCCGGATCCATTGGCCTGCCGGCGTGCGTTGCGCCTGGGCTTTGAGAATCGCCAGACCGTCGGCCAGAGACGGCACATGGTCCCAGCGCAACTCCATCGCAAAGTTGTTGCCCTGACGGATGATGTGGGTGTGGCTGTCGATCAGGCCGGGGATCACACGCTGACCATTCAGGTCGATCACCTCGGTTCCGGCGCTCTTCAGCCGCAGGATATCGGCATCGCTGCCAACCTCCAGGATCAATCCATCCTTGAGAGCGATAGCAGTTGCCTCCGGTTGTTCCGGATCCATCGTCGTGATCTTGCCGTTAAAGAGGATCGTATCGGCCATCACCACACCTTTCGAAAACTGTTGTCAGAGAAGACCGTCCCGGTATTCGCCGGGACGGAGAAGACTTGCCGGGTTACTCGGCTGCGATACCAGCCTCGGAAGCGTGTTCACCAAGGGCCCACTTTGAGAAACGGACCTGGATACCGTAAGGCGTATGCGTTTTGAGGATGTCCATGACGCCGTCATAGGTTTCGCCGCGGGCCCAATCCTGCTGGAGTTCAAAGATGAACTGCAGTGAATTCATCGGCACAGCACCGGCCTGCACAAGGCGGTCCATCGCCCGCTCATGCGCCTCAGGTGTAATGTCGCCACACGCGTCGGCCGGAATGTAGACTTCATAGCCTTCACTCAGCAGATCCAGTGTCGGGAACATGACGCAAGCTTCCGTCCACAAACCAGCCAGAACGATTTTCTTGCGGCCAGTTGCTTCAACGGCTTTGCGGAAGTTTGCATCCACCCATGAGTTGATCGAGGTGCGGTCAACGACCTCTACTTCCGGGAAAAGGTCTGTGACTTCCGGCATAAACGGGCCTGAGAAGCTGTCCTTGGCAACCGTCGAGATAACGGTCGGCAGGTTGAAGAGTTTGGCACCCTTGGCCAGAATCTGCACATTGTGCATTACTGACAGGCGATCGTGGCTCTCAACGCCCTGGTACATCGCCGGCTGAAAGTCGATCAGGACGAGGGCTGCATTTTCCGGGCTAATCATTTCATGCTTAGACATGGGTTAAGTCTCCTTCTTAGGTATTGCTAGAGGGGGGCGTATCTTTCGTCTTGAAATTGTCAGTTTTCGCCACGGAGAACGACTTGGAGTGAAGACAGTTGGAAAGCACATCGTTGTGGCCGCGTACCCACTGGACGGCGGCCTCGCCTGCCAGCATGCCCAGTAGGCCAAGCAGGGCGATGATGGGTGGGGCGGGCGAGCGCACGGCAATCAGGCCGTAGATCACGCCGATTCCGATGCCGGCGGCCAGTGACAGGACATAAGGTTGCCAAGTCATTCGATTTGTTCTCCTGAAGCGGGCGGATGAAAGCCGGAAACCCCGCCTTTCACGTAGTTGTACGTATGTTCTTGGGGCATAAGTGGAGCGTTGTATTTTCTAGACAAAGCAGAAGATTTAGGCTTACAGTTTAGTTTATCTAATCCATGAAAGCCGCCGCCATGCCGCTGAGCCGTTTGCCTTCCCTGTCCAGCCTGCGCGCCTTTGAGGCCGCTGCCCGCCGGGGATCTTTCAAAGCTGCGGCCGCCGAACTTCATGTGACGGCCGGAGCAGTTAGTCAGCAAATCAAGGGACTTGAGGCGGATCTTGGTGTGATCCTGTTCACCCGCAAGATCAGGGCAGTTCAACTCACGCCCCATGGCCAAGCGCTGCAACCGGTCTTGAGCGATGCGTTCTTGGCGATACGCCAGGCAGTCGACGCAATCCGTCCAGGCAAGACGCCCCCGCGCCTGCGCATCAATTCCAGCGGGCCAATCATCGGCAAATGGCTGTTGCCCCGTCTTCATCGATTCACAGAGCTCAGACCCGATATCTTTGTGAACATCGAGACTGAAGGCGGTGTGAACGCGATGACCGAGGACGGGCCGGACATCGTCATCCGCTATGCCCATACGGCGCCTAACGATCTTTACAGTATCAAGCTGCACACCGAACTTCTGATCCCGGTTGCAAGCCCGCAACTTCTCGCAGCGCGCGGCATTCGCAGCACAGACGATCTGCACAAAGCGCCCATTTTGCATGTTGCCAATCCGATGCGGATGCGCCAGCGACCGGCCTGGGCACGCTGGTCCGACGTTGCGGGCCTTGCCGACCAATCGACCCGGCAAGACTCGGTGATGTTCGAACCTCTTGCTGCCGACCAGGTGGTCGACGCCGCGGCCTCTGGTGTCGGCATCGCGCTGGCCCAGTCGCTGCTTGCCCACGGCGCGCTGTCCGATGGACGGCTGACCTGCCCCTTCGGACCGGTCATCCCCTCGGGACAGTCGTATTATCTGAGCTGCCGGCCAGGCCGGGAAACCGCCCCCGACGTCGCCGCCTTTTTCGATTGGGCAATGCACGAAGCAGCCGTTTTGACAACGCTGAACGCCTTGCATTCCGGATCTTGACCGCATCAGTCTGCAAAGCCTCGCACCAGTGCAGCCAGTTCGCTGTCACGCAGCTCATGTCCGCCGTCATGAACATCAGTCTCGACATTGGCGCCTGCGCGTTGCAGATCTTCGATCAGACGCGCGCTTTGTACCCAAGGCGTGATGGGGTCGTTCCGGCCTGCTGTCAGCACAACTTCGCGCCCAGATAAATCCAGGTCTTGCGGCAAATCCCAAGTGACCAACGGGTGCAGAAGGCCCACACGGTTAAACAAGCCCGGGTGCTTCAGAAAGACAGCTGCCAAAATGTTGGCACCGTTGGAGTATCCGAACCCATAAGCTGGACTGTCCGGGTAAAGGGCACGGTGAGCCGATATGAAATCCGCCATCTTCGCTGTCGCGCGAGACAGGTCCTCCATGTCGTAGCCGCCCTCGGCCGTGCGTTTGAAAAAACGTGCTGCGCCTCGTTCAGAGACGTCACCGCGTGGCGAGACAACGCCGGCTCCCGGTGCCAGCTGGCCAGCAAGCTGAAACAGCTGCCGCTCGTCACCACCTGTGCCGTGGAAGGCAAAAATCAGCGGACGGCCCGGCTCGGGTGCCTTAGTTAAGGTTTCATAGAGATTGGTCGACATTCTTTGTCTCCGGTCACTGATCAAGCGGCGGCAACTGCGCCTCGATCTGCGCACGATGAGGTTCGTATCGTGTGGGCAATTTCAGTGCTTCACCGAGGTGAGCGGTGTCCTCGTCCCGGTCAAAACCAGGTTCATTCGTGGCAACCTCAAACAGGACGCCTCCCGGGGTGCGGAAGTAAATCGCCCAGAAGTAATCGCGATCGATCACCGGTGTGACCTGATAACCGGTGTCCATGAGCGCCCTGCGAACAGCCAGCTGTGCATCTCGGTCTTCCACGGCAAACGCAATGTGGTGAACAGAGCCTGCCCCCTGACGGGCTGTAGCAGCTTGTGGGGTTTCCTCCAGATCGATGGTCCGGGCGGCATTGCCGTTCTCGATCCGGTACCGCGTGACAGCGCCCTCGGTTTCGTCCTGCTGGTAGCCCATGAAGCTCAGCAGCTCGCCAGTGGCCGCTGCATCCCTCAGACGGAACCGTGCACCGTGAAAGCCAAGAATGCCGACATCTTGCGCAACGCCGTCGGCAGTCCAGGGGACGCGCCCCTCAACCTCCGTTTCAACCAGCGCGAAGCTATCCCCGTCTGGCCCTGAAAACGTCAGCCGGTCTTCACCGAGGAAGCGATCTTTGCGCAAGCCGGAAACGCCATGAGACGCCAGCCGATCCGTCCAAAACCCAAGCGATCCGCGGGGTACTGCAAATTCTGTCACACCGACTTCGCCATTACCGCGGGTGCCGGTCGGCATCTGGCCAAATGGGAAGTAGGTCATCACCGAGCCCGGCGTGCCGGTCTCATTGCCGTAATACAAATGGTAGATGTCGGGGGCGTCGAAGTTCACGGTCTTCTTGACGCGGCGCAGCCCCAAGGTCTTTGTGAAGAAATCATTGTTCTTCCGGGCGTCCGCAGCCATCGACGTGATGTGGTGGAGCCCCTTGATTAGCTTGTCCATGCCAGTCTCGCATTCCTGTTTCCTGTGTCAGGATCAAAAATAGGAGACAGCCAACTTGATGAGAATGATAATGGATTTGCATTTACTGTTGCTCATGTGGCAATAAAAGACATGCAAGAGCTCAAACCAATCCGTGTCTTTCTGGAAGTTGCAAGGCTTCAAAGCTTCGCAGCCGCCTCCAAAACACTTGGCATGACGCCGGCCTCGGTCACACGGGTCATCGCGCGGCTTGAGCAAGATCTGGGCCACCAGCTTTTGGTGCGCACCACGCGCAAGGTGGCGCTGACATCTGTCGGCGCGACGGTGGCCGCCCGGTACCAGCCGGTGGTGGAGTCGTTTGATCGTATTCAGCGTGATCTGGAGCGGGAGATGCAACCGCATCGCGGCCGTTTGTCGGTCAACGCGCCAATGTCTTTCGGATTGCGCCTGCTCCCCGGCCTCTTGGACAGCTTTAAGCTGGCCTATCCGAACATCGATCTGACTGTGATGCTGACGGATACGCTGGTTGATGTTGTTGCCGAAGAGTGCGATCTGGCAATCCGCTTGTCGGAACCGCCCCGGGACAAATCAACCATATGGCGGAAGATCTGCGAAGTGCCGAGATGCGCCGTCGCGTCCCGTGTTTTCCTGGAACGCGTCGGCAGGCCCGAGACCCCAGAAGATTTGACACCTGACATGTGCCTATCCTATGGCGCTGGACAGGAGCTGGAGACCTGGCGATTTCAAAAAGGCGGCCTGAAACGGACAACGCTCACAGGAGCAGGCATGCACTCCAATAATGGAGACTTTCTCTATGCCATGGCCCGCTCAGGCGCCGGAATTACGGTTTTGCCGGAGTTTATCGTTGCGGACGGCCTGCGCAGCGGAGAGGTTGAGAGGGTAGTGCCAGACTGGTCCTTGCCGTCGCTTTGGCTGTCGCTCTATTATCCGCCCTATGAAGCTTTGCCGCCACTGGTCGCCACCTTCACGGACTTTTTCGAAGCCTTCCTGGACGATCGTGACGGTTTTGATTTCAGCAGTGTTTGATTGGCCACATTAACGGCCGGGGCAAATCGTTGGCTGATACATGGTGTCCAGCACAGCAATTACCCACCCCATACAACAGCATCTTCATGTCTCTTGATGAGATGACGTAGGTCTTTAAAACTACCTGCGATATGCTGCGCATACTTGTCGACCGCCGGAAGATAGGGCGCATCCGCCGAGCGTAGGATTCCAAGTGCGCGATCAGGATGTGGGATCTTGAAGGGCAGCGCAGTCAAAGTGCGGTCTTTCCTATAAGCAAAGACCACGCTGTGCGGTAGAACGGTCAAGGCGTTTGTGCGTGTCATGTAGTTAATCACGCTCGCAAGAGATCCTCCGGAGTACCGGATCTTGATTTCCGTTGCCCCGAGTGACAGCAGCATGGAATGCAGGTCCGCATAAAGCGGACTGCCTTCCGGCGGAGCCACCCATGGGTACTCGAGCAGTTCGCGGGCAGTCGGTTTGCGCTTGTTCAAAAGCGGATGCAACACACTGCAGGCAACCACATTGCGCCCTGGCAGGATTTCTTCAAAAACCAGACCCGACCCTTCTCCCAGTATGTCGATCGGACAGATGGCAAGATCTATGCGGTCGGCGTGGATCGCTTCCCGCAGGTCCCTCACATACCCGTAGCTTTGGTCGACACGGATTTCGGGAAAGGAATTCTGAAACTCAGCGGTCATGCTTGAAATCAACGCATCCATGAAAAAGGGGGTCCCGCCAACGCGAACATTTCCGGCCTTGCCCTCGCGGAAAAACTGCACCGTTTCCGAAGCCTTGCGCGAGGCCGCCAGCATCGCGTTGCCCTGATCCGCCAAAGCCCGGGCCAAAGGCGTTGGCTGTAGCGGGCGCTGCCCTTTGAAGAAGAGCGGTTCGCCAAGGCGTTTTTCGAGCGTTGAAAGGGTTCTGGAAACTGCGGGCTGTGTCATCCCGAGGAGCTCTGCTCCCCCGGTGACGCTGCTCGTTTGAACCACTGCAGCCAACTGAATAAGATGACGCTCATCTAACTTCATAGCAATTTGTTATAAAGAGGCGCTCACAAATCATCAACCGTTCTGGCTCGCCCGATAAGCTTCTCCCAAGGTCAGTTAACGACCGGTGGGAGGAACCATGGCTGGCATGTCTGACATTGCCTTTTTCCAGACCGATGCATCGGACCGTCTGTTCGCAGAGCGGATCAGCGGTGCCGCAGATGAGCGGCTTGCAGTTGTGCTGTGCAAGGTCGCCGAACATGTCCATGCCGTAATTCGCGAAACACGCCCATCCTTGAGTGACTGGCGCGCGGCCATAGAGTTCCTGACCGAAGTGGGTCATCTGTGCGATGAGCGCCGCCAGGAATGGGTCCTTGTGTCGGATTTGCTCGGAACGTCCACCCTTGTGGATGCCCTGAACTCAGACCGCCCGGAGCACGCCACTCCGAACACAATGCGGGGCCCTTTCTATCGAGGTGATATCCCCTTGATGGAACATGGCGACAACATCAGCCTGGACGGAATTGGAAGTGTCGTCGCTGTAACGGTCAGCATTCTAGATCTCGACGGAGCCCCGATCCCGGGCGCGCGCCTGGAAACCTGGCAAGCCAATGCACAAGGGTTTTATGAAAACCAGCAGCCGGATCTGCAGCCTGAACACAATCTGCGCGGTCACTTCCTGTCCGGCAAAGATGGCAAGGTTTCTTATCTCACGATCCGACCGTCCGGCTACGATGTGCCAAAGGACGGTCCGCTCGGCGATCTTCTTGAAAGGTTGGGAGCGCCGCTGTGCCGGCCCGCGCACATTTACTTTCAAGTGTCCGCGGATGGCTACGAAACGCTGACCACGCAAATCTTCGACGGGGACGACTCCAATCTTGGAACCGATCCCCTCTTCAGCGTCAAACCTGGCCTGATCGGCTGCTTTAGACCCGATGCCACAGGCAAGGCCGCACTGCGCCTCGATGTTGAATTTCGTCTCAATCCACTGCCGCAGGAGCTGTGCTCATGACCCCGGCCTTCACCTATCGGGGCAGTGCCGCCCGCATTGTCTTTGGCGCAGGAAAGCGCGCCGAAACAGGCGCTTGGGTCGAAAAACTCGGCTGTTCGAATGCTCTGGTTCTGTCGACATCTCACCAGGAGGACGACGCTGCTCGCTTGTCCGATCAACTGGGCGACCTGAGCGTTGGTGTCTTTGCAAAGGCCACCATGCACACCCCAGTCGACGTGACCGATGAGGCTATGGAGGCGATCAAGTTAGCCGGTGCCGATTGCGTGGTGTCACTTGGCGGCGGGTCTACAACCGGCCTGGGCAAGGCGATCGCCTACAGAACCGACCTGCCGCAAGTGGTGATCCCGACAACCTATGCTGGATCGGAAGTTACACCGATCCTGGGGCAGACCGAAGGTGGGCGGAAAACGACCGTCCGGGGAGATAGCATCCTGCCGGAAGTGGTGATCTATGACCCTGAGCTGACGATGGGCCTTCCGCTCGGCATGAGCTTGACGAGTGGCTTGAACGCCATGGCTCACGCGGCTGAAGCTCTTTATGCGCAAGACCGCAACCCGGTTTCCAGCCTGATGGCGGCCGAGGGGCTGGCCGCCTTTAAGCGGTCTTTGCCCGCACTGGTCGCCGACAGTTCGAATGCAGATGCCCGCGCGGACGCGCTCTACGGCGCCTGGCTGTGCGGCACCGTGCTCGGCACGGTCGGTATGGCGCTACATCACAAGATTTGCCACACCCTCGGTGGCAGCTTTGACACGCCACATGCCGAGACCCACGCGATCATGCTGCCGCACACCGTTGGTTTCAATGCCAGCGCGACGCCCGCCGAACTTCAACCGATCGCAGACCTTTTCGGCGCAACGCCTGGCGCGGGTCTCTTTGATTTCTCGAAGGAAATCGGTGCCCCACAGGCGCTCAAGGATCTTGGGTTAACCGAAGCCGATCTGGACCGCGCATCGGAAATCGCGACTGAGAACCCGTATTGGAACCCCCGCTCCATCGATCGTGTGTCCATTCGCAATCTGCTTCAGGACGCCTGGGAGGGATCGCGTCCGGCACTTTAACCCTGTTGTTCTGGGAGGAGATTTCATGACTGACCGATACGGATCTTTACTGGCTTCCGGAGCTGATCGGAAGATCTTCGTTATGGCGCATGATCCTGCCGCGCACAAAAGCTGCTTTGAATAAAGGACGACCTTATGGAAGCGCACGAACTTGGATATTTCACCGAAGAAAACTCCGCCGAAGTCGTTACCGGCCGGAACAAGAACGCCTCAGATGAACGGCTTAAGGAAGTCATGGAAGTCCTGACCCGCAAACTCCATGAAGCGGTGAAGGAAATCGAACCAACCCAGGAAGAGTGGTTCCAGGCGATTCAGTTCCTGACGAAGACCGGTCACAAATGCGACGACTGGCGTCAGGAATTCATCCTGCTGTCCGATGTGCTTGGTGTCTCCATGCTGGTCGATGCGGTCAATTCGCGCCGGCCGAGTGGGGCCTCTGAAAACACGGTTCTTGGCCCGTTCCACCTCGGCGACGCGCCTGAATACGAGATGGGCTACAACATTTGCCTCGATGAAAAAGGCGAGGACATGCTCGTCTGGGGCAAGGTCACGGATGTCGAGGGCAATCCGCTCGAAGGCGTCAAGATTGATGTCTGGCAGGCCAACGACGAAGGGTTTTACGACGTTCAGCAAAAAGGCATTCAGCCGGACTTCAATCTGCGCGGCGTCTTCCGCACAGGCCCAGATGGTAAATACTGGTTTAAGGCCGTCAAGCCGAAACACTATTCGATCCCCGCAGACGGACCGGTCGGAGATCTCCTGCACCGTCTCGGACGTCATCCGTTCCGGCCAGCGCATTTGCACTACATCGTCTCCAAGGACGGCTACGACGAGCTGACGACGCACATTTTCGATCCAGATGATCCGTACATCGATTCCGACAGCGTGTTCGGCGTCAAGAAGAGCCTCATCGCAGATTTCAAGGAAACGAATGATCCGCAGAAGGTTGCAGCCGCCGGGTTCGAAGGCCCGACCTATTGGGATGTCGAATTCGATTTCGTGCTGGCTCCGAAGAAAGCAAAATCATGAGCAAACCCTGCATCATTTGTGTTGCGATAACTGGCTCCCTGCCGCGTAAGGAGCACAATCCGGCGGTTCCTGTGACCGTATCTGAACAGGTAGAGAGCACCCAGGAAGCTTTTGAGGCCGGCGCCGCGATCTGTCACGCTCATGTGCGCAACGACGACCAGACCCCAAGCTCCGATCCTGAGAAGTTTGCGCGCCTCAAGGAGGGACTGGAAAAGCATTGCCCCGGCATGATCATCCAGTTCTCGACCGGCGGACGGTCGGGTGCAGGAAAGACCCGTGGCGGCATGCTTCCACTGAAACCTGAAATGGCGTCCCTTTCGGTCGGCTCGAACAACTTCCCGACGAGAGTATATGAGAACCCGCCGGATTTGGTGGACTGGCTGGCCGGCGAGATGCGCACATACGGCGTCAAACCTGAAATCGAGGCCTTTGATCTCAGCCACATCCTGCAAGCTGCGGCGATGAACCGGGACGGCCGCATCCAGGGCAACATCTACATCCAGTTCGTTATGGGCGTGAAAAACGCCATGCCTGCAGACAAGGATGTCTTTGATTTCTACGTCAAGACCGTCGAACGCCTCATGCCGGAAGCCGAGTGGTGTGCCGCAGGAATTGGGGCAAATCAGTTGACCCTCAATGAGTGGTCAATTGCCGCCGGAGGACATGCCCGGACCGGACTTGAGGACAATATCCGTCTCGACAGAGATCACCTTGCTCCTTCCAACGCAGCACTTGTTAAACGCACGGCCGATATCTGCGCTGCGAACGAGCGGCCCGTCGCAACCCCCTCTCAGGCCCGAGACGTTCTCGGCCTTCCGCAACACGCATGAACCTTTAGACTGGAGACCCTTGATGTCTGATGCAGATCTCGCCGCCGATGCCGCAGCCCGTGAGGCAGCCAGGGCGTTGCAGCTTGAAAATCTCAGAGCTGATGAGGCCACATTACGGCTGCTCTTTACCGAAGCCCGGACTCACTACGGCTGGCAAGACCGGGACGTTTCGGACGAGGTTCTGAAAGATCTTTATGAGATTGCCAAGATGGGCCCTACGTCCATGAACCAACAGCCCATGCGTGTTGTGTTCATCCGTTCCGATGAGGCCAAGGACCGCCTTGAACCGGCTCTCATGGAAGCCAACCGGCCTAAGATGCGATCAGCTCCTGTGACCGCAATCATCGCATATGATCTGAATTTCTGGGAAGAGCTGCCAAAGGTCTTTCCACCGAACCCGGCTGCTCAGGACATCTTCAAAAACAATGCAACCGCGGCCCAGGTCAACGCCTTCAGGAACGGGACGCTTCAGGGCGCCTATTTCATGCTGGCGGCCCGTGCTGTCGGTCTTGACGTGGGAGCCATGTCTGGCTTCGACAACATGAAGGTGGATGAAGAGTTTTTCCACGGCACGTCACTCAAGTCGAACTTTCTGGTGAACCTGGGTTACGCAGATACTGGCCGCATTTTCAGGCGGTTGCCGCGGTTCGACTATACGGATGTCTGCCAGACGCTTTAGGAGGAGAAAGCCATGTCCGGCCCAACTGTCACAAAAGACGATATCTTAAAAGCATCCGCCGGGATGCTCCAGAAACAGCTGTATGTGGTCTTCACTACGCCGACCAATGGACTTGGGCCGGTCATGGAGAACATTGAAGAGCACTTGAAGTTTCAGGTCGATCTGGAACAGCGCGGCATCATGCTTGGCGCCGGTCCGTTCTGGGCCGATGACGAACACACCTGGAACGGCGAAGGCATGGTGATCATTCGGGCGGACAGCCTGGATCATGCCCGCCAGATTGCAGAAACGGATCCGATGCATTCCTCCGGCGCCCGCAGTTTCACTGTGCGGCCATGGCTACTGAATGAGGGGCGCATCACGGTGGAGGTGAATTTCTCGACCGGACGGCACGCGGTGAGCTGAGAACCGCATTTTTTTGGGAGGAAGTACCATGAAACGCATGCTTGCAGCCGTTGCTGCCGTCGCCTTCAGCGCCGCGGCACAGGCCGAAACCTACAACCTCACCATGGCATCCAGTCACCCGACTGTTCTGCCCTGGGTCGGGCAACTGTCTACGTTGGTTGTCGGCGAATCCAACAAACGCCTTGAAGCGATGGGATCAGAGGACCGCATCGAATGGACCGAAGCTTATGGCGGCTCGCTGTATGGCTTCAAGGATACGCTGGAGGCCGTGGGAGACGGGCTGACAGACGCCGGCTGGGTCGGCACGCTCTGGGAGGGCTCAAAAATGCCGCTCCAGAACATGACGTATTTCACCCCGTTCGTTTCCGATGATCTCGTTGCAACGCTGAAGATCATGAACGAACTACACCGCGAAGTTCCGGCACTGCAGAAAGCCTGGGACGACCAAAACGTTGTCTTCCTGGGTGCAAGCGGTGTGGAGACCTACCATCTCCTGACCAATTTCCCGGTCAATTCCCTCAAAGATCTGGAGGGCCGCAAGATCCTGGCACCTGGACCGTCAGCGAACTGGATCAAGCATCTGGGTGCCGTTCCGGTGAATGGGGCACTGCCAACCTACTACAATCAGATTCAGACCGGCGTTGCAGACGGAATGGTGGTCATCCTGACCGGTGCATTCCCGAACAAGCACTATGAAGTTGCACCATATGTCACCCTTGTCGGGATCGGGGCCCAGATGACCGGCGGTCTCGGGATTAACAAGGACGTTTGGGACGGTTTGTCAGACGATGTCAAAAAGGTTCTGACTGAACTCGGTGAGGAGTACACCGTCACCCATGCTGAAGAGGTCATGGCCCGCTATGACACCTTCCTGAGCAAATTGCCGGATGTCGGTGCCACCGTCACCACACTGCCAGCCGCAGACGTCCAAACCTGGGCCGATGATCTGCCTAACCTTGCCAAAGACTGGTCGGACGCAAATGCCGGCAAAGGCGCCAATGAGGTGCTTGAGGCTTACATGGCAAAAGTACGCGATGCCGGTCTGGAACCGCGCATTGACTGGACACAACGGTAAGCGGAGGCCTCGCCGTGGCGATTACACTCAGACAATTCCGCCACGGCGCAGACCGGACGGTGAACGGGGTTTCCTCGCTCACCGGCGCTGTTAGTGCGGCAGCCTCGGTCTGGATTTTCTGCCTGATGCTTCTGATTTGTTCAGACATCATCGGGCGCACCTTCTTCAACTCACCTGTCCAGGGTGTCGCGGAGATCGTGGCCAATTCGATTGTCGCGATCGTTTTCCTTCAGGCGGCGCATACTGTTATGAGCGGGCGCATGACGCGGACCGATATCCTGATCGGTGCGATCGAGGAAAACCGGCCCTTTGCAGCCGCTGTTATGCGGGTTTTCTTTCACTTGGCAGGCATCTTCGTCTTTGCGCTGATTGCCTGGGGCACCTGGCCGAAGCTGGTCGATGCCTGGGTCGAGAATGAATTCTTTGGCGCGCAGGGTGTCTTCACCGCTCCAGTTTGGCCAATCAAGGCCTGTCTTTTCGGCGGCTCCGTTCTGACCTGTCTTGCCTTCGCCACCCAGGTTCTCAAAGACATCAAGGAAATTCTGAACTCCACCCGCGTTGAACCGCTGACAATCCGGCACTCGGTCACGGTTGAGCCTCGCGGCGTTCCGTTCCTGATCGCTTTCGGATTGGTGCTTGCCCTTGGCTATGCCCTGTTTTTTGCAGATCTCGGACGCATTGAGATTGGATTCGCAGCCATTGGCTTCATGTTGCTGCTGATCTTTTCCGGCGCCCACATCGCCGTGGTTTTGATCTTGCTGAGCTTTTTGGGTATCTGGCTGATCCGGGACAATCCCAATGTCGCCATGCGCTCGCTTGCGCTGGCAGCTGACGGGGCCATCAATCGCTACTTGTTCGGTGTCGTCCCGCTGTTTGTCCTGATGGGGTTGATTGTCGACACTGCGGACATTGGCCGTGACGCCTATCGCGTGGCCGCATGGATGCTGCAGAAGATCAAGGGCGGGCTTGGTATGGCAACGGTCGCGGCCAATGCGGTCTTTGCCTCCATCACCGGGATCTCGATCGCCTCGGCAGCCGTCTTCTCCCGTGTCGCCGTGCCGCAAATGGTGGCCAACGGCTACAATAACCGCTTCGCTCTTGGTGTTGTCGCCGGGTCTTCGGTTCTCGGCATGCTGATCCCTCCGAGCCTTCTTTTGATCATCTATGGCGTTTTGGCAGAACAATCCGTCGGTGCCCTCTTCCTGGCAGCCATCGTTCCCGGAGCTTTGCTGGCCTTCGTGTTCGGGGTCGGGATCTATCTGATGGCCCGCTTTCGGCCCAAGATGGTGATGCAAAGCGACCGGCCAGCTGTCATCGAGGGGGAGACCTGGGGCACGGCCGTCGTCAAGCTGATCCCGATCACGGCGCTGGTCGTCATCGTGCTTGGGGGGATCTATTCCGGTGTCTTTACACCTACCGAGGCAGGTGCCGCAGGAGCGGCAGCTGCCATTGTTGTGGCCTTGCTGAAGGGCAGCCTGACCTGGGCCCGGATCAGGCGGGTTTTGGTCGCTACAGGCCTGGTCTCTGTCTCGATCCTGCTCCTGATTAACGAGGCGTCCATG
>CALDSI010000302.1 GCA_937911395.1 uncultured Labrenzia sp.
GTGGGTTTTTCAGCTTACTCATACCTTAACGTAAGGCAGAAATTTGGCATTTTACGACAGCGAAAAAACAATAAATCAATAGAAACAATTTAAGGTGGTGCAATTAAGAATTTCGCTATTGATAATTATACGGGTATCGATCGCCTATATTTATTTTCGATAATATTTTCAGATAATTAGAACTACAGAAAATGCTGTTCATTTGATTCGAGCAGACAAAAACCATAAGGCGAGCATCTTAATTTCCACAACCTGATCAGTTTCTAGCGTCACCCTGAAGTTCAGAAGTGTCGCCAGATGCAAATTACGTGACTTCAACCAACTCGAACCAATCGTCCTCGGAGATGACCTCGATCTCAAGCTCTGATGCCTTCTTGAGCTTGGATCCGGCGCCCGGACCGGCAACGACCAAATCGGTCTTCTTGGACACCGACCCCGACACCTTCGCCCCGAACCGCTCGGCCATAGCCTTGGCCTCGTCACGGGTCATGCGCTCAAGGGAGCCGGTAAAGACCACCGTCTTGCCGGCAACCGGCGAGCCGGAAGCATCTATCTTTTCCGCATCCTTCGGCGTCACTTCTTGCAGCAGCGCATCCAACTGCTCGCGATTGTGGCTTTCTGCAAAGAACTCCACCAACGCATCGGCAACGATATGACCGATGCCATCAATGTCATTGAGCTCGGCCCAGGCCTCACTTCCATGATCGCTGGCCTCCGTCATCGCTTTGTAGAAGGCCGCCCAAGACCCATAGGCCCGAGCCAGAAGCTTGGCGTTTCCCTCACCGACATGCCGGATGCCGAGCGCAAAGATGAATCGGTGAAGGTCAATCTGCCGGCGCGCATCAATTGCCTCGAACAGGTTCTTCGCGGAAACGGCACCCCAGCCCTCACGGTTGCGCAGCTTGGTCAGGGATTGTTTGTCGCGTTCAGCAAGTGTGAAGATATCAGCCGCAGTCTTCACCAGGTCATCCTGATAGAACGCATCCACCTGCTTGTCGCCGAACCCTTCAATATCGAAAGCATTGCGGGAGACAAAGTGTTTGAGCTTTTCGGTTGCTTGGGCCGGGCAGATCAGACCGCCTGTGCAGCGGCGCACCGCGTCCTTGCGGCCGGTCTTTTCATTTTCTTCGCGCACCGCGTGGCTGTTGCACCGCGGGCAGCGACTCGGGAATTCAAAAGGCTGTGTATCGCCTGGACGCTTCTCGAGGTCCACATCGACGATCTGGGGAATTACGTCGCCGGCCCGCTGGATCTTGACCGTATCGCCCTTGCGCAGGTCCTTGCCGCCACGGATCGGCTCTCCATCCTGGCCAATGCCCTTGATGTAGTCTTCGTTGTGCAGGGTCGCATTGGAAACCACCACACCGCCAACCGTGATCGGCTCCAGCTTGGCAACCGGCGTCAGTGCACCTGTGCGGCCAACCTGAATCTCAATATCATTGAGCACGGTCCACGCCTGCTCGGCCGGGAACTTGTGCGCAATCGCCCAACGCGGAGACCGGGAGACAAAGCCAAGCCGTTCCTGTAAGTCCAGCCGGTCGACTTTGTAGACAACCCCGTCAATGTCATAGTCGAGCTGTGCCCGGTTTTCCTCAATGCCATGATAAACGCTTAGGAGCTCTTCGACCGTTTCACAGCGTTTCATCAGCGGGTTGATCTGAAATCCCCACTCGGCCAGCAGCGCCACCATGCCGTCTTGTGTGTCTTTTGGCAGCGCGCTCATCTCTCCCCACGCATAGGCAAAAAACCGGAGCGGCCGGGACGCTGTGATTTCGGACTTCAGCTGGCGCAAGGATCCGGCAGCCGCATTCCTCGGATTGGCAAACACCTTGCCGCCATTGGCCGCCATGCGCGCATTCAGGGCCTCAAAGTCCTTGTGGGCCATGTAGACCTCGCCGCGGATCTCCACCACGTCCGGCACGGTGCCGACGAGCGTTTGCGGGATATCCTTGATCGTCTTGGCGTTCGCAGTGACGTTCTCGCCCGTCGTACCGTCGCCCCGCGTTGCGGCATAGACCAGCTTGCCATCCTCATAGCGCAGAGACAGGGACAAACCGTCAATCTTGGGCTCCGCGGTGACGGCCAAGGCTCCCATCAGTGGATCAAACTTCAGGAACCGCCGAACCCGGCCGACAAAATCACGGACATCGTCATCACTGAACGCATTGTCCAAAGACAGCATCGGTACCCGGTGCGTGATTTTTCCGAACCCGGAGGCCGGGGCCGCGCCAACCTGCGCTGACGGGCCGTCAGCCAGCATCAACTCCGGAAAACGAGCCTCAATCGCCGAATTCCGGCGGCGTAGCGCGTCATAGTCCGCATCCGATATCGTCGGCGCATCTTCCTGGTGATACCGCCGGTCATGGTCAGAGATTTCCGATGCCAACCGCTCAAGCTCGGCCTTGGCAGCCTCTGGTGTTAGATCAGAAACAGCCACGTTAAATGCCGGTGTGCTGGAAGACGCTTGGTCGCTCATGAGAAATATCCGGCTTAAACAGTCAACAGTTTGCGGGCAGCCGCACGCGCTTCTTCGGTTATCACACTGCCTGCCAGCATTCGCGCGATCTCTTCGCTGCGATGGTCCTCATCGATCCGCTTCACGCGCGTTGCCACCCGGTCCGGCTTCATCGCTTCCTTGGCGATCAGAAAATGACCTTCAGCCCTTGCCGCGACCTGAGGCGCATGGGTTACCGTCAGGACCTGCACATTGCTCGCAAGCCGGGCTAGCCGCAGTCCAATCGCTTCGGCGACCGCACCGCCCACACCGGTGTCAATCTCATCAAAAACCAGCGTCGGCGCCGATCCTTTGTCGGCGAGACACACCTTTAGAGCCAGCAAAAACCGGGAAAGTTCGCCGCCGGAGGCCACTTTCATCATCGGGTCCGGCTTGGTGCCCGGGTTGGTCTGAACGTGGAATTCCAGCTGGTCGATGCCGGACCGCCCTCGCTGCTCCGGATCGCTTGCGGTCTCAACGATGAATTTCGCACGTTCCAATTTCAGATCCGGTAATTCCGCCTCAACAGCCTTTTCAAGGCGCGCGGCGGCTTTGCGCCGCTTCTCTGAAAGGTTTGCAGCCTTCCGGTCATAGTCGGCACGCGCCTGTTGAGCCGCTTCGATCAAAGCGGCCAGCTTGTCTTCACCGGCGTCCAAATCCGTAAGATCAGCGGCCATGCGCTCGGCGAGGGCGGCAAGGTCGTCAACGGGCAGAGAATACTTCCGCGACGCGGCACGGAGCGCAAACAACCGTTCCTCTACAGCCTCAAGCTCGCGAGGATCGTACTCGGTCTCCCGAAGGGCCGCCTCCAGCCCGGAGCGACACTCTTCCAGCAGATCAAGGGCGCCTGCAAGATGCTGTACCGGTTGCCCGAGCAGGTTCGGAACCTGATCGGCCTTCCGCTCCAACCTCCGCAAAAGACTGGCGAGTTCAGGGATCGGGGATGCAGATCCGTTCAGGGTCTCGTAAGCATCGCTCAGATCCCCAGCAATCTTCTCGACCGCCATCATGTCCGTGCGCCGAGCCGCCAACTGATCTTCCTCACCGGCTTCCGGCTTCAATTGGCTGAGCTCTTCGACAGAGGATCTCAAATAGTCGGCTTCGTTGCGGGCAGCTTCAATGCGCGCTTCATGATCTAACACAGCCTTTTCGGCAGACCGGTAAGCCTGGTAGGCTTTTGCCAAGGCGTCGACGTCAGTGGTCAATCCGCCAAACACGTCGATCAAAGCCCGGTGGCTCTCTGGGTCGACCAAGGCCCGGTCATCGTGCTGGCCATGGATTTCCACCAGCAAAGCGCCTGCCTGCCGCAAAAGCCCTGCACTGACCGGCTGATCATTGATGAAAGCGCGCGTGCGCCCGTCTGCTGCCTGAACACGGCGCAGAATGACATCGCCGTCATCGTCGATGCTATTGTCTTTCAGAAAAGCGCGGACCGGATGCGCCATCTCGACATCGAAAACGGCAGTCACTTGTCCTTGCCCCTCACCGTGACGGACAAGATCAGCATCGCCCCTTGCGCCAAGCGCCAGAGACAGGGAATCCAGCAAGATGGATTTTCCGGCACCGGTCTCGCCTGTCAGCACAGACATTCCGGTGGCGAAATCAAGATCCAGACGGTCGATCAGAACAATGTCACGGATAGACAACGTGACCAGCATGAACAGAGCGCTCCTTAGAAATCGGCTCGGGCGAGCACCTAGAACATAGGAGCCTTTTCGAGTCGGTCTAGTTTAGAGCTTGATACTCTTGAATGCGCGGCTAATCCAGCTGCCACTGTCCTCAGAA
>CALDSI010000303.1 GCA_937911395.1 uncultured Labrenzia sp.
ATTTGGTTCGCATATGGACTAATTTAGTTTATATACGAACCAATTTCGCGATTGGCAAGATTCTTTTTTACGTAAACGGAAGGTGACGTTGCCGATAAAGGTGTGGGCGCAAAGGCGCAGTGACGGGCTGCGCCGCTGGACATAATCAATGTTTTCCAGACTTTTACGGCTTGGCAAAGCGCCTAAGGGTGCTGCGCAAGGAGGAAGTCAGCGACCTGTTTTGCTGGAGATCCGTCCTGCAACGGCTTCATCGAGCGCATGGAAAGGCGCGCCGGCAATTCAGCATGGATGAGAAAGGGGGCAACCAGCGCTCCTCTTGTCACTTCATCGGATACGAGAGCATCGTGTCCGATCAAAACGCCTGCGCCATTCTTGCATTCTTCAAGAGCGAGCGAATAGAGAGAATACTCCGGTCCGGACTTCAGAAGCGGGCGGCCGGGAAGGGCGGTGGCGAGCCAGCTCTGCCAGTCCATTTTCCAGGTGGTGTCATATAGGAATGTCTGACCTGACAGATTTTCAACAGTGCGAAGCGATTGTGCAACGGCTGGAGAACAGACCGGATATATTATATCTCGCGCGATAAGAATTTCGTCGGGTGTTTCTTCATCCGACCGATAAAAAATAGCCAAAGCCATTTTTGCTTGGGCCTTGGTTTCACAACGGTGCCGTTCCTGAGACCCAGAATTCATTGCGCCGGGAGGTAATGCGTCCGGCCAGGAAATCAACAAACAGGCGGACCCGAGCTGTATTCTTCAAATCCCTATGGAGCAGCAACCAAATGCTGCGATAAGGCAGGGGTTTCTGGAAGGGCGCGCGGATCAGGTCCGGGTGTCGGTCGCCAAGGTTACACGCCAGATAGGCCATGCCGAGACCAGAAGCGGCGAGGGTGATCAGAGGCACGAGCTCGGACACCCGGTGCCGGAGTGTGGCCTTTGGATACCAGCTTTTGGTGAGCCACGGTGCTGTCGTGTCGCCCAAAGGCTCATGCCAGCCGATGAACTCAAGGCCTTCGCCCTCATTGTCCCGAACGTTGTTGGCATAGTCTCTGGAACAATAGGCGGCCTGGGACATGTCGACGAGCCGGCGGCCGACCACATCGTCGGTAACCTCACTGGCGATCCGGAAGCTGATGTCAGCCTCGCGGCGGGTCAGGTCTGCCACTTGGTTGCTGAACTGCAGGTTCAGGTCAATATCGGGATAGGCTTCGGCGAAGGCGGTGAAATCATCCATAATGGACGTCATCGCGAGGCCATGCGGCAGGCTAATGTGGATGGTCCCGCTAGGCTGCGTGTCCCGTCCAACAATGACCCGTGAAGCCGCCGCCATTTCTTCTTCAATCCGCTCCGCATGGGGCATCAGGTCTTCGCCCAATTGCGTCAGCGCCAAGCCGGCCTTTGACCGGTCGAACAGGCGGCTGCCGACCCGGTCCTCCAGAACGGCCAGGTGCCGCGATAAGGTTGTGTGGTTAACCTTCAGTGCAGTTGCACCGCCGCGCAGCGTTCCGCTGCGCGCAACGGCAAGGAAATACTTCAGGTCATCCCAATCGAGGGAATAGCTTTCCGGAGTTGGCTTGGTCATTTTCTCTGGTTCATAATTGAAACACCTTGTCTGAAAATACCTATCTACAGCGCAATTATCAAACACCTTACCTTCCAGTCAGGCGAAACGAATGGAAGGATAACCCTTATGACTGCAGTCAAATCAGTCCTGATCACTGGGGCAAATGCGGGCCTTGGACGCGAGTGTGCCCGACAGCTTGCGCTGACCAGTGCAATTGAAAAAATCTATCTCGGGTGCCGCAACCGTGAAAAAGCAGAAGCTGCTCTATCGGCATTGGTCGCCGATACCGGACGCAATATTTTTGAAATTGTTCTGCTCGATGTGATGGATCCGGTATCTGTGCGAGAGGCGGTTACAAACATGAAAGCACCGGTCGACGCAGTTATCCTAAACGCAGGTGGTACAGGCGGACGGCATCCGACTGCGCTGACTTCGAAGGGGGTCATGAACATATATGCAGTCAACGTTCAAGGGCATGTAGTCTTGATCGATGAAATGCTGGACCGGCAGCTGATCACGTCGACTGTGCTTTATGCCGGGTCGGAAGCCGCCCGCGGTATTCCAAAAATGGGAGTTGCCCGTCCGGAACTCAAAGACGCATCGGTCAATGGGTTCTTGAATATTGCTGTTGGTCGGACATTCAATGCCAAAAGCGATCCGATGGACGCTTATGCAAGCGTTAAACTGACGGCGGCGCTCTGGATGTCATCTATGGCCCGCAAGAACCCGCATCTGCGCTTCGTCACCGTCAGCCCGGGCGGCACGACCGGCACAAACGGTTTTGATGACATGCCGTTTCTGAAAAAGCTGATGTTCAAACACATTGGCGGTGCCCTGATGCCACTTTTCGGGATGATGCATGGCGTGGAAACCGGCGCCAAACGCTATGTCGACGTCCTGACAAATCCGAAATTCAAAAGCGGTGGTTTTTACGCCAGCAAAGAAGGGTCGCCAACCGGAAAGATCGTCGATCAGTTCCCTATGTTTGCCGCGCTCGCCAACGAAGAGTTCCAAGACAACGCCAATCAGGCGGTTCACGAATTGGTCTAACGCACACACACCATCTTATTTAGGAGACTCACAATGGAATTTACACTTCAAATCATGACAGCTTTGGCCGCGATTATGCTGTTCGGCCTTGGGATGACATCCATGTTTATTCCGAGCAAAATGCTCAAAAACTTTTCCGTTGAGCCGATTGGAACAGCAGGACTAAGCACAATCCGGTCGGTCGCGGGCGGTCTGTTTCTGGCGAGCTTTGGCTTCATCGCCTTCGGTCTGGCGACCGGCCAGACCGAAGCCTTTCTCCCGGTTGCTCTCCTGATGGCGGCCGTTGTTGTTGGGCGGGTTGTTGGCCTTGTGGCTGATGGTTTTGATAAGTCTGTGGTTCCGCCGATTATCGTCGAACTGATCATCATTGCTGTCCTCATCAACGCGCCCGCACCGACCGCAGTGATCTGATCTTTTATTCGAAACCCACACCTGAACTCCACGAAGGCGGCGGGAGTATTCCGGCCGCCTTTCGTTTGACTTACATCGTCAACGCTACCAGAAAATCGGCTACTTGTTTCAGAGGACTTCCGTCCTGCAAGGGTTTCAAGGAATGGACCGTCAAGGCAGACGGCAAAGCGACTTTGGCTTTGAACGGTGCAACCAGCTGTCCACTTTCCAACAACGGGCACACAAGCGTTTCATGGCCGATCAAAACTCCGGCCCCGTTTTTGCACTCTTCAAGAGCAAGCGAATAGAGGGAGTATTCCGGGCCGCTTTTCAAAAGGTTTTGGCCAGGTGCAGCTTCTACTAGCCACGTTTCCCAATCGGATTTCCAGGTGGTGTCGAAGAGCATGGATTGCGCAGTGAGATCGCCAGGCGCCTTCAGGTCTTTTGCAATTTCAGGCGCACACACCGGGAAGATGATATCTGGCGCCGCGATAATATCGCTCCCGATAGTATCTTTGATCTGAAAAAATATTGCCAGATCAAACGGTTCGCGAGCAAGGTTGGGCGGGGCTTCCATCGCCGTGATGGACACCGACATCTCAGGCATGGCCGCCCGCAAGGCCGGCAGGCGCGGCGACACCCAGAGCTGGGCAATGCTCGGCGTTGCCGCTATCCGGATATCCTGCGGATTGGCCGTCGTTCTGAGTGTTTGTACAGTTACTGCCAGGGCGTCAAAGGCTGCCATGAAGCCGGGAAGGACCTGCGCGCCAAGCGGCGTCAGCTCAACACCTTTGGCGTTGCGCTTGAACAGTTTTTTGCCTGTCCAGGTTTCGAGGCTTTTGATCTGCTGTGCAACCGCAGCCGGGGTAACGCATAGCTCGTCGGCGGCAGCTGAAAAACTGGTGAGGCGCGCTGCTGCTTCGAAGGCTTTCAGAGCATTGAGCGGCGGCATTTTTGGTCGTGGAGGAGCTACTGCCATCGCAGATCTCTTAAGGCATAGAAAATCTAGGGCAAATAAATAGCAAATCTCGTTTGCAGGTTCCACCCGCATTTGCTTTCGTTCCAATCAACAGCGCGGGAGAGCGAAATGACTGCATTGGAAAGAAGAAACTGGGTACCGGACGCCTGCGAGAGCTACATTCAGGAACTGGCAGCCCGGACGGCGTCAACCAACCTGGAAGAGACGCAGGCGCGCATCGACGCGTTGATCGCACAGAATCTCCAGATCCATGACCGCGACTGCTTCAACCTCAATCCGGCGACCAACGTTATGAACCCAAAGGCCGAAGCTGCGCTCGCCGCCGGGCTCGGGTCGCGGCCGTCGCTCGGGTATCCGGGCGACAAATACGAAATGGGCTTGGAAGCGATCGAGGAAATCGAAGTCATCTGCGCCGAACTCTGCGCGGAAGTGTTTCAGGCGAAGTTTGCCGAAATACGGGTTGGCTCCGGCGCGCTGGCCAATCTTTATGCCTTCATGGCGACCTGCCGTCCCGGCGATACGATCATTGCGCCGCCCGCATCCATCGGCGGTCACGTGACCCATCACTCGGCTGGATGTGCTGGCCTCTATGGCCTTGATATTCACGAAGCGCCGGTAAGCGCGGATGGCTACACGGTCGATCTTGAAGGGCTGAAGGAACTGGCAGGCCGCGTGAAACCAAAACTGATCACCATTGGCGGCAGCCTCAACCTTTTCCCGCATCCGGTCCGCGAGATCCGCGAAATTGCGGACGGGTGCGGGGCCAAGGTTCTCTTTGATGCGGCTCACCAATGCGGGATCATTGCCGGCAGGGCTTGGCCGAACCCGCTCAAGGAAGGGGCTCATATGATGACCATGAGCACCTACAAGAGCCTCGGCGGACCGGCGGCTGGATTGCTGGTCACCAATGAAGCTGATCTGGCGGAACGGCTGGATGCGATTGCGTTTCCCGGCATGACGGCGAATTTTGATGCAGCCAAGTCGGCAGGGCTCGCGATAACCATGCTGGACTGGAAGGCCTATGGCGAAGCTTATGCGGCCGAGATGATCGCTTTGTCACAACACCTTGCAAAGGAGCTGCAGAAAAATGGTGTGCCAGTCTTTGGTGCTCATAAAGGCTTTACACAGTCCCATCAGTTCGGAATTGAAGCAGCCAGTTTCGGCGGCGGGCAAGCGGCTTCGAAAAAACTGCGCCAGGCGGGCTTTCTGGCCTGTGGCATAGGTCTTCCAATTGCACCGGTTGAGGGAGACATGAATGGTTTGCGCATTGGAACTCCGGAATTGGTGCGCAGAGGCGTGACTGTGAAAGACGCCCCAAAATTGGCGGGTCTGATCGCACGTGCCATGACGACCAACGCTCCGGCCACTCTTGCGCGGGAGGTTGCCG
>CALDSI010000304.1 GCA_937911395.1 uncultured Labrenzia sp.
ACCCCTGACCTCTTCGCTGCCAGCGAAGCGCTCTCCCAGCTGAGCTAAGGCCCCAATTATGTCCGGAAACGTTGGGATCGCTCCGGCTGATGGAGGCGGAACATAGTCGCACCGCCTGGTAAGATCAAGCGGAAATTCGAATGATTTAAGTCCGCCCTTGTGGAAAAGGCCGGGAGCGCAAAAAACACTTCCCGGCCAGCTACTTAACGATCAGGATCGTCGTCTACTTCAACCCGGATGCCAGGAACAGTATCTTCATCTTCATCGTCTTCATCGATAAAGACGTCATCATCGGCGCTGTCGTCATCTTCGAGTTCAACATCATCGCCATCAATGTCCGGCACATCATCATCGCCGCCTTCAGCTTCCGCATCGGCTTCTTCCAGCGTTACGATTTCCGGTGCCGCTGCATCTTCTTCGTCTTCATCATCTTCCGGCTTTTCAGCAGCCTTGGCGGCCTTCGCCGCACGTGAAGTCATCACAACCGCCTCAAAGATGTCCCCGCATTTCGGGCAGGTGATAGGCTCCCGATTGAGATCGTAGTATTTCGCGCCGCAGCTTGCGCACAGCCGCTTTGTGCCTAGTTCAGGTTTTGCCACTGTGCTCACCCTTCATAGCTTGCATGGTAGGTTGGAAAATTTGAGTTCGCCGCCCTTAGCGCTAACTACGGTCCGCTGTCAAAGCCAAATCTTCCATTTTTCTCTCCTGATCCACTTTTCTGCACGATGCGTGGCAAATTTCAAGCAGGCTCACCGCCTCCATACACATAAAGCAATGTCTTCTAGCGCTAATGGATGACGCCGCCGCCCTTGCGTGATAGGACGTGTCACCTTTTGACAATCTGGGGTCAGGATTTTTTAAAATTGATGAAATGGCGGAACAAACGGCAATGAGCTGCAAGGAAGGGCGCGAAAAGCGTGTTGATTGCCCGGCCGAGCGGATTGACGCAGCAGACAGCAGCCGTTTTTGCGCTCCTTTGGGATAGGGTGTATTTGCTCGAAAACTCTGTTGCAAAT
This sequence comes from uncultured Labrenzia sp., assembly GCA_937911395.1. Taxonomy (GTDB): domain Bacteria; phylum Pseudomonadota; class Alphaproteobacteria; order Rhizobiales; family Stappiaceae; genus Roseibium. The sequence continues at coordinate 1,017 of CALDSI010000304.1, forward strand.
CTTTAAAAACCGTGTGGTTTCCTGCAGATTTGCGCCTCGTGTCCGAACAATTTCATCCCTACCAGTTCGTCAAATCTATTAGATCCTGCCCCCACCAAGCTTGCGGACATACCTGATGTCACATTCCTCCGCACCTGTTCCGCTTACTTCAGCGGCAGGCAGCCCGCTGAAAGGCACCATTCGCGTGCCTGGCGACAAATCCATCTCTCACCGGTCCTTGATGTTTGGTGCCCTTGCCGTTGGCCGCACCACCGTTCAAGGTTTGTTGGAATCTGAAGACGTCCTTGCCACCGCCGATGCCATGCGGGCCGTCGGCGCCAAGATCGAAAAGCAGGACGACGGCTCCTACACGGTCGACGGGATCGGACTCGGCAGCCTTTTGGAGCCGGAAGGCGTTGTTGATTTCGGCAATGCCGGAACCGGCGTGCGCCTGACGATGGGCATTTTCGGCAGCCACAACATTGCAGCGACCTTTGTTGGAGATGCGTCTCTCTCCAAACGTCCGATGGGTCGTGTTCTCGACCCTCTGCGTGAGATGGGCACCAACGTGATTGCCCGCGATGGCGATCGCCTCCCGGCCTCGATCCGCGGTGCAGAACAAGCTCTGCCGATCACTTACCGCGTTCCCATGCCTTCAGCTCAGGTGAAATCAGCTGTTCTTCTGGCTGGCCTCAACGCTCCAGGTGTCACAACGGTCATCGAACCGATTGCAACGCGGGATCACACGGAAAAAATGCTGAAGGGCTTCGGCGCAGACATTTCCGTGTCATTGAATGAAGCCGGAGAGCGGGTGATCAAGCTCACTGGACAACCGGAACTGAAGCCACAGGACATCGACGTTCCGGCTGATCCGTCATCTGCCGCATTCCCGATTGTTGCCGCTTTGATCGTACCGGGCTCTGATTTCACGATCGAAAATGTCTTGCTTCATGAGCAGAGCACCGGCATCATCACGACGCTGATCGAAATGGGCGGTGATATCGAACTCCTCAACAAGCGCAGCGCTGGCGGCGAAGAGGTCGCCGATATCCGCGTGAAGCATAGCACGCTGAAGGGGATCACAGTTCCGGCCAAACGCGCACCGTCTATGATCGATGAGTACCCGGTTTTGGCAATTGCTGCTGCGTTTGCTGAAGGCGACACCTTCATGCCGGGTCTTGAGGAGCTGCGTGTGAAGGAATCCGACCGGCTTGCTGCTGTTGCCCGTGGCTTGGAGGTCAACGGCATACCTTGCATTGAGACTGAAGACACTTTGACTGTCACTGGCGGTGCTGCCGATATCGGCGGCGGTACGGTTGTCACCCATCTGGACCACCGGATCGCAATGTCATTCCTGATCCTTGGTATTGCAGCACATAAACCAGTCACGGTGGATGACGGTGCGGTGATTGCGACCAGCTTCCCGACCTTCACGTCGTTGTTTGAAAAACTCGGCGCTAAGATCTCTGCAAACTCGAGTGAGGCTGCATGATTATTGCCATCGACGGTCCGGCCGCATCTGGGAAAGGTACACTTGCACGGCGGCTTGCCGACCATTTCAAGCTGCGCCACCTGGACACGGGCCTGACGTACCGGGCCGTGGCCGCTGCACTTTTGGCAAAGGGTCTGCCGCTTGGTGATGAGAGTGTCGCGATTGAAATCGCACAGCATCTCGATCTTGCCCAGATGGACAAGTCGGTCCTATCTGCTCATGAAATCGGTGAGGCCGCATCACGGATAGCCGTCCTCGGTGGTCTGCGGGAAGAACTGGTCAACTTGCAGCGCAAGTTTGCCGAAACTCCTCCAGGTGCTGTTATGGACGGCCGGGATATCGGCACGGTCGTCTGCCCACATGCCACTGTAAAGCTGTTCGTGACAGCCAGCCCCGAAGCCCGGGCCAGGCGGCGCACGGACGAGATGATCTCCAAGGGCAATGACGCAAGTTATGCTTCTGTCCTGGAGGATTTGAAGCGCCGCGACGAACGCGATAGCCAAAGAACCGTAGCCCCGTTGAAACAAGCGGACGATGCGGTCTTGCTTGATACGACGGAAATGGATATAGAAGCAGCGTTCGAGGCGGCTGTGGACATCGTTTCCAAAGCTGCATAGGCATCAGATGATGCGGGGTTCACTTCAGAGTGCGCCGCCGTTTGCGCATCTGACGGAGAACCCGCCCTAAGGGCCTTTTGTTCAGAAATGGACATGATTTTTTCTGCAGGACACGTTTTGTGGCCTGTGACGAGACCGGATATTCTGTTTCTCGCCCCGCCGGCCCGCTTTTAAGCGGCAGAACCAGACGAAACGTCGGTTCCGGGAGGCAGAAGCTCCGGAGTGCAACACCAACCCGCCGGCGGCGCGCCAAAAGGCGCTAGGAGTATCTATGTCTGATTTTAATCCCTCCATGGAAGACTTTGCGGCTCTTCTCGAAGAGTCCTTCGTCCAGAACGACCTTTACGAAGGTGCTGTTGTCAAAGGCACCGTCGTCGCTATCGAGAAAGACCTCGCCGTTATCGACGTTGGTCTGAAAGTTGAAGGCCGCGTGCCGCTGAAGGAATTCGGTGCCAAAGGCCGTGATGGCGAAATGAACGTCGGCGACGAAGTCGAAGTTTACCTGGAGCGTGTCGAAAACGCCCTCGGCGAAGCTGTTCTGTCGCGCGAAAAAGCGCGCCGCGAAGAAAGCTGGGCTCGCCTAGAAGAGGCTTTCGAAGCCAACGAAAAAGTCAATGGCCAGATCTTCAATCAGGTCAAAGGCGGCTTCACCGTCGATCTGGATGGCGCTGTTGCCTTCTTGCCGCGTTCGCAAGTGGACATCCGTCCGGTTCGCGACGTCACTCCGCTGATGCATACACCGCAGCCGTTCCAGATCCTGAAAATGGACAAGCGCCGCGGCAACATCGTTGTGTCCCGCCGTGTCGTTCTGGAAGAAACCCGTGCCGAGCAGCGTTCGGAACTGGTCCAGAGCCTGGAAGAAGGTCACACTGTCGAGGGTGTTGTCAAGAACATCACCGACTACGGTGCGTTCGTCGATCTTGGCGGCATCGATGGCCTGTTGCACGTCACCGACATTGCGTGGCGCCGCATCAACCATCCGTCCGAAGTTCTCACGATCGGTCAGACCGTCAAGGGTCAGATCATCCGCGTCAACCAGGACACACACCGCATCAGCCTTGGCATGAAGCAGCTTGAAGCTGATCCGTGGGATGGCATCGAAGCCAAGTACCCGATCGAAGCCAAGTTCAACGGCCGCGTGCCCAACCTCACCGACTACGGTGCATTCGTCGAACTGGAGCCG
>CALDSI010000305.1 GCA_937911395.1 uncultured Labrenzia sp.
CGGTTAAACATGCTGCGCCGGGACCTGAAAGCCCACTTTCCGGAAGAAGCCACGGTCACCGATCTGGCCCTTAAAAATGGGTTTGTGAAGTTTGGGAGGCTGTCCCAACTCTACAAAAACCAGTTCGGAGAATTGCCAAGCACAACGCTCCGCACCCGTTCATATTAGCGCCTCGGAAAGTCTGCCAGCTCCACGCCGTCCATCGTCAAAGCCTTCAAACACACCTAGTTTCGATAATCCGCAATATGCAAATAGTGCCAAAAACTTCTGTGCAATCAATTACGTAAGTATTTTTGCGTAGCCTTTCAAAAACAGTCCGATTCAGCACTCTGACGGAGCAGGACAATTTGCAAAAAACGACCCGTTTACACGGGTCGTGAATTTGGCTTGCCACAAAGACTACTTAACTGGCCTCATGGCCGTCCGGATACGCGCGGGTGAATGTAGTTCGGGTCCATTCCGGCCTTTTTCATCGCAATGCCTGTCAAGAATTGAAGCATAGTGCGCCGCACCAGGCGTGCAGTTTGCTGGCCCTTGTTGTCGTAAAATGGATTAAATTCAACGATATCAAAGCCAACTATGGTCTTCGTCGCGGCAAATTTGCGTAAGTGCGGCATTAGCTCCCGCGGTGTCATGCCGTTTGGTGTCGATGATCCCGTCCCGGGAGCGTAAGACATGTCAAACGTATCGATGTCGAAAGACACATAGACCAGATCCGTATCGCTTAGAGTTTCATATATTTCCTCAAATATGGCGTCCAGTCCGTCTCTGTCGATCTCGTGGATATGATAGACCCAGCCTCCTTCCGCTAGGACTTCGTCGTAAAGATCAGCACCGAAAGCATAGGAATTCATTCCCACCTGAATGACTCGATCGCCCCTTACAAGTCCTTCTTGCACAGCAAGGGTCATGAAGCTGCCCGAGTGGTAAAACCCGCCAAGTTTGCCGGCCGATCTGTCGAGATGGGCGTCAAAATGAACGAAGGCGACATTGTTGCGACCATAGACATCGACAATGCCCCGGAAGGTCGCATTGGGGATGGAATGATCACCGCCTACGACAAACGGTATGGCGCCAGTTTGGGCGACCTCTCGGGTCGTCTTGCGAATCTCCTCCAATGTTCGGGCATAATTTATCGGGTTGAAGCCGGTATCGCCGTAGTCGACAGCATTAAGGACCGTAAAGGGTGCCATCAGAGTCTCATACTCAATGAAGCCCAGTGGAAAAGACGGAGGCCCGTAACTGCCATAGTCCCGGGTATGCCGCACTTCGGCTGGTGCCCATGCACTCCCGGCAGAATGCGGAAACGCGCCTTGCGGTGCGCCAAAGATCGCAACGTCAACCTCTCCCGCGACAAGATCTTCCGGGGTGCGCGCGATTGGCAGCTGAAAGAACGTTTTAACGCCGACCGGCTCGAATTGCAGCGTGTAGCGTTGGATATCAATTGGACCGGGTGGGATGTCGGATCTTTGTTCCCTTGGAGTGCGCCAGATGTTGGTTCCCTCATCCTGTTTTTCGGGCAAAACGAACGGATTATCCGGATCTATATGCGGCATTGGGGCCGGTTCTTCTTTAGGGGCAGCCTCGACAATGTCCTTTAACATTTGGGCGTGGCTGGTGGAGCCGGTCGACGCGATCAGTCCCACTGCCAACAATGGCAATCCAAGCAATTTTATTTGCATTTCCAATGCCTCCTAGATGGCGAGCATGTGTTGCAAGCACGCACATGTCCTTGACCTCAAAGGAGAGACTGCCATTATCGAAGACGATGGACTGTTCAGTTCGTGCAAAACGGGAATTAAAATAGGGGGGACGATGCAATCCGATTTTCTCACATTCAGTACATTCGATGAAATCGAAGCGTTCTGGATTGAGGCGACGGGAGTCAGCCCCACCCTGACACAGCTATCGGCAGGACCACTGAATTTTAAGGCTCGTTCTGATGAATTTACCGGCGTCACACTGACCTGGGTGAAAAGCGAGGGCCGCCAACTATGGCGCGACACGGTTCAAGATGGGCGGCTGCATTTCGGTTATATGATTGAGAGCGAGGGATTGGTCCGCTCCGCCGGTTTTGAAATCAACCCTGCTGACGCGTTGGTCTGGATCCCGGGGAAGGAAGTTGATTACCTCCTCGAAGGGCCGCTGTTCAGTCTGGAATTCACGGTCTCTGAGGAACTTGTTGCTGCGCTTGGCTGGGAGCCGACAGGGGCCCCATTGCGAAAAGTATCTGAGGCCCATCTTAACCGCCTGACACATGTTGCCCAAATGGCGAGCGCCTGGCTTGATACGGCAGTTGATCTGGATAAAGAGACTTTCGAAACCCGGTTGAATGTGTGGCGCGATCTGCTTTTGGACGCACTTGCAAAGGTGCTTCAACCCTGGTTCCAGAATTCGGATTTGGAGTTATCAGCGCTGCCAGCGTCCAAACAGTACGACATCATCCGGTCGGCGGAGGTTCTCTTCAGCAACGGGGAGATTGACGATTCTCCGGATGTCTCTGTAATTGCGGCGGACCTGGGAATTTCGCGGCGAAAACTCTACTACGCATTTCAAAATACACTTGGCATTGGTCCGCGCCGGTTTATTGAGCTTAAGCGCCTGCATCAATTGCGCCGTGATCTGCGATCCGCCCACCGCGACGAAACATCGGTGACTGAGCTCGCCTACAAAAACGGATTTACGCAGCTGGGGCGTTTGTCCGGCCTTTATAAGCAGCACTTCGGCGAAGGCCCTAGAGAGACACTGGTCAGCCCGGCCTGAAGCCGGGCGTACCAGATGTTTTCGCTGTATTGTTTTCGGATTTAGCCCCTGCGCGTTGTGCCGTCGGGGCCGTAGATCCGTCAATCCGCGCCGCGGACCGGGATCGCTGCATCCGGTTTTGGATGAAAGATCCGCTGTACGGCGAAGACGGCCGCTGCGATCCCGACACCAATCAGGTCGGAGATGAGCCCGCCCTCAATCATCAGGAGAGCCGCAGCGGTCAAACCAATGCGCAGGAACCAGGCGGCCACCGCGCCGAGGAACCAGCCTTGAACAGCCGATGACAACAGGAACACGCCGACAACCGCTGTGAGAGCCGCGCGACCGATATCCAGCACCGATCCATCCATCAACAATGCGGAATTGTAGAAGAACATGAACGGCACGATGAAGGCTGCGATGCCGATCTTGAACGACGCGACCGACGTCTCCATGGGGTTTGCCCCCGATATCCCGGCTGCCGCGTACCTGGCCAACGCCACGGGCGGCGTGATCGCCGAGAGAACCGCAAAATAGAACACGAAGAAGTGCGCTGTCAGAAGCGGAATGCCGAGTTGAACAAGACCCGGTGCCACAACGGATGCGGCCACCGCGTAGGCGGCTGTCGTCGGCATGCCCATCCCGAGCAGGATCGAGATACACATTGCAAAGAACAACGCCAAAAGCTGGCTGGTATCTGCAAGGCTCAGGAGGAGTGCTGAGAAGCGGGCGCCAACACCGGTCAACGAGATCACACCCACGATGATGCCTGCGCAGGCACACACGGCGATGATTTGCACCGACATTGTTCCGGCGATCTCAAAGGCCTTGAAAATGGACCTTGGCCCCATCCGGTAAGGGGTGAGCCACGATACGACGGCCGCTGAAATGGTTGCCAGAGCGCCCGCGCGGATCACCGAGTAGCCCATGAAGAGGGCGTAGATCAGGATGATGATTGGGATGAACAGATAAACCTGTTTCACCATCTGTGCGAACTTCGGCAGTTCTTCAGACTTCATCCCGCGCATGCCGAGTTTGGCAGCTTCGAAATCGACCATGAAGTAGACCGAAACGAAGTAAAGTACGGCCGGGATCAGGGCGGCGATGGTGATTTCCGTGTAAGGAATGCCGGTGATTTCCGCCATGATGAACGCACCGGCGCCCATGATCGGCGGCATGATCTGGCCACCGGTTGAGGCAGCCGCTTCAACCGCGCCTGCGGTCTTGCGGTGATAGCCAACCTTCTTCATCAGCGGAATGGTCAGGGAGCCGGTGGAAACCACGTTCCCTGCGGACGTTCCGTTGATCATGCCCATCAGACCGGACGCAAAGATCGCAACCTTTGCCGGACCACCACGGGCGCGGCCTGCTGCTGCGAAGGCGAAGTTGACGAAGTAGTCGCCCACTTTGGAGGCCTGCAGGAAGGCTGCGAAGATGATGAAGAGAATGATGTAGGTCGACGAAACAGCGGTCGTCGGGCCAAGAATACCGGCGTCGGTATAAACTTGGCTGAAGAACCGCTGCCAGGTTATGGGCGGTGAATTCAGGAAGCCCGGCAGTTTGTCGCCGATGAAGACGTAACCGAGGAAGATTGCCGCAATGACCACAAGTGCCATACCGGCAACGCGCCGGGTCAATTCCATGATGAGTGCGGTACCGGCAACCGCTGCGATCGAAATGCCGATCGGCGCAAACGGTGTGCCGGTCGAATTCCGCATCAAGGTGCCGTAGATTGTGATCAGGTAGGCGGCTACAGCTGCCCCACAAACTGCGAGCACGACATCCGGCGCCGCGAACCCTGATCGGACGCGTTGAT
>CALDSI010000306.1 GCA_937911395.1 uncultured Labrenzia sp.
CCGATCACGACGCTCTTCCGATCTCCACACCCGGGAAGCCGTTCTTGGTGACGTAATCGCCAAGCCCGAGCACACAGGTTCGCCAGTTGGCTTCATCAAGATCGGGAAGCTTGGCCACCGGACCGCTGGTACAAACCCAAGTTTCGCCGTCCCGTTCCCAGTCGCTGATGCCGAGCGCTGTCTCAAACTGCGGCATCTGGAATGCCAGGCTCCGATCCGCCTGAAGGGCGAAAGATCCGCCATCAAAGACCAGCTCGTCCTGGCCGCCCAACTGATTGCAGTAGACAAGCGGCAGATCCGTCTGAACCACACGGGCCACAACTATCTGGAGACGCTCTTCGGCCCGGTTTTCCCAATAGGGAGAGCCCTTCGGGACAAGCAGGATTTCCGCACCGGTTTCCTCAAGGCACTCGCAGACCTCGTCGTTCCAAATGTCTTCGCAGATCGGCAGGCCGATGCGCACGCCGCGGAAATCAACCGGCCCAGGAAGCGGCCCGGCCTTGAACACACGCTTTTCGTCAAACACTCCGTAATTTGGCAGGTCGCTCTTATAGCGAACCGCCTTCACTTCGCCCTGATCGATCAGAAGCACGGCGTTGTGGAGGTCGCCCGCCTCGGAGTACCACGGCGTGCCGAGGATCACGGCCGGTCCACCATCGGCGGTCTCTGCGGCAAGCGCGCGCGCGGTTTCCATGCATTCACGGACAAAGGCCGGTTTCAGAACAAGATCTTCCGGCGGATAGCCGGCCAGCATCAGCTCTGACGTCAAGACCAGATCCGCCTGCTGCGCTTTGGCGTCGGCACGCGCCTGACGAACAAGCTCCGCGTTCCCGGCGACATCACCGACAGTCGGATTAAGCTGGGCAACGGCAAGGCGGAAGGAGTTGATGGTCATGAATCTCGCGCCGAAAATAGAGGAGCTCCGAGATGTACCCTCAAGAACAATGGGTTGCAATCATGCAAATGCTGAAACGGGCACAGGATCAACCGCAGCCGACAGGGAAGTCGCCAATTTAAAGAAGTGCGAGAGACTGGTCCTCAGCTTCAGCAGGCTGCTCCGGCGCCATTGAGGACAAGTCCAGCACACTGCCGCCTGTGTGACCGGGCATCCCCGGCATAGAAATTCCCTTGCTGCGTCCCTGAAGTTCCTGACGCTGGAGAATTTCGCCGATATGCCGATAAAGAACTGCGGGCGCCAAAGGTTTTGCAACAAGCCCATGAATACCGATATTGAGCGCTTCCAGGATGATCGGCCGGCGCGCGTGGGCTGTGATGACAAGGACCGGCGTTGTCTTGATGATTGGGTCCGTATCCTTGCGCAGTATTCTGAGGAAGTCAGCGCCGCCAAACGGGCTCATGTTCCAATCGCACAAGACAATATCTGGTTTGCGGTCGACGACCAATTCAAGGGCTTCAGCCCCTTCGGTGGCCTCACAGATCGTGCGAACACCAAACCCGCCGACAACGGAGCGCAAGATCGTGCGCATGTGTGGATTGTCTTCCACCACCAGGCACGAAATCTTAGAAAGATCCCACGGTTCGCGCACGCTACAAAATCCCCTACCCAGAGCGTCCGGTTGACGAGCACCGCCCCCTCAGCGGTGCATGTTTCCCACGTCGCACATATGCATCTGGAGCCTTAACCGCCTGTTACCGCGGCGGCAGAATTGACAAAAATCGAGATAAAAAAATGAGAGGCAGCCAAAGCTGCCCCTCAAAACTGTCAAACACCGGAAAAGTGCGGTCTTAAGCGCTCGCAGCCAGGGGTTCTTTCTGCTTGCCGTCTTTCTCTTTCTTGAGGTTTTCAGCAATCAGGAAAGCCAGCTCAAGAGCCTGGTCCGCATTGAGACGCGGATCGCAATGGGTGTGGTAACGATCACCGAGCTGCTCTTCGGTCAGGGCCCGGGCACCACCGGTGCATTCGGTGACGTTTCGGCCGGTCATTTCAACGTGCACGCCACCCGCATGGGTGCCTTCCGCGCGGTGAACAGCGAAGAAGGCTTCAACCTCCTTCAGGATCCGGTCGAACGGACGGGTCTTGTAGCCACCGGCAGAAATCGTGTTGCCATGCATCGGGTCACATGACCAGACGACCGACTTGCCCTCCCGCTCAACAGCCCGCACGAGCTGCGGCAGGTGATCAAAGACCTTGTCGGAGCCGAAACGGGCGATCAAGGTGAGACGGCCCGGCTCGTTGTCCGGGTTCAACGCGTCGATCAGCTCAAGAAGGCCATCCGGCGTCAGGGACGGACCACACTTCAGGCCAATCGGGTTTTTGATGCCGCGGAAGAACTCGACATGCGCATGGTCTGGCTGGCGGGTCCGGTCGCCGATCCACAGCATGTGGCCGGACGTCGCGTACCAGTCACCGGACGTGGAATCGACGCGGGTCAGCGCTTCTTCATAACCCAGCAAAAGTGCTTCATGGCTGGTGAAGAAATCTGTGCCGCGTAGTTGCGGAACGCTGTCACCGTTGATGCCACATGCGCGCATGAAAGCGAGCGACTCGCTGATGCGGTCTGCCAATTCCTTGTAACGGTGGCCTTGCGGGCTGTCGGTGATGAAACCGAGCATCCACTGATGCACCTGGTCCAGATTGGCAAATCCACCTTGCGAGAATGCACGCAGCAAGTTCAGCGTTGCCGCAGACTGACGGTACGCCATCGACATACGGGTCGGGTCCGGAATACGGCTGTCTGAGGTGAAGTTGATGTCGTTGATGATGTCGCCGCGGTAGCTCGGCAACTCAACATCGCCCTTTTTCTCGATATTGGACGAGCGGGGCTTGGCGAACTGACCGGCGATCCGGCCGACCTTCACCACCGGCTGGCTCGCAGCATAGGTCAGCACAACAGCCATCTGCAGGAACACACGGAAGAAGTCACGAATGTGATCCGGATGGTGTTCGGCAAAGCTTTCGGCGCAGTCACCGCCTTGCAGCAGAAAACCCTTGCCGTTGGCGACATCCGCAAGCTGGCTCTTCAGAGCCCGCGCTTCACCGGCAAAAACCAGCGGCGGATAGGTCGACAGGCGCTGCTCAACATCTGTCAAAGCTGCCTGATCAGGATATTCCGGGACCTGCAGGATCGGTTTTGATCTCCAGCTGTCCGGGCTCCACTTGTCCGCCATAGTACCAACTCCTCATCGGGCCGGTCTGTTCAATTCGAACTCCAGACACGTGACCCGCGATATTTTTGTTCGTTTCCGCCCACTCAAACAGAGCAAACGTGCGGCCTTATACACGGCGTTCTGCCTGATTGCCACCCACGCTTCACCGCAAAATGCCACTTGCGGAACGCTGGCCAAATAGTGTTGCCCAAAGCCCACGGGCGCTTGCGGCGGATCAAGGATATGACGATCTGATCATCCTAAACTGGGCCGACGCTAGCCAGGGAAACCAGCCATGCCGAACCGACCACTCGAACACAGCCACCAGCCCAATGATATCGCCGACAGATTGGCGCGGGGGCCGCATACGAGCTATCTGCGCGACTGGGTCTATGGCGGCATTGACGGCGCGGTCACCACCTTTGCCATTGTTGCCGGTTCTGTCGGGGCCAACTTGTCAACACGGATCATCATGATCCTTGGAGTTGCCAATCTCTTGGCCGACGGCTTTTCAATGGCCGCTGCCAATTATAGCGGCTCCAAGTCCGAGAATGAAGACTTTCAAAGGCTTCGTGCGATCGAGGAAAAACACATCCGGGTTGAACCAGATGGAGAGCGCGAGGAAATCAGACAGATCTTCAAGGCCAAGGGGTACGAGGGCGATGATCTGAAAGACATCGTGCGCCTGGTAACGTCCAACCGGACCACCTGGATTGAAACGATGATGCTGGCCGAACATGGCATTTCTGATGGAGGTCGTGCGCCCTTTAAGGCAGCACTCTACACCTTCGCCGCCTTCGTCCTGTTCGGTGCACTGCCGCTCCTGCCCTTTCTCGCTGATATTGAGGCTAGCGCCGCGCTTGCATCCGGTCTCACTGCGTGCGCTTTCTTCGCGATCGGGTCTTTGAGAGCCCGCTGGTCGCAGCGGCACTGGGTTGGCTGCGGGCTGGAAACCACGGCCATTGGTATGGTGGCCGCGGCCATCGCCTTCTTGGCCGGCCATGGCCTGCAGCAAGTGTTCGGCGGGTGAGGCAGGCAGGAACGCCCGCCCCAATCGATGGATCAAACCGATCTTGAGTGCTGCTCAACTCAGGCGAAGAGGAAATCGCTGGCCGTCAGATCCGGTAAGGAAGGACGCCAGCCTGTATCAAGGCGCAATGTCTCGCTACCAAAAGCAATCCTGACATCGGTCCACCAACCAGTGGCCGTTATGGAAAGATCGGAGAACTGCGTCACGCCGGCACCACTCACATCGATCTTGTCGATCCCGACCTCGAAGTCCTTGATCTCATCTGCGCCATCACCGGATGAAAAGACAAAGATATCGGCGCCAGCCCCGCCATAAAGGGTGTCTGCACCGGCTCCGCCAACGATGACATCGTTTCCTGCGCCGCCGTCCAATGTGTCGTTGCCGGCCCCACCGAGCAACCGGTCCGCGCCGCCCTCGCCT
>CALDSI010000307.1 GCA_937911395.1 uncultured Labrenzia sp.
CGATCTTGGCCGCAAAGACAACTGCTTCCGGATCATCCGCATTCACGTGAAAAATTGGTGCCTCAATCACTTTCGCCATGTCCGACGGATACGGTGACGAACGCGAGAAACGCGGGTTGGTCGTGAAGCCGATTTGGTTGTTGATGATCACATGGATCGAACCGCCGGTGCGGTGACCACGCAGTGCAGACAGGCCGAAACATTCCGCAACCACACCCTGACCCGCAAAGGCCGCATCACCGTGAAGCAGAAGTGGCAGAACGGTGCTGCGTTCGACTTCTGTTGTTTCAACAAACGTGCCGTCTTCTTTGGCTGCCAGTTGATCCTGCTTCGCCCGCGCCTTACCCAGAACAACCGGGTTCACGATCTCCAGGTGAGACGGGTTGGCTGTCAACGACAAGTGGACATTGTTGCCGTCAAAGTCCCGGTCAGACGACGCGCCAAGGTGATATTTCACATCACCCGAGCCTTCCACATCGTCCGGCGCATATGAACCGCCCTTGAACTCGTGGAACACGGCGCGGTGCGGTTTAGCCATCACCTGAGTCAGCACATTGAGACGGCCACGGTGGGCCATACCAAGAACGATGTCCTTGAGGCCCATTTGACCGCCGCGCTTGATGATTTGTTCAAGCGCCGGGATCAGCGCTTCGCCACCATCAAGTCCGAATCGCTTTGTTCCGGTGTATTTGACGTCCAGTACCTATTCGAAACCTTCAGCTTCGACCAGTTTGTTGAGGAGCGCCTTCTTGCCTTCAGAGGTGAAAGCAACTAGCTTGTCCGGGCCCTCAATGCGCTCCTGCAACCACGACTTTGCGGCCGGATCAGAGATATGCATGAACTCAACGCCCAGCGTCGAGCAGTAGGTCCGCTTCAGGATGTCGAGCATCTCGCGGATGGTTGCGTATTCCAGACCCAGGACATGGTCGATGAAGATCCTGCGGTCCCAATCAGCTTCGGTGAAACCGTAAGATGATGGGTGCAGCTCTTCATGATCGCCCGGTATCGCGAGTTGGAGCGGATCAAGATCTGCATGCAAGTGACCGCGCATACGGTAGGCCCTGATCATCATCAGGGCCCGCACTGAGTCGCGTGTTGCCTGATGCACCTCGGCATCCGACATCGGCGCGCCGGTCGTATCTGCTTTCTGTTTCAGCTTGGTTTCGAGCTTCTGCTCGATTGGCGCCCAGTTGCCGTCAAACGCGTTGACGAGGTCGCCACTGGCCTCCAGCGGCCAATCTTTGCGTTTCCAGGGCGCGCCGCGGGCTTCTTTCAACACCGCGTCTTTTTCATCCTGGAATGCCGCAAAGAAATCACGCCACTCCGGATCAACCGAATTGGGATCAATCTTATAGCTGGCGTAGAGGTCTTCGATATAGGCTGCGTTGGCGCCGTAAAGCAACGACGTCAGTGCGAATACGTTGTTCGCTTCCTGCCGTGCCATGTTCACTCAGCGGAGGGCTTCTCCGCCCTTATTCTTTGGCGAGCCGAAAAACTGGCCCGCGGCCGGTTCCCTACAAAGACCGATGCGCACCACCGGCCCCTCGAAATATTGGGTATTTACCCAAAAGTCACGGCACGTTGCCGCGCCGTAACCTATCCTTTCACCATGCAGCAGGAAACGTAAACAGTTTCCGTAACCCGCAGTGGATTTTCTTTTGTATTTAGCCCTTCAACACTTCGAGAAGTGTTTCACCGAGCTTCGCCGGGGACGGAGACACCTTGATACCGGCCTCTTCCATCGCAGCGATCTTGTCTTCCGCGCCGCCTTTGCCGCCGGAGATCACAGCACCTGCGTGACCCATGGTGCGCCCTGGAGGCGCCGTGCGGCCCGCAATGAATCCAGCCATCGGCTTCTTGCGGCCTTTCTTGGCTTCGTCCTTCAGGAACTGAGCCGCTTCTTCTTCCGCAGAACCACCGATTTCACCGATCATGATGATCGACTGTGTTTCGTCGTCGGCCAAGAACATTTCCAGGACGTCGATGAACTCGGTGCCTTTGACCGGGTCACCGCCGATGCCAACAGCCGTGGTCTGACCGAGGCCTGCGTTGGATGTCTGAAAGACCGCCTCGTAGGTAAGTGTGCCGGAGCGCGATACAACACCCACGGAACCCTTCTTGAAGATGGAGCCCGGCATGATGCCGATCTTGCACTCTTCTGGGGTCAGGATACCCGGGCAGTTCGGGCCGAGAAGACGAGACTTGGATTTCTCCAGCTTCGCCTTGACCTTGACCATATCGGCAACCGGAATTCCTTCGGTGATGCAGACGATGAACGGAACTTCCGCATCGATCGCTTCGATGATCGCTGCGCCCGCGCCTGCTGGCGGAACGTAGATCACGGATGCATCAGCACCGGTTGCTTCCTTTGCTTCACCGACGGAAGCAAAGATCGGCAGCTCGGCAGCCCCTTCAAGGCCGGAAGACCAGGTCTCGCCGCCTTTTTTCGGATGCACGCCACCAACCATCTTGGTGCCGTAGTATTCCAGAGCCTGTTCCGTGTGGAACGTGCCGGTCTTGCCGGTCAGGCCCTGAACGATGATTTTCGTGTCTTTATTGACGAGGATCGACATTTACGCGCCCCCCTTAACGGCTTTCACGATTTTCTGGGCGGCGTCGTCGAGATCGTCAGCGGCAATCACATTCATTCCGCTTTCGGAAATGATCTTCTTGCCGAGCTCAACGTTCGTACCTTCAAGGCGCACAACAAGCGGCACCTGCAGACCTACTTCGGTCACAGCGGCGAGAACGCCTTCCGCGATGATGTCGCAGCGCATAATGCCGCCGAAGATGTTGACCAGGATACCTTTTACGTTCGGATCAGACGTGATGATTTTGAACGCAGCCGTGACCTTCTCCTTGGTTGCGCCACCACCAACATCAAGGAAGTTGGCGGGCTCTGCACCATAGAGCTTGATGATGTCCATGGTTGCCATGGCAAGGCCGGCGCCGTTGACCATGCAGCCAATGTCACCGTCGAGGGCAACGTATGCGAGATCGTATTTAGACGCTTCGATCTCCTTGGCGTCTTCCTCGGTCTCATCGCGCAGGGCCATGATGTCGTCGTGGCGGAAAAGTGCATTGCCGTCGAAGGACACTTTGGCGTCGAGAACGCGCAGGTGACCGTCTTTCATGACGATCAGCGGGTTCACTTCCAGCAGCGCCATGTCTTTTTCGACAAACGCCTTGTGCAGGATCGGGAAGAGCTTGAAGCCGTCTTCGCGGGCCGCGCCGGTCAATTCCAGAGCATCACAAAGCTTGGCAGCATCAGCTTCGGTAACGCCGGTGTCCGGATCAATCGGAAGCGTGATGATCTTTTCCGGGGTCTCTTCGGCAACTGCTTCAATGTCCATGCCGCCTTCGGTGGACACAACGAATGCCGGACGGCCGACGGTGCGGTCAACGAGGATGGAGAGGTAAAGCTCACGCTCAATGTCCGCGCCATCTTCGATGTAGAGACGGTTGACAACCTTGCCAGCTTCCCCGGTCTGGGCGGTCACCAGTGTGTTGCCAAGCATTTCTGCTGCATGCGCTTTAACTTCATCCAAAGAGAAGGCAAGGCGGACACCGCCCTTGGCATCTGCATTCAATTCCTTGAACTTGCCCTTGCCGCGGCCACCAGCGTGGATCTGGGATTTGACGACCCAAAGCGGGCCTGGCAGGCTCTTTGCAGCGGCTTCTGCTTCATCAGCAGAAAAGATCGCAACGCCCTCGGCCACCGGTGCACCGAATTCCTTCAGCACGGCCTTGGCCTGGTATTCATGAATGTTCATGTGTTTCCCCCGTTGTCGGAGGACCGCCCCAACACGAGGCGGCCGCTAAAACTCGTCGGCAGGCACTTTCTTATGCGAGCGCCGGCTGGATCTTTTTGCAGGCCTCAACCAGCCCATCGACGGACGCGACCGACTTTTCAAAGCCGCCTTTTTCGTCGCCGTGCAGGTCGATTTCGATGATGCGCTCAACGCCTTCTGCGCCGATGACAACCGGAACACCGACATAGGTGTCTTTCAGGCCATACTGACCGTCGAGGGCAGCTGCACACGGCAGAACGCGTTTCTTGTCTTTCAGGTAGCTCTCGGCCATCTGGATCGCGGACGCTGCCGGTGCGTAGAAAGCAGAACCGGTTTTCAGAAGACCAACGATCTCTGCGCCGCCGTCACGGGTGCGCTGAACGATCTCTTCAAGACGCTCGGCTGTGCACCAGCCCATTTTCACCAGATCTGTGAGCGGGATCCCTGCAACGGTCGAATAACGGGTTAGCGGCACCATGGTGTCGCCGTGGCCACCAAGGACGAATGCGGTGACGTCTTCAACGGACACGTTAAATTCGTCAGCCAAGAAATAGCGGAAGCGGGCGCTGTCCAGCACGCCAGCCATGCCGACGACCTTGTTTTTCGGCAGGCCGGAGAACTTCTGCAGAGCCCAGACCATCGCATCGAGCGGGTTGGTGATGCAGATGACGAACGCGTTCGGAGCGTATTTGGCAATACCTGCGCCAACCTGCTCCATAACCTTCAGGTTGATTTCCAAAAGATCGTCGCGGCTCATGCCAGGCTTGCGCGGCACGCCTGCGGTGACGATGACAACGTCGGAGCCTTCGATGGCTTCATAGGTGTTGGTTCCTGCCAGCTTGGCATCAAAGCCGTCGACCGGAGAGGACTCTGCGAGATCGAGAGCCTTGCCTTGCGGCATGCCTTCCGCGATGTCGAAGAGGACGATGTCCCCCAATTCCTTCAAGCCGGCCAGGTGAGCGAGCGTGCCGCCAATCTGACCCGAGCCGATCAAGGCAATCTTGTTCCGCGCCATATCGAAAGTTTCCCTTTACGTAAGATGGAACTCCATGCCATCCGCCGATGACTGACGATGGCACTACTCCCTTTGTTCCGCCCGCGCAACCTCGCCAAAAGAATATTGCGCCAGCAAAACCAAATTTTCTCATTTCTTCCCGCGCACATTCCTCCCCTATAGGGAATGCGTACCTAAGCGTGTATCTCCCGCCGCTCACCCGCCAGATAGGCCTCTGAACGCATCTCGATCAGTCGCGAGGTTGTCCGGTCAAATTCAAAGGCCTCGGTTCCGTCTGTCGACACGTAAAGATCAGCTGGCTCCGCCGCAGCAGAGATGATCAGTTTGATGCCGTTGTCGTAGAGTGTGTCGATGAGCGTGATAAATCGCTTGGCTTCATTGCGCCGGGCTTTCGACAGCACCGGCACATCGTCCAGAAACAGCGTGCTGTAGGCATGGGCAATGCGCAGATAATCACTTGCTCCAAGCGGCTGCATACACAAATCGTCGAACGTGAACCGCGCAGCGCCAGCTGCGGTGCAGGGAACCGGTATCTTTCGGCCCTTGTTTTCCAGCTCTTCCCTGTTCGATGGCATGCCGTGAGTCAGACGTTGCCACAGATCGTCCATCTGTGCGCGCGCCTCAGCCCCGAGCGGGGTCAGATAGACGGGAGACCCTGCAAGCTTTTCAAGCCGGTAATCGGTCGGTGAATCCAAGTGCAACACACTGACCTTGGACTTCAAAAGCCCGATAAACGGCGTGAAAAGCTGCCGGTTCAAACCGTCCTTGTAGAGAAGATCCGGGTCCACATTCGAGGTGGCGACAACGATGACTCCCAATTCGAACAGCTGTGTGAACAAACGCCCCAAGATCATCGCATCGGCAATGTCAGTCACGGAGAACTCGTCGAACAGAAGAAGACGGGTCTCTTCGGCGATTTGCGCAGCCACAGGCGGGATCGGGTCATCGCCCTTCACTTCGCCCCTCTTGTGCGCCTGCCGGTGTGCATGGATCCGGTCATGCACATCGGCCATGAATTCATGAAAATGCACGCGCCGTTTGCGGCGGATCACCGTGACCTCATAAAAGAGGTCCATCAACATGGTTTTGCCGCGGCCGACACCGCCCCACATGTACAGCCCCTGAACGGAGGCCCAGAGCTGATTCTTTTTCTTGGCAAACAGCCAGCCGAGCGAACTCTTTTTCGAAGCCAGCCGCGTCTCGCCAAGGCGGGTGTTGAGAAGATCAAGGTGCCGGACCGCCTCGCGCTGAACGGGGTCTTCAGAAATATCACCGGATGCGACAAGCGCATCGTAGCGGGCGCCCAAGGCGCGGTTGACCGGCAATTCCAGCTTCAAGTGCGGCGCTCCATTCTGCGAGTCCATGGAGGGTAAGGCGGGACCTTTTGAGGGCGGGGATACTGTCAAAACGTCGCAGATGCAAGCTATCAAAAAGCGTTACGGCTCTTCTGACTTAACAGGTTTGCGAGACTGCCAGCTGCAACGGTGCGAAGCGGGTCTTGCCATTTCAATTAATTAAAACTCTCGATCTCTGGCATACGTCAGCCAACGATTGGAGAGAGAAACAAAAAATCCTCTCCAGC
>CALDSI010000308.1 GCA_937911395.1 uncultured Labrenzia sp.
GCCGGGCTGTGGTTCCTTTTGAAACGCACCCGCGCAGGACTAATCATCCAGGCAGCGCTGACCCATCCGCATATGGTCGGGCACCTCGGCCACAATGTGCCGCGTGTCTTCATGATGGTGTTTGGCTTCGGCTGTGCGCTAGCAGGGCTCGCCGGTGTAATCGGAGGCAACTACCTCGTTACCGAGCCCGCGATGGCTCTATCCATCGGACCGATCGTCTTTGTAGTGGTGGTGGTTGGCGGCATGGGCAGCCTGGAAGGCGCGTTCATCGCCTCGCTTCTGATTGGTCTTCTTCAGACCTTCGCGATTTCCATCGACACGACCTTTGCTGAAATCTTCGCCTTCACGGGGCTGAATCCGCTGAGCGATCTTGGCCGCATCTCGATTGCCTCGCTGGCCCCGATGCTGCCGTTCCTGTTGCTGGTTCTGGTCCTGATGATCCGCCCGCGCGGTTTGATGGGGGAGCGCGAAATTTGACCGACACACTGTCCATATCCCTCGCGCCGTCGCAGTCGGAAAAATTCCGAACACGTGTGCTGCCGTTCCTGATCATGGCAGCCGTTCTTGTGGTGATCCCGCTGACCGGGCCGTCGCGCACGACATATTCGCTGTTAAACGCGATTGGCATCAACATGGTGTTTGCCCTGTCCTACAACATGCTGCTTGGACGCGCGGGGTTGTTGTCCTTTGGCCATGCGGTCTATTTCGGCCTCGGTGGGTATGCGGCGATGCATGCCATGCAGGCGATTGAAACCGGGACCGGCCTTTGGAGCATGTTCCCGGTCTTTGCCTTGCCGCTGGTCGGATTTGCAGGCGGCGCCCTCGCCGGGGCTGTCATCGGCTGGCCGTCGTGCCGGCGGGCCGGAATTCCCTTCGCAATGATCTCGCTTGGCCTTGCCGAACTGGTGGCAGCTGCCGGCTTCATGTTCACCAGCCTCTTTGGCGGCGAGGAGGGCGTCTCCGGTGACCGTATGAACGGGCCGGAAGTTTTCGGTCTCAGTCTTGGCCCGATCAACGAGGTCTACTGGTTCATTGCCGCCTGGACGTTGATTGGAACCGTTGCGATGTTTGCCTTTACCCGCACGCCGTTGGGCAAGATGGGTGAGGCGGTGCGCGACAATCCGGAGCGGGTGGAGTTTGTGGGCTATGATCCGCAACGGGTGCGCTATCTGATTTTCATCTTTGCCGGCGGATTTGCGGGCCTTGCGGGCGGCATGGCTGCGGTCAATTACGAGATCTTCACCCCTGAGACCCTGTCGGTTATCCCGTCCGGATTCGTTCTGCTGATGGCTTATGTCGGTGGCATCCGGTATTTCGCGGGGCCCATGCTGGGCGCGGTTCTGCTCACTTACATGCAATCCAACCTCTCCGACTTTACTGAAGCCTGGCTTTTGTATCTCGGGCTCCTGTTCATGATGATCGTAATGTTCGCCCCGTCAGGTCTTGCCGGTGTCCTGGTCTCTATCTCGCAAGGGCTGCAGGGCCCGGATCGCGGAGTGATCCTGGGGCGCTGGGCGCGCTATGCGGCCGGAGCTCTGCTCGCCTTTACCGGCATTGTGATCACCATCGAAGTGGCGGTCAGGGAATCCAGTGGCTTTGGCGAGGTGTTTGAGCCCTTCGGCTTTGCCCTTGCGCCGGACAATCCCGTGACCTGGCTGCTTGCGCTTTGTCTGGTCGGAGTAGGGGGCTGGGTGATGCGGTCCAGCGGATCAGATAAAGAGGAGGCCTCGTCATGAGCACACCAGCTTTGTCGATCCGGGATCTCACCAAGAACTTCGGCCCTGCCGAGATCATCCGTGGGGTCACTCTCGACATCCAGCCGGGGGAACGGCACGCCATCATCTGGCCGAATGGTGCCGGCAATGCGTCCTTGTTCAATCTGATCTCCTGACTGCACCGTCCTACTGCCGGCAGCGTTCATTTGGGTGGGCAGAAGATCTCCGGGCGCAAAGCCCATGAGATCAACCGCATGGGTCTGTCGCGATCCTTTCAGGTCTCTAACATCTTCGCCAACATGACAGTCCGCGAGAACGTCCGCTGTGCGGTCCTGTGGTCGCTCGGCACCGGCTACAGCTTCTGGCGAAACATCGGCAACTTGAGACATGTCCAAGACCGCACGGCGGAAGTTCTGGAGACCGTCGGCATGATCGACAAGGCGTCCTTGCCCGCTGCAAGTCTGCCCTACGCCGATCAGCGGACCCTTGAGATCGCGATCACCATTGCGGGCGGGGCCGATGTCATTTTGCTGGATGAACCAACCGCCGGGATGAGCCACTCAGAGACCGAGCGGGCCGTCGCTCTCATTGAGCGGGCCACACGCGGCAAGACGCTGATTATCGTCGAGCACGATATGAGTGTTGTTTTTGGGCTGTCCGACAGGATTTCGGTTCTTGTCTACGGCAAGATCATTGCATCCGGGCCACCGGAGGCCATACGCGGTGATGCGAAGGTGCGCGAAGCCTATCTTGGCGATGAAGCCGAGGATTTGCCGATGGTTGAGGGAGCAGCGTGATGACCGGGATGTTGTCTGTTCGCGGGCTGAATGCCTTTTATGGCAAAAGCCACGTTCTGCGCGGCGTTGATCTGGAGGTTGGCGAAGGCGAGGTGGTTGCTCTTCTCGGGCGCAACGGTGTTGGCCGCTCGACCACTGTGAAGGCGATCATGGGTGAAGTCGCGCCAAAGGGAGACATCTGGTTTATGGGCGAGAATATCTCGGGCCTCGCGAACCATGAAATCGCCCTGAAAGGTCTTGGGTATGTGCCGGAGAACCGGGATATTTTTCCGGGTCTGACCGTGCGCCAGAACCTTGTGCTCGGCATCAAGGACATGAAACGGCCGGGGCGCTGGGCGATCGAGGACATGCTGACAATGTTCCCGAACCTTGCCGAGCGCGCAGACACGCCAGCGGGCGTCCTGTCGGGCGGGGAAAAGCAGATGCTGACGATTTGCCGGACACTCATGGGCGATCCGCAGCTGATCATGATCGACGAGCCAACAGAAGGCCTTGCGCCGCGGATCGTGGCCCAGTTCGGGGAGCTTTTATCCGAAATTGCCCGCGCGGGGGTCTCCATCTTGCTGGTGGAGCAGAAGCTCTCCATCGCGCTGAAAATTGCGTCCCGTGTCTATGTCATGGGACATGGGGAAATCGTCTATTCGGGAACGCCGCAGGAATTCTTGACCCGCGACGACATCCGCCGCGAGTGGCTGGAAGTGTAAGTGTCTCGGGTCTTTCGGCTTCGCCGTCCCGGCCTTGAGCCGGGACCAAGGGCAGTAACATTGAGACGGTCCCCGATAGTCGCTTCGCTTCGTCGGGAGCAGCGGAGGGAGGGCAGGTGGCGCGTGCCCGAAGGCAGGGCCATACACCTTTAATAATTTCAATATAAAATATTGAATTCCACATATTGAAATTTCTTCGGGATGTGTTTAGGACTTTGTTCACGTACTAATCACTTGGACTGGGAGGCCTTGTGGTGACACAAAGCGTCAATC
Organism: uncultured Labrenzia sp.; assembly: GCA_937911395.1. GTDB lineage: Bacteria > Pseudomonadota > Alphaproteobacteria > Rhizobiales > Stappiaceae > Roseibium. The sequence goes on from CALDSI010000308.1 coordinate 3,490, forward strand.
TGACACTCGAAGACAACATCGCCGTCATTGAAATCGCGAACCCGCCGGTGAATGCGCTCTCGCATGCCGTGCGCTCGGGCCTTAAGGAGGCGTTCCGCGACATCGCAGCGAATGATGCGATCAACGCCGTCGTGGTGTATGGCGCTGGACGGACGTTTGTCGCGGGAGCCGATATCCGCGAATTCGGCCAGCCGCCGAAAGAGCCGTTTCTGCCGGAACTCATCAACGAAATCGAGGCCTGCACAAAGCCTGTGATTGCCGCCGTTCATGGCACGGTTTTGGGTGGCGGACTTGAGCTCGCTCTTGGTGCGCATTACCGGATTGCAGCGCCGAAGACCAAGCTCGGCCTGCCGGAAGTCTCGCTCGGTCTTCTGCCGGGGGCCGGCGGCACGCAGCGCCTGCCGCGCCTGGTGCCGGTGGCAAAAGCCATCGACATGATCACCTCCGGCAAACCGGTGTCTGCCGGGGAAGCGCTTGAGCTCGGTTTGATCGACCAGAACAGCGGTGAAGACGACATGCGCGCTGCCGGTCTCGCCTATGCGCAGACACTTGTGAAAGACGGCGCCGCGCCGCGCCCGGTCAGTGGGCTTCCTTGCAATGCGCCGGAAGACGGTTTGTTCGACAAGGCCCGAGCCACGCTCGCCAAAAAAGCACGCGGCCAGATTGCTCCGCAAAAATGCATTGATGCTATTGAAGGCGCCGTCAATCTGCCATTTGCCGAAGGGCTGGCACAGGAGCGGGCGTTGTTCCGCGAGCTGATGGACTCAGATCAGCGGGCCGCGTTGATCCATGCCTTCTTCTCCGAGCGCCAGGTCGGCAAGCTGCCGGAAATCCGGGACGTCGAGCCGCGCACACTTGAAAATGTCGGCATCATTGGTGGTGGCACCATGGGCTCCGGCATTGCGACCTCTGCGCTTCTGGCCGGTTTGACGGTCACGCTGATTGAGCGGGATGCAGAGGCCGTCGCCAAGGCGGAAGGAACAGTCTCCAAGAACCTCGCCGGTGCCGTCAAACGCGGCAAGCTCTCGCAGGAAAAGTTTGATGCCATCATGGCCGGACACTTCAAGGCGGGTTCCGACTACGAAGCGCTTGCAGAAGCCGATCTTGTGATTGAGGCCGTGTTCGAGAGCATGGACATCAAGAAAGAGGTGTTTGGCAAGCTGGACAAGATCTGCAAGCCGGGCGCCGTACTCGCTTCCAATACGTCTTACCTGGATGTCGACGAGATCGCGGAGATCACCAGCCGCCCAGCGGATGTGATCGGACTGCACTTCTTCTCGCCCGCGCATGTCATGCGGCTTCTGGAAATCGTTGTCGGCGCCAAGACGTCACCGGATGTCGTTGCGACCGGCTTTGCGCTGGCAAAGCGTCTCGGCAAGATCGGCGTGCGCGCTGGTGTCTGCGACGGCTTCATCGGCAACCGGATCCTCGCGACCTATCGCAAGGCTATTGACGGCGCGGTGCTTGCCGGTGCCAGCCCCTTCGATGTCGACCGGGCTCTCGTCGATTTCGGTCTCGCCATGGGACCGTTTGCGGTCAGCGATCTGGCCGGTCTCGACATTGGTTACATGACACGCCAGCGTTTGGCGGCGACCCGGGACCCGCGCGAGGTCTATGCGGAGTTTTCCGACAAGCTCTGCGAAGATGGTCATCACGGGCGCAAAACCGGCCGCGGGTTTTACGACTACAGCGGCGAACAACCGGTCCCGAACGACGATGTGATCGGCTATATTTCCGAGGAACGGGCGGCCAAGGGCATCGAGAGCCGGAGGTTGAGTGATCAGGAGATCATTGACCGCTACATGGCTGCAATGGTCAATGAAGCCGCGCTCGTTGTGGAGGAGGGCGTTGCACAGCGTCCGCTCGATGTCGACGTCACCTTGCTCAACGGCTACGGTTTCCCACGCTGGCGCGGTGGTCCGATGCAATATGCGGATACGGTCGGCGTCGACAAGATCTTGAACGATATCAAACGGTTTGCCGAAGAAGATGACTTCCTGTGGCAACCGGCTCCCCTGTTGGAAAAATTGGCAGCAGAAGGCAAGACCTTCGCCAGCCTGAACGTGTGAGGCCCCATTAGATGAAACAAGCAGTTATTGTCTCGACCGCCCGGACCGGGCTGGCGAAATCCTACCGGGGCGCGTTCAACGAAACCCACGGTGCGACGATGGCCGGTCATGCGATCCAGCACGCTGTGGAGCGGTCCAAGGTTGACCCGGCCATTATCGAAGACGCTTTCATCGGCTGCGGGTATCCGGAAGGCTGGACCGGCAGCAACATTGCGCGACAGTCCGTTCTGCGCGCCGGTCTGCCGGTCACCACAGCGGCCGTCACCATCAACCGGTTCTGCTCCTCGGGCCTTCAGGCCGTTGCCATGGCGGCACATGCAATTTCCGTCGAAGGCGCTTCAGCTGCGATCGCAGGCGGTGTGGAAAGCATCAGCCAGATGCCGCCGTCCCGCCCGCCTGCAGCGCGCGAGAAATGGCTGGATGAGCACAAGCCTGAGGTCTATCTCTCGATGATCGAGACCTCCGACATCGTCGCCAAGCGCTACAATATCAGCCGCGATGCCCAGGACGAGTTGTCGCTGGTCAGCCAGCAGCGCACCGCTGCAGCTCAAGCCGCCGGAAAGCTCGACGACGAGATCGTGCCGATCACCGTCACGCAGGCCTTCAAGGACAGGGAAACCGGGGAAGTGACCCGCAAGGAAGTCACATTTTCCATGGACGATTGCAACCGTCCGAACACGACGCTCGAAGGCCTGGCCAAGCTGGAGCCGGTTCGCGGTGAGGGCAACTTCACCACCGCCGGCAACGCCTCCCAACTCTCAGACGGCGCAGCGGCGCTCGTGTTGATGGATGCCGATCTGGCAGAAAAGCAGGGCCTTGAGCCGCTCGGCGC
>CALDSI010000309.1 GCA_937911395.1 uncultured Labrenzia sp.
GCTGGTTCGGCACGTTTTCCAGTGTTCAGGCCAGCTTGCGCCTCGCTCCGGGGAAGACGGCGATCGTCAGCCAAAGCGGCGCCTATGGGGCCCACATGTTCTACATGGCGCAGCGGCGCGGTGTTGCGACGGACCTTTGGGTAACCACCGGTAATGAATCGGACATCGATGTGGCTGAAATCATTGCCTACTACGCCGGCCATCCGGATGTCTCAACCATCATGGCGTACACCGAAGGCGTGAAGGACCGGGACCGCATGTGTGCGGCCCTTGATCTGGCCCGCGCCGAGAAGAAGCCGGTGATCATGATCAAGGTCGGCGATACGGATGTGGGCGCAGAAGCTGCGGCCACACACACGGCCAGTCTCGCTGGTGATGATGCGATTTATGATGCCCTTTTCAAACAATACGGCGTTTACCGGGCGCACAGCTGCCAGGAAATGGTCGATGTTGCCTATGCCTGTCAGACAGGGCTCTTCCCGAAGGGCCGGAAGATGGCCATTCAGACCGTCTCGGGCGGCATTGGCATTCAGATGGCTGATGAGTCTGTCAAAAACGGTTTGGGCGTTCCGGCGATGCCGGAAGCCTTACAGCGAAAACTGCTGGGACTGATTCCATACGCAGGTGTGCGCAATCCGATCGACATAACCGGGCAGGTGCTTAACCAGCCGGAAGTCATCGGTCAGGGCATTGACCTGTCGATCCGTGAGAGCGGCTGTGATGCCTATGCAATGTATCTCGCGAGCGCCCCACAGGCGCCGGGGCTCAAAGACTTCTGCCTTCAAACATTCAAGGATCTGCGGAAAAAACACCCTGAAACACCGATGGCACTCAGCATGATCGCCACACCTGAAATCATTGCCGAGTACGAAGCGCTCAACATTGGCTGTTACGAGGATCCGGTGATGGCGATCCGCTCAATGGCCGCTCTTGCCCAGTTTCATGAGACCTTTGAACGCGGCCAACCGGATGCGCCGTCAGATCTTCCAGCGGACGCGGACAAAGTGCCCGACAAACTGGTGTCGGAAGCCGGGGCAAAAGCCATTCTGGCAAGCGCCGGCATACCGGTGACGCGTGACTTCCTGACGGCAAGTGCCGAGGAAGCGGTCAAGGCGTGGCACACGATTGGCGGCCCCGTGGTCCTGAAGATCGCCTCGCCGGATATCCTGCACAAAACCGAAATCGGCGGCGTTTTGATTGGCCTAAATAATGAACAGGTTATCGCCGAAGGTTTCGAGGCGATTCTGAACCGGGCGCGAGACACTCAGCCAAATGCCACTATCGAGGGTGTGCTCGTCTGTGAAATGGTCTCAGGCGGTGTCGAAACGGTTCTTGGGGTAACGAACGACCCGGCGCTCGGGCCAGCGGTGATGTTCGGTCTTGGTGGCGTTTTCGTTGAAGTGATGAAGGACGTGACTTTCCGCCTTGCCCCATTTGGCGTTGATGAAGCGCATCGCATGATCGGCGAGATTAAGGGACGGGCGATGCTGGATGGTGTGCGCGGCGCGGCACCTGCGGACATTAAGGCCCTAGCGGAAGCTCTGTCCCGGCTGTCGGTCTTTGCAGCCGAAAATGCAGACCGCTTGGAATCAATCGACATCAATCCGTTTGTGGTTCTGCCGGACGGCGCCGTTGCCTTGGACGCGGTTATTGTTCCCAAAGCCACAGGGTCTGTCGGCGATCCGGCGGTAAAGTGACATGCGGGCATTCAAGGGACTGCGTGTCATCGACTTTACCCGTGCGTTGTCAGGGCCGATGGCTGCGCAAATGCTGGCGTTGCTCGATGCAGATGTCATCAAGGTCGAGCCGCCCGGCGACGGAGACCAGCTGCGCGGGGTGCTGGCCAGTCCTGAAATGGCGGAAAAACGCCTCTCGCCTGCATTCCTAACCGGCAATCTTCGAAAGCGCAGCCTTGCCCTTGATCTAAAATCGGAGCTTGGACGGGAAGCTGCCAAAAGGCTGGTCTATGGCGCGGATGTTGTGATTGAAAACTTTGTGCCGGGAACAGCGAAAAAACTTGGCATCGACTACGAGACGGTTCGAAAAGCCAACCCGGATGTCATCTATTGTTCCATCAGCGGGTATGGTCAAACGGGTCCAAGAGCTTCGGAAAAAGCTTATGATTCTGCCATTCAGGCAGATTCTGGAATGATGTCGCTGACCGGGTTTCCGGAGACAGGGCCGGCCCGCATCGGTTTTATGCTTGTCGACGTCACGACCGGTGTTTCGGCAGCCTATGCCATAGCCGCAGCGCTCTACCGCCGGGCCATGACCGGAAAAGGCCAGTTTCTGGATGTTGCCATGTATGACACGGCCCTTCAGCTGATGTGTTGCCAAGGGGCGGACTATCTAGTTCTAGGGCACCTGCCACCGCTGATGGGCAATGAATCCCCGATGACTCAACCGACTGCCGGGACTTTCGAAACATCGGACGGCATGATCCTGCTCGCCACCTTGACCTCAGATCAGCAGCAAGGGGCGTTCAAGGCGCTCGGTCTTGCAGAGCTGTTGGAGGACCCGCGTTTCTCCTCTGAGCATGCCCGCCACAAACATCTTGAAGAAGGCCGGGAGCTGATCCGCCCGGTTCTGCGAGGCCGATCCACCCAGGAATGGCTGCAAATCCTGAAGGCGCATGGCGTTCCCGTTCAAGCCGTTCGTGATTTGGGTCAGGCACTGTCCGACCCGCAGCTTGACCATCGCGGCCTGCTTGTGGAGGCAGGGAAACTTGACGACGCATCAGACCCCGTCACTTTACTCGGTGCACCATTCGTGGCGAACGAGGACGGGCCGTACCAAAAGGCAGAGCCGCCCTTTCAGGTTGGACAGCACAGTCGCGAAATTCTGGAAGAACTTGGCTTCTCTGCGTCAGAAATCACAAGATGTCTGGAATCAGCTCCGTAAGTTTACCCTCGACCAACTGACGATTGTTCGCATGTACATATTTTGCTATGGATCGCGCGCCGTTAAGGCAGGGATAAAGACTTTGACCGGACCGATCGCAAAAGGGGTGACGTAGATCCTCTGATGAAATCGGTATTGGCAAACCTGAAATTGGACACATATGCACGACCTGGATCGCAAGCTCGGTACTTTGTTCAGCGACATTGCCCGTTTCCGCCGGATTCTGTTTGATCAGCTGGCAACCGAGTACGACCTGACTCATGTGCAGGTGTTTCTGCTCAATCATCTTCACAAGGATGATGGACTCACCCAGACGGATCTTGCATCCCGGATGGATATCGGAACGGTCACGATCAGCGGTCTCGTCGACCGGCTGGAAGCCAAAGGCTATGTGGAACGCCGGCCGGATGACAAAGACCGCCGGGCCAAGCGGGTGTGGCTGACGCCGAAGATGCAAGAAGTCTGGAAGAAGATCGGCGAAAGTATGCGCCAGATGAATGAAGTCACCTTCGAGGATGTCGATGAAAGTGACATTGAGCATCTGATCACGACCCTTCGTAAAGCTCGGCAGAACCTTCAGGTGCGGTTGAACGGAACCGGCGCTTAGGACTGGTCGGGCCATTTCTCTGTAATTTCATGAATCCAGGTATTGGCCACCGAAGCCGGCGGTTTCTCGCGCGCCGCACTGACGGGGCCTGCCCGGAGTGTTGTGATCGCCAGATCGCTTTAAACGCTTGCCAGAAATTAGTTCGCAATATAATAATAAATATACTTATTAAAACGTGGGCGGGTGTTCCTGAAACCCGGCCACGCACCTATGAGAGTGTTTGGACGCATGACCCAATCTCCACGGCTCGTCGGACCGGGGTTCCATTGGCAGGACTTTTCTGCTGGTGACAGGTACCGGACATTGGCACGCACAATTACGGAAGCAGACATCATCGCCTTTGTCGGTGTGACCGGAATGACCGAAGTTCTTTTTACAGATCAGACATTTGGGCTGGGTGTCGCGGCCCGGGGGCGAGTCGCGCCCGCCGCGCTGACCTACACATTGATCGAAGGCATTCAGTGCCAGACGCTGATCCAAGCGACCGGCCTGGCGCTCCTGGAGGTCGACAAGAAGGTTCTGGCGCCCGTCGCTGCCGGCGACACCGTTCACGCCCTCGTGGAGGTGTTGGAGGTGCGTCAGACCAGCAAGGGCAACCGCGCTGTGGTTACGACCCGCAATGACATTGTCAATCAAAATGGGGAAACGGTGATCACCTACACCGCCAAACGGCTGATCGCGGGACGATAAACGCTATCGGCGTCAAAGCCGCTGGGGGAGCGGCCGGCGCGTAGAGGCAAAAAAATCAAATTGGGAGTGAGGCATGGATATCAATTACACGCCGGAAGACGAGGCTTTCCGGACAGAGGTAAAGGCCTTCCTGGAGGCGGAGCTGCCAAAAGACCTGAGCGACAAGGTCAAGGCAGGAAAAAAGCTCGATGGCGATGACTTCATGAGCTGGCAGCAGATCCTTGGTCAAAAGGGCTGGTTGACGCCTCGTTGGCCCGAAGAACATGGGGGCTGCGGTTGGACACCGATGCAGGTGAACATTTTTGATGAAGAAGCCTACCTTGCCGGAGCGCCCCGTGTTTTGCCGTTTGGTGTCAACATGGTCGGTCCGGTGATCATCGAATTCGGCAGCGAAGAGCAGAAAGCCCGTCACTTGCCGGGGATTGTCCGCGGTGAAGTCCCTTGGTGCCAGGGCTTTTCCGAACCCGGATCGGGGTCGGATCTGGCTTCCTTGAAAACGGCAGCTGTTCGCGACGGCGACGATTACATCGTCAATGGACAAAAGATCTGGACCTCATACGCCCATTTTTCCGATTGGATGTTCTGCCTGGTGCGCACTGATCCCAACGCGGCCAAGAAGCAGCAGGGAATCTCATTCCTTCTGATCGACATGAAAACCCCCGGCATTACCGTCCGCCCGATCATCACGTTTGACGGCATGCATTCGGTCAACGAGGTCTTTCTGGAAAATGTCCGGGTCCCGGCGGAAAACCTGGTCGGCGAAGAAAACAAGGGTTGGGAATATGCCAAATTCCTGCTCGGGCATGAACGCACCGGGATCGCCGGCGTCGGCGGCTGCAAGGCCGAGTTTGAAAAGCTCCTAGAAATCGCCCGGATAGAGAAGAAAAACGGCAAGCCTTTGATCGAGGATCCATTGTTTGCGGCGAAGATCGCGCGGCTTGAGATCGACCTCAGGGCATTGGAACTCACCAACATGCGGATGCTGAGCGGCGGTGGACAAGGTTTCAACGGGGCCTTTCCATCCGTTTTGAAGGTCAAGGGAACCGAAGTGCAGCAGCGCATTGCCGAACTGCAAATGGATGCAGTCGGAGTACATGCCTTGCCGTGGCAGCAAGCGGCGATGGATCCTGCGTGGAACGGCGATACAGTCGGGCCGGACTATGCGATCCCGCGCATGCCAACTTATATCGACCGTCGAAAGGCAACGATTTACGGCGGCTCGACCGAAATTCAAAAAAACATCATTTCAAAAACACTCCTCAGCTAACCGGACCGGCATCATGAATTTCAATTATTCTGAAGAACAATCCTTGATATCTGACAGTCTCGGCAAGCTGTTGAGCGATGGATGTAGCCAGGCCGCGCGCAGGTCTCTCATTACAGAGGAACAGGATTATGATCCTGAGATCTGGTCGGCGCTCGGTGAGCTTGGAATGCTGGGCCTGCCGATCGCAGAGGCTTATGCAGGCGTTGGCGGAACGGCTGTCGACACAATGGTCGCGACGTTCGAGTTTGGTCGGCATCTTTCGCTCGAGCCCTTTACGGCAAGCGTTGTTTTGGGCGGCGGCGCCCTTCAATTGGCTGGAACGGAAGATCAGAAAAACGCTTTTCTGCCTGGCATTGCGCACGGATCCAAACGCGCCGCAGTCGGGTTCTTGGAACCTGATAGCCGGTTTGACCTTGCACGCGTTGCGACCCGTGCGGAACCGGACGGGGATCGCTACCGGCTCTCCGGCCGGAAAACAGCAGTGATCGGCGCTCCGTCAGCTAACTTTCTGATCGTGTCGGCCCGAACCTCAGGACATGCGGCTGACCCGGATGGTCTCACCTTGTTCCTCGTACGGCCGGACGCAAGCGGTGTGGAGATAAAACCCTACCGGTTCGCAGATGGCCGGACCGGTGCGGATATTGTGCTTGAGAATGTTCAAGTGGCAGCGTCAGATATCCTCGGTTCGAAAGACAAGGCTGCTGACCTCATTGAGCATATCGCAGATCTTGGAACGGCAGCGCTGTGCGCCGAAGCCTTGGGAGCGCTTGAGAAAATCATCGCCATGACAACCGAGTATCTCAAGGTTCGCACCCAGTTCGGCCGTCCGATCGGCGAGTTCCAGGCACTTCAGCATCAGCTGGCCGAAATGTTGATTGATTTCGAGCATGCCAAGTCGCTGGTGTTTGAAGCAGCCATGACCGCTGA
>CALDSI010000310.1 GCA_937911395.1 uncultured Labrenzia sp.
GGCCCCGCTTTTTTTCAGCTTTCAATGAAAGCCAGCAGATCGGCATTCACCTCATCCGGATGGGTTGCAAAGAACCCGTGGGAGAGACCGGCATAGGTTTTCTGAGTACCATTTTTCAGAAGCTTGATCGCCTTGTCCGCTGAATTGGCAATCGGGACAACTTGGTCGTCATCGCCGTGCAGCACCAAGACCGGGACATCAATCGCTTTCAGATCCTCGGTTTGATCGGTTTCCGAGAACACCGCGATGCACTGGTAGTGCGCAGACGCGCTGCCCATCATGCCCTGGCGCCACCAGTTCTGGATCAGGCCCTGGCTGACCTCTGCACCTTCGCGGTTGAAGCCATAAAAGGGGCCAGACGGAACATCCAAAAAGAACTGTGCGCGATTGTGCGCCAGAGCCGCACGCAATCCGTCGAACACCTCCAACGGAATGCCATCCGGATTGTTCTCTGCCTTCAACATCAATGGCGGAATTGCACCCAGAAGAGCAGCCTTTGCAACCCGTCCGGGCTCGGCGCGGGCAACGTAGCGTGCAGCTTCCCCGCCGCCGGTGGAATGACCGATGTGAACTGCGCTTTTCAGATCCAAGTGGCGGACAAGCTCCGCCACATCAGCGGCATATGTGTCCATGTCATGGCCCTTGTCCGTCTGTTCTGAACGGCCATGGCCACGCCTGTCATGCGCAATGACACGATAGCCCTTGGACAGGAAAAAGAGCATCTGATTGTCCCAATCATCACCGCTCAACGGCCATCCATGGTGAAAGACGATGGGCTGAGCATCGGTCGCGCCCCAGTCTTTGTAGAAGATCTCGGTTCCGTCCGAAGTTGTGAAAGTCGCCATTTTTAAGTCTCCTTTGAAGTCCGGTTGGGCCGCGGCAAAGCCGGGCACAGCAGCAATTGCGAGCAGCGCCCCGCTGCCTTTCAGCACCTGCCGCCGGGAGGGGATGAGCGTTCTAAGATCAGTCATTGGTCTTGGGTCTCTGTCGTTGTTTCGACATGGATACTGATAAACGTTTGGAAGTACGCTCGACATTGGCGTAAATGACTTATATAGAGGCATAAGTGACAAATAATCCAAGTGGCGGGATCACAGAACTTGCCCTTCTGATTTATCCGGAATGCCAACTTGCTGCGGTGCATGGGTTAACGGACCTTTTTCGCATTGCCAGCGAATGGTCAGATGCGGGTTCAGACCGATGGATCAGGGTCACACACTGGGCGCTCCATCCCGGTCGCAGCAGTAATGAACTTACCTGCATCTTCGATACGCATCCCGGTGCCAATCATCAGCCAGACTACGTCATCGTTCCGCCGAGCATTGCCATGCCGGAAAAGATGCAATCTTTTCCAACGGCAGCTAAATGGCTCCGGGATCAACACGGGCGGGGCAGCCGGATCTGTTCTGTATGCGCAGGTGCATTCGTTTTGGCGGAGAGTGGACTCATCGATGGCCGGCAAGTCACGACCCATTGGGCCTTCGCACAACAGCTGGCTTTGAAATTCCCAAGCGTGACCGTTGCCGACCAACACATGGTTCTGGACGATGGTGATATTATAACTGCCGGCGGAATCCTTGCGTGGACCGATTTGGGTCTGACACTGGTGGACCGGCTTATGGGTCCAGCCACAATGCTTGCGACCGCGCGTTTCCTACTGATCGATCCTCCACGTCAACTGCAACGGCCTTTCGCGCAGTTCGTACCAAGGTTCGACCATGGCGATGATGCAATACTCAGCGTACAGCATCACATCCATTCCAGTTTCTCCAAGCCGCATAGCGTAAAAGAATTGTCGATTATCGCAGGTCTTGGTGATCGCACCTTTTTGAGGCGTTTCACCAAGGCGACCGGCCTGAAGCCAACGGAATATGTTCAAAACACCAGGATTGCCAAGGCAAGGGAGTATTTGGAACTCACTGAAAAAACAGTTGACCAAATTATTTGGGATGTAGGCTATTCAGACCCTGCGGCATTCCGGAAAGTCTTCCACCGGCTGACCGGCCTGACACCCGTCGGCTATCGACAGCGGTTTGGGATCAGCCGTCAGATCCAAACAGACCCCTTCGACATGGGCGAGTTTCCCGGTTGAGTGTTTAAAAAACGGCGCGGTCACCAAGGCCGCAAGACAGCGGCAGGTGCAACAAACAAAGAGATTCGCCTTGCCACCCAACGTCAGTGCACCAACTACAAACAATGTAGAGTTGCTGGACGCGAAAAATGGCCGGAAGGCGAGTTACACGCAGACAGGTGGTTTTCGGGATTTGCTCAAGCTTGGGCTTAGGCCCGCTGAATACGTCGATTGCTGCCCAACGCTATATATTTGTGACCGCGGAAGTGCCGCCCTACTCCCTGCCATCTGATGAAGGCCGAACCGGATTTGTCATTGACGTGGTGCGCGAACTTCTGTCGCGTCTGGGTGCCCCTTTGGAAATTGTTTCACTGCCCTGGCGCAGAGCGATGGAAACCCTGAAACAGGGCGAAAACGTCCTGATGGCTCCCTTGGCCCGAACTCCGGACCGCGAAAAACGATACAAATGGGTCGTCCCGATCCTGACCGAAGAAGTGCGACTTTTCACCATTGACGACGGCCCCGTCCTGACACTCGAGGCTGCGCGGAAACTCCCAAGCATTACGGTACAGGGCGGATCTGCAATGGAAGAGCTCGGGATCCGGCTGGGGCTTCAAAGTCTGGATGTCGCGCCAGACAATTTTTCCATGGTGAAGATGTTGGCATATGGCAACTCGAACGCAATGATCAGTTTTAAAATGCTGGCACTCCGATCAATGGAACGAGAAGGGCTCGACCCGAAGCGATTGGTTCCTGGCGTAGTTCTGGACCGCTTCGACGTTTCCATAGCTGCAACCCTCGAAACGCCCGAGGAAATCCCCCAGCCGATTCGGGAGGCGTTTGACGTGATGCGGTCCGATGGATCTCTTCAGACTATCCTGGAGCGGTACGGTTTGGGATCATGACAGGAAGAGTTGCGTCGGGCGCATAAGTGCTTTGCCAAACCGATCAGTTCCTAACTCAGCTGTGAATTGAACGTGACGCTTTCAATCCCCATTTCACAGGGTGCCGGGGTTGGTCCCGGCTTTTCTGCCGAACAGAAACTCCCGGAGATCGTCATGACGAGTATTGATTACAGCGGCTCCCGCCGCCGCGGCCCAAGTGCGCCGCACCTCCTACCTCCTCTTACCCCAGCCACAGCCATCACTCTGTTCCTCGCCGGTTTGGTTGCAACCGGTGTCTGGGAAGTTTGGGCACGGGGTGTAACACCTCTTTTGATCGGAGGACCCTTGGAGCCTGCCGGCCTTATCAAATCCAGTTTCGGGATATCTTCCAGTTTTCTGGCGGAGCCGATCCACATAGCAACCGGGCTCATCATCTATCCGCTCGGATACCTTTTTGTCGCGCACCCCATCGCCCGGCTTCTGCCGGTCGAGTTTCCCTGGTCACTCACCGGGGCTGGTTTCGGCATCGGCCTCTGGGTCTTTGCCATGTATGTGATGGCACATCTGGTGGCCGGCTTTCCCGCGTTCCTGGGTTTTGGGGATCTGGCATTTGCCTCATTCTTTGGGCACTTGCTGTATGGTCTCGCCATTGCCGGGATCGTTGCCCTGCGCAGGGCGTAACAACGCTCTGATCCCATAAAAGCAAAAAGGCCGCCTTAAGGGCGGCCTTTCGCATTCTTCATCTGATCCGTCCTAGACCAGACCGGCTTTCGTGAACGGCAAACTTGTGATCCACTCGTCCTTTGCAGCCGCAATTGCATTGGCCACAGCCGGGCCAATTGGCGGTGTTCCCGGTTCACCGATCCCGGTCGGAGCTTCGGTCGAGGCAACGATGTGCACGTCGATTTCGGGCATGTCGGAAATGCGCAACGACTCATAAGTATCGAAGTTTGTCTCTTCGACATAGCCGTCGGAGAGCGTCACCTGGTTGCGCAGGATCGCGCCAAGACCGTAGCCAATGCCGCCTTCAACCTGTGCACGGATGTTGTCCGGATTGACCGGCACGCCGCAGTCGACGGCCGCTGTAACCTTTTCCACCTTGACCGTGCCATCCTCGCGGAAGGAAATCTCGACAACCTCCGCCACATAAGACCCGAAGGACTTGTGAACGGCAACACCGCGATGACGGCCCTCCGGCAACGGCGTGTCCCAACCGGCCTTCTCGGCAGCCAGCTTCAACACAGTCGTCTTGCGCGGGTCGTCCTTAAGAAGTTCAAGCCGCAGCGCCACAGGATCCTTGCCGGTTTCCTTGGCGATCCGGTCGATCATCGTTTCCATGACATAGGCTGTGTGGGTGTGCCCCACGGACCGCCACCATAGAACCGGCACCGGTGTTTCCTGGAATGCCTGATCCATGTTCATCATCGGGAACGAATAGGTGGTATCGGATGCCCCTTCGGTCATGTTGTGATCCACACCATTTGGCATCAGCATAGGCTCAAAGGCAGTGCCCTTGATGATGGACTTGGCCGCAATGTTGTATTTCACCGCCGTGACATTGCCGTCGCCGTCGAGACCAACCTTGATCTTGTGGGCTGACATTGGACGGTAGTAACCGCCAGCCATGTCGTCTTCACGGGTCCAAACGATCTTCACCGACCGCGGCTCCATGCCGGCTTCCCGCATCGCCTTCAACAGGAAGGAAATCTCCGAGACTGGATGCGCATCCCCTTGCGCCCGGCGTCCAAAAGATCCACCTGCCCACAATGTGTTGATGCTGACCTTCTCGAACGGAATGCCGAGGATGGTAGAGGCAACGTTATGGTCGATGGTCGGGATTTGCGAGCCAAACCAGAACTGTGCCGTTTCACCATCGAATTCACCGACAATATCCAGCGGCTCCATGGCGCCGTGGGCAAGGAACGGGAAATCGTAGTCGATTTCCATGACCTTTGCCGACGCCTCCAAAGCAGCATCGACATCGCCATCTTCGCGCACCTTGAGGCCCGGCTTGGTGGTCATGTCCTTGAGTTCGGTCATCATTGCGTCAGTGGAGCGGGTCTCGGCTGCACTGTCGTCCCATTCGATCTCCAGAAGATCGCGCGCCTTGATGGCCGGCCAGGTGCTTTCTGCG
>CALDSI010000311.1 GCA_937911395.1 uncultured Labrenzia sp.
CATTGCGGGCGAAAACGGGCCCGCGTTCTCCCTCCAGGCTCCACCCGCCTCTCTGGCGGATCAACTTTTTGGCGTCTGCCCGAAAATACTGACCGCCGTTTTGGATGTATCCCCGCCAGAACGCATCGACGACAGCAGCCGGGTTGGAGACCGTCCAGCTTTCGGTCCTATGCACGGCTTTCATGCCTGTAAGCTGCAACCCAGGGTCCAGAACACTGGCTTCTGCGCCATCCATTTCCTTGTAATCGACGCCGTAGATCCGGGCGTAGTACCGGGACATATCATCTGCGTCATAACTGGCCGGCGTCCGGTACAGGTGCAGCCAGCCCCCCTTCCGGTAGAACCGGCCGGCATTTGATTGCTCCGCAAGATCAAGATGCGCTTTCACCGCCTGTTGGCGAAGCGGCATAATGGCCCGGCAATACATATCAGCAGCCTCGCCGTAACTTGCCTGCACATACTGCCGAATCCATGGGAGCATCTTCGCCAAGGTGATTGGCCTGTACGAGAACGGACCGCCAAGGTTGAAGGATGACTTCAGGAATGCCACCGGGTTTTTCGGCAGACCTTGTGGGACGAACCCATTGTGCTGGACGACGCCTGCGTTGCCTGCAGAAGCTTCTCCGCCCGGATGCTTCCGGTCGATCAAAGCGACATCCAGGCCAAGGCTGCGCAAATGCGCTGCGGTCGAAACACCCACAATTCCGGCTCCCAGAACCATCACATCAAATGTCTGCATCTGTTTCGAAGTTGTCATGGCCCACAGTCCGACGGCAGGACGCCATCGTGATTGGCAAGTCCGGTCAAGATCCCTTAAAAGAACCGCAAGTCCCTGCCCACGCGATTTTCAGGAGTTGATTTTAGATGATTCGGATGCTCGCGATAGCTGTGGCATGGATCGGCCAGCATGGAACGGCCGCTTTGGCTGTGAGTATCTTTATCGGCATGGCGCTCCCGGCCCTGTCGGAACATCTGCGCCCCTATCTCGGTGCTTCGGTCTTTAGCCTGCTGGTGCTGGCTTTCTTGAGGGTCGATATCGAAGCCATCAAGTTGCGCTTGAAACGCCCGCCCCTTCTCCTCACCGCACTCGTTTGGATGATGCTCGGTGTGCCACTGATTGCTTTTGCGGCCGTTCAGCTTATTGGCCCGGAAACGCTTGGACCTGAGCTTGTGCTGGCCTTGTTCATCTCAACGGCCGCCCCGCCGGTTATGGCGGCACCCGCCTTTATTTATCTCCTGGGACTGAATGGAACGCTCAGCCTTGCGCTTTCCGTTGCGGCCCTGATCATCACGCCGCTTTCAGCACCTTTCATCGGCGAGTTGATGCTGGGGGACGCCTTGCCGCTGAGTATCGGTGGCTTGGCTGCGCAACTGTCATTTCTGCTTGTTGGGTCGTTTCTTACCGCAATGGTCATCCGCCGGATTGCCGGACAGGAACGGATTGCAAACGGCGCAAACATGATCAGCGGCTTGAATGTTCTCCTCCTTTTGATCTTTGCGATTGCGGCGATGGATGGCGTTGCGGCGAGTTTTGCAGACAAACCTGGCTTTACGCTCGGCTTGACCGCGATCACTTTCTGCCTCGCCTTTGCACAGATCGGTGTGACCCTGCTCCTGTTTTCGCCCGCAAGCCGGGAAGATGCCTATGCAATTGCGCACACTTGCGGCACGCGCAACATGGGGCTGATGGCCGCCGCCTTTGGCGGAACACTGCCAGAGCTCACGTGGCTTTGGTTCGCAGTCGGACAATTCCCGATCTATATTTTGCCGATGGTCCTGAAACCGTTTGTCGGATGGTTTTGCGGACTAAAGCTCAAAACTGTGACGCCGCAGACCTGACAGACCTAAAACCCGGCGATACTCTCTTGAACAAATCGAAGGGAGACCGGTCATGCGTTTCTGCAAACTGCTCGTTGCTTATCTTGCGTTCATAACAGGCTCGATGTCGGCAGCCATTGCTGGCGATCAGGCCCGTTTGGACATTCTCGGCTACTCTGAAGATGGCCGTTACTTTGCCTTTGAGCAGTCAGGAATTCAGGACGGCTCCGGTTTTCCCTATTCAGAGATATTCGTGATCGATGTCCATGAGGACAAATGGGTGAGCCCGTCTCCGTTTCGCCGCCGCGATGAAATCGACGACAGCAACGGCTACAATCCTGTGGCGCTCCTGAAGGCTGCCCGGGCCGCCAACAGGGCCGCTGCAGACCCGCTTCTCAATTCCCTCGGTATTGATGGCCACGGACTGACAGTCGGCAGCAATCCGATCACGGAAATCTCCGCCAATCCTTTCAACATGAAGGTCAATCTGCGACCCGTCGTCCCCCCAATCGATGAGCCGATGGAGATCCAGTTGATGGAATTTCCCCTGCCCGACGACACGTGTGCCAGCTATGGCGCGGCCACCAAGGGGTTCCAGCTCAACACGATCTATGGCGGAGAAGCGCGCGTCCGGCACCTGGACAAAAGCCTCCCGAAAAGCCGCGGGTGCCCTGTCGGCTACCGGATAGACAAGGTCGTCAGCTATTTCCCGGAAGACAAGCCACCTGTCATCACGGTGATCGTTCACATGGCAACCCACGGCTTTGAAGGGCCTGACGGCCGGTTTCTCGCCATCTCCGGACGGCTGTGAACAGTTTAACCGATTAGGAGCGAGCTCTTTGACTTGCCGGTCTGCCGGACACGTGGTAGCGCGGCGCCAACAGTCTATGACCGGCGTTGCCGCCGCCCGCAGGAGATCCGTAAATGCCGCGCGAGATTATTATTGCACCGTCCGTCCTTGCCTCTGACTTTTCCAAGCTCGGCCAGGAAGTCCGCGATGTTGTCGAGGCGGGAGCAGACTGGATCCACCTTGATGTGATGGACGGCCATTTCGTTCCGAACATCACTTTCGGCCCGGATGTCATTGCCAAGATGCGCCCGCACACAGACAAGGTGTTCGACACGCATTTGATGATTGAACCTTGCGATCCGTACCTGGAAGCCTTTGCAAAAGCCGGGTCGGACATCATCACCGTGCACGCCGAAGCAACGACGCATCTGGACCGGTCGCTGCAGGCCATTCGTGCCCTCGGCAAGAAGGCAGGCGTGTCGCTCAACCCGGCAACGCCGGAAAGCGTTTTGGAGTACGTGCTCGACCGGCTCGACCTGATCCTTGTGATGACTGTGAACCCGGGCTTCGGCGGTCAGAAGTTCATTGAGGCCATGGTGGAAAAAACAGCCCGGATCAAACAAATGATCGGCGATAGACCAATCGATCTGGAGATCGACGGCGGCGTCACGCCCGAGACCGCTCCGCTGGTTGCAGCAGCAGGTGCCAACGTCCTCGTTGCCGGATCCGCCGTTTTCACGGGCGGCACAGTCGCCGCCTACAAGTCCCACATCAATGCAATCCGGACTGCGGCTGCAAACGCCGAACAGAAGCAAAAAACTCGTCGCCAAACACCTTTTGATCCGGCTGTCCCTTCGGCTAAGCTGAAGTTCAAAGTCTGGGGGTGTCGTTTGGCACATATGCAACGCAACATTGGTCTGCTTGGCCTTACGTTTGTCGCGATCAGCGGCATTCTCGGGTCAGGCTGGCTGTTTGTTCCGATGATCGCCGCGCAATCTGCAGGTCCGGCCTCGCTGATTGCCTGGTTGATCGGCGGTGTCGCGATGCTGTTGATTGCGATCACCTTTGCGGAAATCTCCACAATTCTGCCGGTCGCTGGCGGCATCGGCCGGGTGCCTCAATTTTCTCATGGAACAGTCGTCTCCATGGCCATGGGATGGACCGCTTGGGTTGGCTACAACACGGCAGCCACCATCGAGGTCGAGGCTATCCTTCGGTATTCCAAGACCTTGGCCCCCTGGCTTTATTCCAGCGACAACGAGCTTAGCACCGGAGGGCTCGCAGTCGCCCTGGTGCTCTTGGCCGTTTTCACCGTGATCAACGCATTTGGCGTCAAGCTTTTCGCCCGGATCAACACGGCATTGACCTGGCTGAAAATCCTGGTGCCGGTTCTCCTGGCGGTCGTAATCATCAGTCTCAGCTTCAAGCCGTCCAACTTCACAAACCATGGCGGCTTTGCACCGGAGGGTCTAAAGGGCATCCTCGCCGCCATCTCTTCTGGCGGTGTGATTTTCTCGCTCCTAGGCTTCCGGCATGTCATCGACCTGGCCGGTGAGGCGAAAAATCCGAAGGTTAACATCCCGCTGGCGCTGATCCTGAGCCTGTTGATCTGCCTGTTTGTCTATGGCGGGTTACAGATAGCATTCCTTGGTGCATTGGATGCAGCCCAGTTGCAAAACGGCTGGTCAGGACTGCATTTCGGCGGCGACCTCGGCCCTCTCGCGGCACTTGCCACAGCCGTTGGAGCTCTATGGGTCGTCAGCTTGCTGGACACGACAGCCAGGATTTCCAGTTTCGCCTCCGGGCTCGTTTCGGTGGGGTCCAACGCGCGGCTGGGGCTTGCTATGGCTCAGAACGGGCTGTTCCCGAAATTCATGGAAACGTTGTCGGACAAGGGCGTGCCGCTGTTTTCGCTGCTCGTCAATTTTGCGGTCGCAGCGCTCTTTTTCTTTGCGCTCCCCTTCGATGAGGTGCTTGCACTGAACACCTCGACCATCGTTCTGTCCTTCATTGTCGGACCGATCGCTGTGGTCGCCTTAAGGAAGCTGCTTCCTGATGCGCCCCGTGCCTTCACCTTGCCCGCCGCGCCAGTTCTTGGCTGTCTGGCTTTTATCGTTGCAACGCTGATCATCTACTGGACCGGCTGGCATACAATGCTTCATTTGGGGCTCAGCCTTGCCGCAGGATTTGGGCTTCTGATGATCCGCGGATATCACATTGGTTACGCCAGCCTCGATTGGCGGGAGGCGTCCTGGCTGGTGCCCTATCTCATCGGGATTGTTGTATTTTCTTATCTGGGCTCCTTTGGGGGCGGATCTGGAATTTTGCCGCTCGGCCCGGACATTCTTCTGATCGCAGTGTTCGCAACGGTGATCTATATCGGAGCCATTCACCTGAGACTGCCGCAAGAAAAATTCGCCCGCTACATGGCGCAGGAGAAGATCGAAGAGTTGGCTGAATACGGCACCTTGGAAGACGACATATATGAAGGGCCGTTTCGAAAGACCGGACGCGAATGAGTGTATTTCGCAAGAGAGACTTAGGGTTTTGGCCGACCGGACAGAGCGGCCGTGAGCCGTGCATCTTCAAGATAGGGATCATGACCGAAACGGATCGCACCCTGATGCTGCAGCC
>CALDSI010000312.1 GCA_937911395.1 uncultured Labrenzia sp.
GGCCCTCAAACTCCACATAGTCATAGTGAAAGAACCGGATGGACCGGATGCGTTCGCCGAAGACCCGGGCGACCAGGTCCTCAGCCTTGGGGCCCTGGATGGCAAAAGGGGAAACGTCTGGCTCGTCGACATCGACTTCCAGGCGGAATGCGTGCGCAAGCCCTTTGATCCAGAACAGGAGATCACTGTCGGCAACCGACACCCAGTACTTGTCTTCGGCAAGTTTCGTTGTGACCGGATCGTTCAGCATTCCTCCGGTCTCATCGACCATCGGCGTGTAGTAGCACCGGTTGAGGGCCATGTCTGACAGGTCCCGCGGTGTCAGCATTTGTGCCAGACGCCCGGCGTCCGGGCCCCAGAGTTCGACCTGGCGTTCGCAGGACACGTCCCAGATCTGAACTTTTGATTTCAGATGCTTATAGTCCTCTTCCACCGACTCAAAGACAGTCGGAAGAAGCATATGGTTGTAGACGGTGTAGGCTTTGACACCGGCTTCCTGGACACGGCGCGAGAACGGTGTCTTGCGTGTGCGCCGGGAGATGGACAGAGACGGGACCTGCATGCCGGGTCCTCCCTATGCGGCCTGTTCGACGGCTGGTCCGGACCAGTCGATCTGACAGATTTCGGCGCTGCGGCCGTCAAAGTCCCAAACACGGCCATAGGCACGCACACGGCCCTGCGTGGCGGTCGCGACCGTGATGTCCGAGCCCATCCAGTATTCGGTGTTTGTGACCACGATATCCTGGTCCGGATCAGACCCGCCGACCGGAACGACCTCGCCCTTGATCGCCTTGCCAACAATCAGGCGGCGCTTCTTGCCTTCGTTTTCATAAGACACCGGTGCGCGTTCAGCGCCGAGAAATTCGCTGCCCAGGACCTTGAACAGGCCTGTTGTGCCCTTGGCCTGACCGGAGAAGATTTTCAAAAGGCCATCATAGGCGGCTTCCGAGGCGCGTTCGTCGATATAGGCCGCGGCTTTCCAATTGCCGCGCGCCATCAGACCTGGGATTTCGAGGACGAGACCGACATTCAGTCCGGACAGGTCTTCACCCAAGTAATGACCTTCGTCGATCCGGACACCGGCCCAGGCCTGGCAGTAGCCCTCTGTCGGCGCGTGTTTGCCAAGCGAAACGACACACGGGCAGAAAACGGTGCAGTTGCAGTTGAGGATCAATTCCCCACGGATGGCCCATCCAGTCATTCTTGTCTCCGTTATAGATGTTTTATGAGTTCGATAATGAGGATCGCGGCGGCAGATCCCAGAAGTGCAAAACCGACAGGCGCGGTCAGGTAACGGCCGAGCTGCGGGAGTTTTTCAAAGGCCATCAGCACCATCGCGAGGCCCATGAAGGCGAGGTTCATAGTGCCGGCCACAAAGGCCAACAGCATGAGAGCCCAGCAGCAACCGAGGCAGACTGCGCCAAGGTGCAGCCCCATCCGGAAAGCGCCCGGCAGCCCGTCTTGCCATTTGCCCATGAAGAACAGCAGCGGGCTCTGGCATTGGTTGAGACAGGCTTCTTTTAGTCGGCTGAACTGGTACGCTCCGGCGAGCGCCAAAAGGCCCGCGGTCAAATAGACTTCGGAACTGCGGCCGAAGGGGTCCAGCCAGCCTTGCGTGTCCAGAGCCGCCTGCAGAACGGCTGCGGGAACAGAAAAGCCGATCCAGACGAGCAGATATCCTGCAAGCAGCGCCGAGAAACCGGCGATTGTGGCGCCTTGCGTATGGGTGAGATCGAGATAGGTTTTCAGCGCGGGGGCAACGGTCGGTGCCATCATGGCAAGGGACATCAAGCCCCACATTGCGATCAGTCCCGCAAGGTTTGTGTCTGCAGCCGGACGGCAGAGAGATGCCAGGTAATCCAGGCCAAGCGCCTGCCAGCCCGCAGGCAGTTCGAGATCCGGCTGCATCAGGAACAGTGCTGCCCACGCTGCTAGAACCGCGACAAAGAACGCAATCCAAGCGGCCTGGCGCCGGTCAGCAAAGTGAAGGGCGATCTGCACCCAATTTCCTCCCATATCGTTGAGAAAAGGCTGAGCGCATCTGTTGAAAAAGTCAAATAATTAATTGTCTGACATTTAAAATATTTGCATTGACCCTGTTCCAGAGCCGGGCCTAGTCTTGTAGAGAGGCACCGGGGACGGGTGCGTGCAAAGGAGACACCATTGGCAATCGAATATCAGGCGATCCGCAAGGAGGGTTTGTCGACCCAGATTGCCAATGCGATCCGTAAGGCCATTCTAGATGGCGCGTTGAGCGTCGAAGAGCGTTTGCCGAGTGAAACAGAACTCGCTGATCGGTTCGGTGTGTCCCGGGCAACTGTGCGCGAAGCGATGAAACGTCTTGCGGCCCAGAACCTCATTCGCTCAGAAAGGGGCGCGTCCGGCGGCGCTTTTGTCAACCGCCTCACGTTTGATGAAGCTCGCGGCGATCTGGTGGGCACGACCCGGCTTCTCATCGGCATGAACAACATCCCGTTCGAAGATGCCATCGAGGCCCGATACCTGCTTGAATCCTCATGTCTGGCACTCGCTTGCGAAAACCGCAGCGACGACGATCTGACGGCGATGGCCCGGGAGATCAGCCTTCAAAGCGGGGATCTGTCGGACGAAGACTTCTGCGATTCAGATGTTCGCTTTCACTCGGTCATTGCCAAGGCAACAGGGAACCCGTTGCTGATGTTTCAGGTCTCGGGTGCGATCGAGGCCATGCAGCCCTTGATGAACATGCTGGTCTACCGGCTCCGCGACAAGAAGCACATTGCCGGCCTTCATGACCGTCTTCGCGACGCGCTGGGCAATCGGGATAGTGTGGCGGCGCAGACGGTATTGGAGGAAATCGCTGCCTACACGCGCCAACTGGCCGAGCTGCGGCGCGCTCCAAAGGAAGATCCGGCAAACCGACCGGAACACCCTTGACGAGGGTCGAGCCAGAGTTGGAAGGTCAGGGACCGCGGTGTGCCGTCGGTATGCCGATTTCCTGAAAGGATTTTCTCTTGCACAATGCGCATATTCCAATCATCGACTTGGGCGATTTGGTGGACGGTGCGTCCGGTGGGCTTGAACAAGCCGCGCAAGAGATCGGCCATGCGGCACGGGAGACCGGGTTCTTCTATGTGAAGAACCATGGCATTGATGCGGACCTGATTGCTGCAACCAATGCGGCTGCCCATGCCTTGTTTGCTTTGCCTGAAGCCGATAAACTGGCGCTGACGAAGCACTTCCACAAGACCAACCGTGGCTATGTTCCGATGGAGGGCGAAAACCTTGATCCCTCCAAACCGGCGGATCTGAAGGAAGCTTTTAATGTCGGCCTTGAGCTCGCGCCGGATGATCCGCGTATTTTGGCCACAGAACCTTTCCGGGCACTAAACCAATGGCCGCATATACCGGGATGGCGGGACACGGCCCTCAAATACTTCAATGCTGTTTGGGGGCTTGGCCGGACGATCCATCGGGCCATCGCGCTTGATCTGAAAGCAGCACCTGATTTTTTCGAAGACACGCTGAACGCGCCAATGGCAACCCTGCGCCTGCTTCACTATCCGCCCCAGCCTGCCGATGCTGCGGCCGGACAAATTGGGGCTGGAACCCATACGGACTATGGCAACATCACCATTTTGCTCCCCGACGAGGTTGGCGGACTGGAGGTCCGGCGCCGGGACGGTGAATGGATCCAAGCCCCGACAATCGACGGCACGTTCATATGCAATATTGGCGATTGCCTAATGCGCTGGACCAACGATGTCTATGTCTCTACGCCGCATCGCGTCGTGAACAGTAGCGGCCGCGAGCGGTATTCGATTGCGTTTTTTCTCGACCCGAACCCGGATGTCGAAGTCTCCTGCCTTCCAGGGTGCGTGAGCACCGACAGGCCACCTCGATATGCGCCGATCTCCGGTGCTGATTATCTCTGGTCTCGTCTGGATGCGACTTACGAACACACAAAGAAGGGCAGCTGAGACGAATCCGCACAGGTGACAGTGTCCTGTGCCAAACCCAATCCATCCCGTTTTTTCGGTCGTAAAAAATACAGCCAATAACAAGGAGTGGTTTGGTGATCTCGGTCTATTACGACGGCAAGTGCGGCTTGTGTTCCAAGGAAATCAATTTCTTCAAGCGGCGGACCCCGAAACACCCAATCTTGTGGCACGACATCGCCAACGATCCTGCGCAGCTGGACGGTACGGGCGTTTCCCAGGCTGAAGCGCTGATGTTCATGCATGTCCGAGATGCAGAGGGTGTGATGCGGACCGAAGTTGACGCCTTTATTGCACTTTGGCGTCAATTCTCGGGATGGTCATTGCTCAGCAGCTTTGTGTCCATTCCGGGGATATACCAGCTTGCGGGCGTGCTTTATCGAATGTTTGCAAAGGTCCGCTTCAACCGGTACCCGCATTGTCAGGCGAGCCTGGAAAAAGCGTGACCCTGCATTAGGAACTTTGGTCAGCCGGCAATTGGTCGAGATGTTTCTCGATTTCGGCCACGACCGCCTTTGATGTCGGTTTCGCAGGAGTTCCAAACCAGGTCACCAAAGACCCGTCCGGACCAACGAGGTATTTGTGGAAGTTCCAGTTTGGCCGCGCGAGCGAGCCAAGCTCCTCAACAGCCCATTGATAGAACGGGTGCGCGGTATCCCCACGCACGGACGTCTTCGCGGTCATCTGGAAAGTTGCGCCGTATTTCGCTTCGCAATAGGCAGCAATTTCGCCGTCTTTGCGCGGTTCCTGACCGCCAAAGTCATTCGATGGCACGCCGAGTACGACAAGGCCTTGATCAGCGTATCTCTCGTGCAGCTCTTGAAGTCCGGACAACTGGCCACTGAAACCGCAGGCCGTTGCCGTGTTGACCACAAGGACCACCTTGCCCTCGAATTCCTTCATCGGCAGGGATAGGCCGTTTGCGAGTTCAAAGTTGAAATTATGGGCGCTGCCCGTCTGCGTCGCAGGATCAGCCGCGACAGCTTGGCCGGTTGCAGTGAGGATACCGGAAATGAAAACAGCGGCAGGGGCGAAACGCGGCATTACAGATCTCCGAAGCAATTTGCTTTTGGTGCTTACGGAAGTGAGCGTTTAACAGTTCACTGTTTAACGCGCACGGCTGAAGTTGCCGTCGACCTAATCCCGAACCACAAAGACGGAACACCCGGCCCGACGAACCACGCGCGATGCGGTTGATCCGAGGAAATAATCCTGTGCGGTGGGGTGATGTGATCCGACGATGATGAGATCGACATCGTTTTCCTCGGCAAAGGCTGCAATCTGCACCCCCGGCTTCCCGCTCACGACCTTGCACTGGATGCTGTCATCGCCGCCCGTTGCCTCGCGCAGCTTGTTTTCGACTTTGGTTGTCAGATGATTGTCGACCTTCATGGTCACGAATTCAGAAACGAACCCCGGAATATTCTCAAGGACGGTCACAAGCGTGATCTGACCGCCGTCCGCTAGTAGATGGCGGGCGTTTTCCAGCTTTCGGGCGATCAGTGTCTCATGATCAAGAGCGACCGGTATCAGGACATGCTTGTACATCGGATCGAAATCCTCCCTTTCTGAAACTTCTGCAGCCGCGCCTGACTTCGCCACTGGTCAGGGTCAGGCATGACCTTCTGCAAGCTTTCGGACCGCATCGACATAGCGGACCGGTACATCAATGCCTTCCGTTCTGGCCTTGGCGATGGCGGCCGCGCGGCGGCTGCCGGGCAGGCGTGCACCCTCCATGGTTTCGATCAAGCCGAGCAGTGCCTCAATGCGGGCAGCGAAGTGTTCTGTATCCATCGGCTTCATGGCGATCAGGAACTGACCAACTCCTGGAGGTGGTCCGTCGGCGGAAAAGAACGAGGATGCTTCGGTGCTTTTCGAAGCTCCAGTCATGACCGAAGCCAGGATCTCGACCATCAGCGCCAGCGCCGTGCCCTTGGCTTCGCCAATCGGCAGCATGGTGCCTTCGAGCGCAGCTTCGGCACTTGTGGTTGGGTTGCCATCCTTGTCGAGTGCCCAGCCCTCCGGAATGTCTTTTCCAGCTTTGCGTGCATTCATTACCTTGCCACGAGCCACCCGTGACAAAGACAGGTCCACGACAAGCGAATCCTTGCCCGGCCGGGGGGCGGCGAACGCGATCGGATTGGTTCCAAACACGGGATCCTTGGCCCCGAACGGCGCCATTGCCGCCGGTGCGTTGGCCACCATGATCGCCATCAATCCCTGTTTGGCGAGTTTTTCGACCTGTACTGAGAGCGCGCCGCAGTGATGGGATCGCGTAATGCCCATGGTCGCGCAGCCATGTTCCAGCGCCACTTCAGAGCCTCTCTCAATAACAGTGTCCAGTGCAGGATAGGCAAATCCGAAACCGGCATCTGCGAGGAGGCTGCTTGTTCCCTTGTGAGAAATAACAACTTCTGCAGAGGCAGCGATTTTGCCGGACTGGACTTGAGCGGCGTAGTCCTCCACCCGCGAAAATCCGTGCCCAACTTGACCTTCCGCTTCTGCGGCGACAAGCGCATTCGCAACGGACTGCGCGGTTATGTCAGGCACACCCACGGCCAGGAAGGCGGACTTGATCAAAAGTTCTGCGTTGCACAGGCTGAGGCGTTCAGTCGCTTCCATCGGTGTGTATGCTTTCAAAAGACAACAGATCGCCGAAACTTATTGCAATTATTGGGTATTGGCGATGCCCTAACCGTTTGGCCGAGAGTCTGGTGGCTGGTTTCCAGCCACCAGACCAGCTGGTTTTAAGCGCTACGGTAGAGTTTGGTCATCGAGAATTCCCGGTGACCAAGCGCTTCGGCAGCTGTGTTCCGGCCATTGGCGGTGCGGCAGATCATTTCAATCAACGCATCGCCGGCCTCATCGATGGTCATTTCCCGGCGCAAAATGCCGGAGACATCCACATCCACGTGTTCGCTCATGGTGCGAACCGTACGCGGATTGGCCGTGATCTTGATCACCGGCACGATCGGGTTGCCAACGACGTTACCTTGCCCGGTCGGGAAGGTGTGGATCACGGCCCCGCCGGCGGCCATCAAGGTCACGCATTCCGCAGCTGCGGAAGAGCTGTCCATGAAGTAGAGGCCATTGCCCGACTTCGGCGCCTCGGCAGGATCGAGAATGTCGATGTACTGCGAGGTGCGGCCGATTTTTTCCAAGTTTCCGAGGGCCTTCTCCTCAATGGTTGTCAGGCCGCCTTCGATATTGCCTTTGGTCGGCTGGCTGTCGGAAAGGTCATCGGTCTGGTGCGCGAAGATCACATCATCCTGATAAGCCTTCCACATCTTGTACCAGCGCTCACCGACTTCCTCGTTGATCGCTCGCTTCTGGCAGATGTGCTCCGCGCCGGTGATTTCGGAGGTTTCGCCGAAGAAGCCGGTGATGCCTTCCGGCAGCAATTTGTCGTACATGTTGCCGACTGTCGGGCAGGAGCCGAGACCGGTGGTTGTGTCGCTCTCACCGCATTTGGTGGAGACCCAGAGCTCGGAAATGGAGCACTCTTCGCGCTGGTATTCCGATGTCTTGTGAACGAAGTCCTTCGCGGCCCAGGAGGCGCGACGAATGGTTTCAAAATCACCGTTCTGTTCGATGGAGAATTCAGCGACGGGCTTTCCGGTTTCGCGGATCCCGTCGGCAATGCGCTTGGTCCAGCCCGGTTCGATGCCGATGACCACAACGGCGGCAACATTCGGGTTGGCGCCGGTGCCGATCATGGTGCGGAAATGCAGCTCCAGATCTTCACCAAATTGCAGACGACCATAGGCATGCGGGATAGCCAGCGTACCCTTCACGTTGTTGGCAACCGCTTCACAAGCAGCGTTGGAGATGTCGTCGACGGGTAGAATGAGTACGTGGTTGCGGACCCCGACCCGGCCGTTTTCGCGCCGGTAAGCCTTCACCGTCATGTTGGAATACTTTGTAGACATTTCGGGCGGCTCCTTACCAGCGTTTGGTTTTGCAATTGTGGGTGTGGACGTGGGCGCCCTTCGGGATATCTGCGATAATCTTGCCGATGTCTTCGCCGTATTTGATGGCGGTGTCGCCGTTGTTAAGATCTTTCAGCGCGATCTTGTGGCCAATCGGCACGTCTGCGCCAGCGGTCAGGCGGAAAGTGGAATTGTCATGGGTGACACAGCACAGCATGTCGGTGCCGGCCGTCAGCCCTTCCACAACCACCACACCGACGTTGTCGGCATGTTCGTGGACGAGAAGATGGGGAATTTCAGACATAATTGTCTCCTCAATTATCTGGTGTGAGTAGTATTTTAGGAACAGCGACCGCACCTTGGCGCAGGTCGTTGAAAGCTTTGAGACCGTCGGACAACGGCCGGATTTCGGTCCAGTCGAGAGCGCCCAACCGGCCATCGAACATGGCCTTGGCGGTCTCGCGGAAATCGTCAGCGGTATATGTGTAGGTGCCAATGAAGGTGATTTCCTGCAGCGTCATCCGCCGGATATCGAGGCCGCCGTCAGACGACCCAAGCCCAATGTGACTGATAACGCCGCCGGGTTTTGCCAGTTTGGTTGCCGTTGCTCGTGTTGCGGCATAACCGACGCCGTCAACGATCAGATCGTATTGCCCGCTCGTCTCCGCCTGATCCGGGGTCAAAACTTCAATTCCACAAGATGACGTGAGAAACTGAGCCCGCTCCGCATTGGGTTCGATCAGGCGGACCTGAGTGATGCCCTGGGCCTTCAAGGAAAGCGCGGCCCCAAGACCAATGGCGCCGCCGCCAATGACAAGCGCTTCTGCCTCTGCCGGATCTAACATCAAGGCGCGTTTGGCAAGGCGAACGGCATGCCATCCGCAAGCGATTGGTTCGGCCAGCGCAGCCTGCGCGTCACTGATGTGATCCGGGACAACGACGAGATTTCCGGCGGGCATGCTCAGATACTCTGCAAATCCACCTTCGCGAGGCGGCATGGAGATGATCTGCCGGTCCGGGCAAAGGTTGTCCCGGCCAGCAAGGCAAGCTTCACTTGTTCCCGATGTGACCAGCGGATTGACCGTGACCCGTTTTCCTTCAAGCGGGCCTGATACAACGGTCCCGGCAACTTCATGTCCAAGAATGAGCGGTGCCGGGCGGCGTTCATCATGGCCGAGAAAGGCATGCATGTCGGACCCGCAGATGCCGGTATGGGCCACCTTGATAAGCGCATCGCCTTCCGAAGGGGTAGGATCAGCAACATCCCGGTAAGCCTGGGTTTCCGGGCCGGTGTAGACAAGGGCTTTCATTTTGCAGTGAACCCCCCGTCGACCATGAGGACTTGGCCTGTGACGTAACGGGATGCATCTGAGCACAGAAAGAGGATCGGCCCGTCGATGTCGTCGAGCGTTCCGTTGCGGCCGATACAGGTCTGGGCGGCATTGCGCTGGGCCCGGTCTTCATCGCCGAAGACGGCCGCCGTCAGTTCGGTTGGGAAAAAGCCCGGGCCAATTGCATTTGCCGTTATCCCATCCTTCGACCACGCTTCAGCCATGGCGCGGGTTAATTGGCCAGTACCGCCCTTGGACGTGCCATAGGCAATGCCGCCTGGGAATGCCCGGGTTGTCTGAAGTGAGGCGAAATTGACGATCCGGCCCCAGCCTTTTTCCTTCATGGCGGGCGCAAAGGCCTTGCTCATAAAAAACGGTACGGTGAGGTTGAGCATCATGGTGATGTCCCAACCGGCATC
>CALDSI010000313.1 GCA_937911395.1 uncultured Labrenzia sp.
GTGTCGAGTGCCTGCCGGATGGCACCGATCCGACCGTCCATCATGTCGGATGGGGCAATCACATTGGACCCGGCCTCGGCCTGATTGAGCGCTTGGCGGCAGAGTTGATCAACGGTCTCGTCATTCAAGATGCTGTCGCCGTGCATCAGCCCGTCATGGCCGTGGCTTGTATAGGGATCCAGCGCAACATCCGTCATCAGGCCAAGGTTCAGACCTTCGCGCTTGATCGCCCGGCATGCCTGACAGGTGAGGTTTTCCGGGTTGAGGGCTTCTGAGCCCGTATCGTCGCGCAGGTCCGGGTCTGTGTATGGAAAGATCGCGATCGCCGGAATGCCGAGTTCTGCCGCAAGATTGGCATCACGCACAGCCTCGTCGACAGAAAGGCGCTCCACGCCCGGCATGGACGGAACCGGCTGGCGGATGTTCTCGCCATCGACGACGAAGATCGGCCAGATCAGGTCATCCACGGTCAAGGTGTTTTCCCGGATGAGCCGGCGGGACCAGTCGGTCTGCCGGTTGCGGCGCATGCGGGTGCCGGCAAGGAGCGAGTCCATGTGATCGGAGGTGATGGGCG
Source organism: uncultured Labrenzia sp. (assembly GCA_937911395.1). Classification (GTDB taxonomy): domain Bacteria; phylum Pseudomonadota; class Alphaproteobacteria; order Rhizobiales; family Stappiaceae; genus Roseibium. Next base: position 575 of record CALDSI010000313.1, read on the forward strand.
GAAGAGAGCGGTGGGACGGCATAAAACGGGCCTGCACTTAGGTGAGAAAATTCAGATCGGATGTCCGCCGGACATTTGTGTCACATTATCACGCAGATTTCTGACGTCCAACATTCTGTAAAATAACTGAAATTAAATACGAAAAAGAGATTGTTTGACGTTCGCGTCAAATATGGTTTTATGCGCGCCAGAAATCAAACACATCCGGTATGGCCAGAATCGGCCGTACCGGTTCCCGGGAGGATATCGTGGACTTTCAACTGAACGAAGACCGGCGGGCAATTCGCGATATGGCGGCTAGCTTTGCGCGGGAAGAACTTGCCCCGCATGCCGCGCAGTGGGATGAAGACAGCCATTTCCCAATTCCTGTCATGCGCAAGGCGGCCGAACTCGGGCTCGCCGGAATTTACGTCCGGGACGATGTCGGGGGCTCCGCTCTGACCCGTTTGGACGCAGCGCTTATCTTTGAAGAGCTGTCGAAGGGTTGCACGTCGACCGCTGCGTATTTGTCGATCCACAACATGGTCGCCTGGATCATCGATACGTTCGGCAATGAAGCCCTGCGCCAGAAATTTTTGCCGAAACTCTGCACTATGGAACTCCTGACCAGCTACTGCCTGACCGAGCCGGGATCAGGCTCGGACGCAGCCGCCTTGCGGACCACAGCTAAGGATGATGGCGATCACTACATCCTCAACGGCTCGAAGGCCTTTATTTCGGGCGGCGGTGTCAGCGATCTCTATGCGGTGATGGTCCGGACCGGTGACGAAGGGCCGGGCGGGATCTCTTGCTTGCTCGTGGAAAAAGGCACACCGGGCCTCAGCTTTGGCGCGAACGAAGTGAAAATGGGCTGGAAGAGCCAGCCGACCGCGCAGGTGAACTTCCAGGATTGCCGTGTTCCAAAGTCCAACCTCATCGGTGTCGAGGGTCAAGGCTTCAAGATCGCAATGGCCGCACTTGATGGAGGGCGTTTGAACATCGGAGCCTGCTCGATCGGCCCGGCGCAGGAGTGCCTTGACCAGGCGATTGCCTACATGCGCGAGCGCAAGCAGTTCGGCAAGCCGCTGACAGCTTTTCAGGCACTTCAGTTCCGTCTCGCCGATATGGCAACGGAGTTGGAGGCCGCGCGCCTGCTCCTTTATAAAGCGGCAACCGAAGTGGATGCGAAAACACCCGATGCGCCGAAGTTTGCTGCCATGGCCAAGCGCCTGGCCACGGACACCGGTTTCAAGGTGGTGAACGATGCGCTGCAATTGCATGGCGGCTATGGATACTTGCGGGACTACCCGATCGAGCGGTTCTTGCGAGACGTCCGCGTGCACCAGATCCTGGAAGGCACCAATGAGGTCATGCGCTTGATCATCTCGCGGCATCTCCTGAAAGACTGACCGTTTTCTCACGGCGAAAACACGACCATTATTCCAGCTTCTTAAGGACATGCAGTGAGCGACATCCTGTTTGAAAAGCGCGGCAAGGCCGGATTTGTCACCCTCAACCGGCCGAAGGCGCTGAATGCGCTGACCCATCCGATGTGTTCGGCACTGGCGGCACAGCTGACCGCGTGGGCGGAAGATCCGGACGTTGCCCATGTGGTGATTACCGGCGCCGGAGAAAAAGCATTCTGCGCTGGCGGTGATATCCGCTGCATCTATGATGCGAAGATGGCCGGCGAGATGGAGGGACTCGGAGAGTTCTTCAAGGAAGAGTATCTCCTCAACGCGCAAATCAAGGCGTATCCCAAGCCCTACATCGCGCTCATCAATGGCATTGTGATGGGCGGCGGCGTTGGCGTATCTGCCCATGGCAGCCACCGCGTGGGAACGGAAAAGACGATGTTCGCCATGCCGGAAACCGGGATCGGGTTTTTCCCGGATGTAGGCGGCACGTATTTTCTTCCGCGCATGCCAAAGAAAACCGGTGTCTACTGCGCCTTGTCCGCTGGCCGTTTGAAGCAGGGCGATGCGCTGACAACGGGTGTGCTGACCCACGCCATCAAGGAAACGGACTTGCCCGTATTAGAAGCCGCGCTTGCGGAAAGCAGCGATGTGGACGCAGTGCTCAGCCGATATGCTGTTGAAGCTGAGCCAGGGCCCTTGATGGCCGCTGCAGATACGATTGAGCGTTGCTTTTCAGAAGACAGTGTGAATGAAATTTTGGCGAAACTGGATGAGAGCGGCGACGAGTTCGCATTGAAGGCTGCTCAGGCAATCCGGCAAAAATCTCCGACCAGCGTGCTGATCGCCTTTGAGCAAATGCAGCGCGGCGGGGAGTTGAGTTTCAACGAATGCATGAAACTCGAATACCGTATTGTCTCCGAAATCCTCAAAGGCTCCGAGTTCTACGAAGGCGTGCGTGCGGTGCTTGTCGACAAGGACCAGGACCCGAGATGGTCCCCTCCAAGCCTTGATCAAGTGGACAAGGAAGACCTGGCAGCGTATTTCCGGGAACCGGCAGGCGGAGACTTGCCGCTCTAACGCACAATGGACCAGCCATGATCACGAGCTTTCAGGACCTCTTCTATTCGCGCCCGCCCTGGAGCACCGTGCTGATCTGGTATCTGCGCGCGATGGCACTGCTTCTGATGGGCGGCGGCGTGATCTATTGGGCCCGGATCATTGGCATCGTTGAATGGCGCGGCATGTGGTTCTGGGAAATGCCAATTGCCATTCAAGGTGCTGTTGTTTTTTTTGCGGTGCTGGACCTTGTGGCGGCGATCGGGCTTTGGCTGACCGTATCCTGGGGAACAGTGATGTGGATCTTCCGGTGTCTGTGCCAGATCGTGATGCACACGGCCTTTTCTGATCTTTATGGACGCCGGCCTTATGAGATCGCCTTCTACCTTTTGACCATATTGATCTTTGCGGGGCTGACCTATCTGATGCGCCGCGAGAATCGAACGGCCGCGGCTTGATGCGGAAGGTTGTGCTGACGCTGGCTGACTCAACTTTTGAAGGGCTTGGTCCGGAGCATCAACAAGCCGGCCTATAAATCTGAA
>CALDSI010000314.1 GCA_937911395.1 uncultured Labrenzia sp.
AGGGCTTCGATTTGTTTTCCATTGCCGAAAGTCATATCGAACTCATCGAGCGCGCAGATCATGTTTTGAACGAGGTCCGGCTGATTGATCAGGCCGATCAGACCGTATCGGCTCTGCCGCACGGTGATCAGCGGAAGCTGGAAGTCGCCATGCTGATCGCGCTCGGGCCGCAGGTTCTGATGTTTGACGAGCCGACAGCCGGCATGAGCGTCGACGAAGTGCCGGTCATCCTGGAGTTGATCAGTAAGCTGAAAGCGGACATGGACCGGACCATCCTGCTTGTCGAGCACAAGATGGATGTCATCCGATCTCTCGCCGACCGGATCATTGTCCTGCACAACGGTGCGCTGGTGGCGGATGGCGACCCGGCCGAAGTGATTGCCCTGCCGGTGGTGCAGGAAGCCTATCTCGGCAAGATACCGGAGGCCGCGTGATGGCAAATACGCTTTTGTCCCTGTCCGGTGTGCATACGCATATCGGTCCTTATCATATCCTCCAGGGTGTCGACCTGACTGTTCCGGAGGGCGGCGTCACCGTTCTGCTCGGCCGCAACGGTGCCGGCAAGACCACGACCTTGCGCACCATCATGGGGCTCTGGACGGCCAGTCAGGGCGAGATCCATTTCGCCGATCACGACATCACCAGGCTGGATACACCGGCCATCGCGGGCCGGGGCATTGCCTTTGTGCCCGAAGACATGGGGATCTTCACCGATCTGACGGTGGAGGAGAACATGATCCTGGCGGCTGCAAACGGGACGATGGACCCAAAGCGGCTGTCCTGGATCAAGGAGCTCTTTCCCCCGATCGGCAGTTTCTGGAATTCGTCCGCCGGAACGCTCTCGGGCGGGCAAAAACAGATGCTGTCTGTCGCCCGCGCCATCATCGAGCCGCGCCGCCTGATCCTGATTGATGAGCCGACCAAGGGACTTGCGCCTGCAATCATCAATGCGATGACAGATGCCTTGCGCGAGCTGAAGAACACCGACACCACAATTTTGCTGGTGGAGCAGAACTTCTCCATGGCCTCGAGCATCGGCGACACCGTCGCGGTCATGGATGATGGCCGGATTATTCACTCCGGCAGCATGGCGGAGTTGGCCGACAATGCGGACATGCAGGAACGGCTGATGGGATTGAGCCTGGAGGCGCACCAATGAGCGACACGACGATCAAACCGCGCATCGAGAAGGTTCCCGTAACCGAGCAGCTGATGCACAAGCTGCCAGTTATGCTTGTTCCGGTTCTGGCGCTTGCCGGGCTGCTTGCGATTGGCAATCCGTCCACCTGGCTGACCCTGACCGTGGCCGGTCTTGCGATGGGCATGATGATCTTCATCATGGCGTCCGGACTGACCGTCGTTTTCGGTCTGATGGACGTGATCAATTTCGGTCACGGAGCGTTTGTCACCGTCGGCGCGTTTGTCGGTTTCTCAGTTCTTGCCTGGCTCGCAGGCTGGACCGCCTCACCCAGCGTGCTCCTCAACTTGAGTGCTTTGCTGGTTGCCATTCTGGCCGCGATGCTGATCACCGGCGGTCTCGGCTATGCCTTCGAGCGGGTGATCGTAAAGCCGGTCTACGGCGAACATCTGAAGCAGATCCTTGTCACCATGGGCGGGTTGATTGTGGCCCAGCAGATGATCCATGTGGTCTGGGGGCCGGACGAGATGCACCTCTCGCGCCCCGAAGCGCTGCAGGGCTCGATTGTCCTCGGCGATGCGGCCATTGAAAAGTACCGCCTGGTCGCGGTCACGATCGGCCTCGCGCTGTTTCTCGGCATGCGCCACATTTTGAAGAACACCAAGATTGGCCTGCTTGTCCGCGCTGGAGTTGAAAATGGTGAGATGGTCGAGTCGCTCGGCTACCGGATCCGGCGCCTGTTCCTGATTGTCTTTATGACAGGCTCCGCTCTGGCTGGTCTTGGCGGTGTCATGTGGGGCCTCTACCAGGAGACCATCACCGCGCATATGGGCTCTGAAATCATGGTGCTTGTTTTCATCGTGGTGATCATCGGTGGGCTGGGGTCCGTCGAAGGCTGCTTCATCGGCGCGCTGCTGGTCGGGCTGCTGGCGAACTACACAGCGTTTCTGGCGCCGAAGGTCGCGCTCATTTCAACCATCGCGTTGATGGTGGCGGTGCTCATGTGGCGGCCGCAAGGGCTCTATCCGGTCGTCAAGGCGAAGTGAGGAACTGCAGATGCTGATCAAACTTCTTTCCGGCGACACACCGCGCAGCGGTCTGCTTGCCGTGCTTCTGCTTGTCATCCTGATTTCGCTGGCCTTTGCCCCGTTCCTGTTTCCCGGCACCCGGTCGCTGGAAACGGCTGCGAAGATCTGCATCTTCATCGTTCTGGTGGCAAGTTATGATCTGCTTCTGGGCTATGCCGGCATCGTGTCTTTTGCGCATACCATGTTCTTCGGGATTGGCGCCTACGGCACGGCACTGGCCTTGTCGACGACCGGTCCGACCTACGGGTCCA